>NZ_JBIDFL010000012.1:0-71675 GCF_046635785.1 Gilliamella sp. CG16
ACTAAGCGCTCACCATTGAGCATCACTGCTTTTTTATCTTCCAGTCCCGCCATTTGAATGACCACTTTACGGTCTTGTGCACTGGTGACGATGCCCTGATGGTTTATTCGGCTTTCACCAAAGCCCGGTATGGTGCTGTCTGATTTTAATTGGCCAAATAATAAATTCGACGTGGGGGTCATTTTGCGGTAGGCGGTGAATGGATTGTCGATTTGTGCACTGCCGTAACCTAAGGTTTTAAATGGCACTGCATAGACGGTATCTTTTTGGCCTGCATAACCGGTCGTGCTTAAAATCGCTTTATACTCGCTGTCAATTGATAACGGCTCACCATTATCCGTTTCCCCGCTCCATAATACGGCCTCATCCGGACTGATATCACTAAAACGGAACGTCTTTAAGGGATATTGGTTATCTAAGTCTGATTGACGGTAAACCGTAATCTGATATTCCGCTATTTTTGAGGGGTAGTTAGTATAGACATAAAATCCCATTGGTGAGGTAAACAGCCCTTGCGAGGTCAGCTTAAGCTTGGGATTATAGATACTTAAGTTAAGCTTTTCTTCTGCATTAAACTCATCCCGGATAATGTTCAATTTGGGCACGTTATCCGCACCGGCATAAACACCATTTGAGCCGAGTAAAAAAGCAGCACTTATCCCCAGACAAGGTAAATGCCGGGTCCAGTTATGTTTTTTCATCTACTTTATTTCCTTTCTTTTTAAGGTCAATTGCTTTATTTTTTTATAATTAAATTTATTTATTAGGTTTTATTGACTAAATTGTTATTCTGCTGACCAATCAAAACAATAATTTATAATCAATTGTTTTTTTAAAAGAAAAACACCTAATTAATGAAACAATAGTTCAACTTATTACTCAATTTTTGGGCTAGCAAAAATGATAAATTTTGAACATAAACTTCTTATCCCTTGATTCAAAACGATTTTTTGAGAAGCGGGCAATTTAACAAAACAAAAATTTTTTTACATTTTTTTTTCAAATATTTTCGCAATTATATATTGATCACAAAAAACGATCAATACATAACAACATGATCGCAAAAAACTATCATTACCGCATATAACTATTTTTATTAAGATTAATTACGTATAAAAACATGTACTCATTACTTTTAAAATTAAAAAAACAGATGCTAATTAATAACAATATCAATATTTAATTACATAATTTTGCTTATTGATCTTGATTAGACACTATTGGATATTTAACTTTGTAAATTAATCAGCAAAATTTTAAAAAAATCAAAAAAATTTGTTTTCAATTAATGCATTACTGATACAAATCCATTTAATAAATTAAGATAAAGAATTCAATTACAACCAAACTTTCGGATGAGTAAAAATTTTTAAATGTTGCACATTCATTTCATCTCTATTCGTTTTTAATGATCAGAAAAATTAACAAAACAAGCGTTTTTTACAGATAGTTTTCAAAAATTTTCACAATTATACATTGATCGTAAAAAAACGATCAATTTAAACAATTAAAATCAATAAAACCTATTAATTTAAGTATAACTATTTTTAATTTTGCTTAGTGAAGTATGAAAAGAAGCATTAAATTATTTTAACAATCTGATAAATAGATAGTTATTTACAATAATCCTGTAATGACATGACTAAATAGTAAAAATAAGTAGTTTGTAAATGCGAGATGATAGGTAAAGAAATGAAGTATATCTTCTGGATGTCTATTGATTAATATTATTAAATTCGTCTTGAAATTTCAATTTACATAAAAACAAAAAGCACCAACAAATTAGGTGCTTTTGATTCAATTATTGACTCGATATTATTTTTTCAATCTGGCAATCTTTTTACGGATATTAGCCGCACGATCTGATGAAGAAGGATGACTACTTAATAAGTCAGAATTACCACCACCAAGTTTTTCAAAACTCGTTGCAAGCCCTACTGGATTAATGTTTTTCTTTACTAAGAAGTCAAAAGAGTAGTTATCAGCATCTTTTTCTTGTTTTTGTGAAAATTGAGAGTTAACCACAGCGGTGGCTAAAGTGCCTAATTTAGATTTTGATAACGCAGTTACCGCCGCGTTTCCTGATGAAGCAGCAGCATCACGCGCTATCTCGGTAGCATAAGCAACTTGCATTGCTTTTTTAGTGTGCCCTAAAGCAACATGGCCTAATTCATGCCCTAAAACACCCTGAATTTCATTGTCATTCATGTTATCCATTAAACCACTATAAACACGGACACAACCGTTAGCCATTGCCCATGCATTGATATCTTTAGTTAGATATACTTTATATGTGATAGGTGTTCCATTTATGTTATAGCCAAGTGTTTTGGCAATTTTATTCAATCGTTTAGTATAAGCACTGTTGGCAGACGCAATTTTTGCTTTTGAATCCATTTGAGCACATGCATTAGCGCTGAGTGTTTTTATTTCATCGTCACTAAGTGTTGCTGCTTGAATGCCACGCATACCTAGATCAGTCATATTATCTATACTGTTACAACCGACTAATGACATTGCTGCAACCAAAGGAAGCGCAATGGATAATGTATTTTTGAGATTTTTCATTTTGTTTTCCTTATTTTAAATATAATTACTTTATTCCTAACCTTAGCTAGGCAGCGAAAATTTTAAACTAACTTTAATAATAAGCAATAAATAATTACTTGCTTACTGGTATTATGAGATTTAGACTAATGCCTATTTTTTTCAGACATAGCTATTATGAAACTATCCGATTTTAATTTTTTACTTCCCAAAGAACTTATTGCAAAGCACCCTTCTCAAACAAGAAGTGACTGTCGACTTTTATCTTTAAATGGTCATACAGGAAAGATTGAACACGGAATTTTCACCGATATTATTAATAAAATTAATCCCGGTGATTTACTTGTTTTTAATAATACTAAAGTTATTCCTGCCCGTTTATTTGGTAAAAAAGTTTCGGGAGGAAAAATTGAAATTTTAGTTGAACGAATTTTGAATAATAATCGTGCACTAGCCCATATAAAAGCATCAAAATCACCTAAAGAAGGTACCGAACTTTTATTAGGAGATGATGATTCAATTAAGGTGATTATGGTGGCAAGACATGATACTTTATTTGAACTTCAATTTCCTGATGATGTATTGACTATTTTAAATAAAATTGGTCATATTCCTTTACCTCCTTATATTGATCGCCCTGATGATGAACAAGACCGTGAAGTTTATCAAACTGTTTACAGTAAAGTGCCCGGTGCAGTTGCTGCACCTACTGCGGGGCTCCATTTTGATGAACCTCTATTAAAAAAATTGAAAGATAAAGGCGTTGAAATGGCTTTTGTTACTTTGCATGTTGGTGCAGGTACATTTCAGCCCGTAAGAGTTGAAAATATTGAATCGCATATAATGCATGCCGAGTATGCAGAAGTCCCCGAAACAGTTGTTGAGGCAGTGTTAGCTTGTAAAGCTCGTGGTAATAAAGTTATCGCCGTGGGCACAACATCGGTTAGAGCACTTGAAAGTGCCGCCCAAAAAACAGGCACTATTGCGCCTTTTTTTGCCGACACTCAGATTTTTATTTATCCCGGCTACCAGTTTAATGTGATCGATGCATTAATCACAAATTTTCATTTACCCGAATCGACTTTAATTATGTTAGTTTCAGCCTTTGCTGGTTATGAAAATACAATGAATGCTTATCAACAAGCCGTTAACGAAAAATATCGTTTTTTTAGCTATGGTGATGCGATGTTTATTACTGGTAAACAAATTTAATTGGTGAGTTTTTAAAATTTGCCAATCGAAGTAGTAACCATTTACCCATTGATTGGCAAACGAAGAAAACATTATTACTTAATATTCTTCAGTTTTTGTGAAATATGATTAATTCGTTTTGATATTGCAGGATGCGATGTTAGATCGACGTCATTATATACCGGCATTTTCATGAGCATGCTAATAAGTGCGGTAGGGTTTAATTTTTGTTTACGTAATATCTCAATCGCATAATTATCTGCATCAATTTCATTTTGCTGAGCGGTCTCCTTTTTTATCATCACAACAGTCTGATTCGCTTTATCATAAATTTCAATATAAGGGGCATGTTGGAATGCGTTTATCGCATGTTTTAGCGCAATGTGCCCTTGTTCATGAGCAATTACAGCCAATAACTCATCATCGGATAATTGTTTAATTAACCCACTGTTTAGGCGTATACAACCACTTGCTGATGACCAAGCATTAGGCGTTGTATTGAGATAAACTTTATAATTTAATTGAATATTATTAATCGTGTTAGGCAGATATTGAATAAGGCGATTAAGTCGTTGACTTATTGCATGATCATTAGCAAGAACAATAGATTGTTTATCTTCATCACGACAAATTTGTTCATTAAATTTTAGGATATCTTGCTCAGATAACGCGTCAATTTGTTGAGAAGAAAGAATAAATTGCGGTTTATTAAATTGGCTTTGACAACCTGTTATCATGAATAAAATTAAAAATGACAATGATAGAATAATGTATCTCAAAATTTTTAAAATCTCTCCAAATGTTGTCTATTGTAAGTGATCACGATAAACTAGGCGCCGAAATTTAGTAATACGACGACGTATTATATCAATAATTTGCGCCAAACTGTTTATTTGGTCGCACGAGGTTAACAAGACATGAAATTTGAATTAGACAATACAGACGGACTTGCTCGTCGAGGACGTATGAAATTCGATCGCCGTGGCGTCGAATACACTGTTGAAACCCCTGCATTCATGCCTGTTGGTACATATGGTACCGTAAAAGGGATGACACCTGAAGAAGTCGCCGCAACTGGAGCCCAAATCTTATTAGGTAATACCTTTCATCTATGGTTACGGCCAGGGCAAGAGATTATGCGTAAACATGGTGATTTACATGATTTTATGCAATGGCATGGCCCTATTTTAACCGATTCAGGCGGGTTTCAAGTTTTTAGTTTAGGTGATATTCGCAAAATTAAAGAAGAAGGCGTTTATTTTCGTAATCCAATTAATGGCGATTCGATCTTTTTATCGCCTGAAATTTCAATGGAAATTCAATACGATCTTGGTTCTGATATTGTGATGATTTTTGATGAATGTGCGCCTTTTCCTGCGGAGTGGGACTATGTCAAAAAATCGATGGAAATGTCATTACGTTGGGCAAAACGAAGCCGTCAACGTTTTGATGAACTTGGTAATAAAAATGCATTATTCGGTATAGTTCAAGGTGGTATACATCAAGAATTACGTGACATATCCATTAAAGGATTAACCGAAATAGGCTTTGACGGATATGCTGTGGGTGGATTAGCCGTTGGTGAACCGAAAGCGGATATGCATCGGATCTTAGAAGGCACTTGCCCTCAATTACCGGCTGATAAACCACGTTATCTAATGGGCGTTGGCAAACCTGAAGATTTAGTTGAAGGCGTACGTCGTGGTATCGACATGTTTGACTGTGTCATGCCAACCCGAAATGCTCGTAATGGACATCTTTTTGTAACTAACGGCGTCATTAAGATTCGTAATGCCAAATATAAAGATGACACAACACCACTTGATCCTGAGTGTGATTGTTATACCTGTAAAAATTACACAAAATCTTATCTTCATCATTTAGATAAATGTGGTGAAATTTTAGGTGCTCGACTCAACACTATTCACAATTTACGCTATTATCAACGTTTAATGGCAGAGATTCGAGAAGCGGTTGCTAACAAACGTTATGAAGAATTTGTTACCGAATTTTATCAACGTATTGGCAAAACACCTGCCCCTTTCACAAAATAAAAAATTATCATCATAATTTTTAGGGGTAACTCTTGACACATCGAGGTTAGCGCAGTATTATGCGCATCCTAACGGCGAGTAGCGCAGCTTGGTAGCGCAACTGGTTTGGGACCAGTGGGTCGGAGGTTCGAATCCTCTCTCGCCGACCAATTTTATATAAAGAAGCCTGCTCATTGAGTAGGCTTTTTTATTATTCGCTTCAGTTTAGAGGATGAGAACCGACAGAGGTTCGAGCCGAGCGTAGCGAGACAACGTTGCTTTAGCAACGACCCGAAGGGCGAACATGAAATGCGAGTCATCCTCTCTCGCCGACCAATTTCAAAAAAAAGCCTACTTTTCTAATCAGGCTTTTTTTGTTTCTGAATTTTGAGAATAAAATTTATCTCATTATTTTCTCTCTTTTATCTAACATGTAATACGATCAACTATAAACTCACTCGAGCTTGAATCACTGGCTCTAATTGGGATAATATAGGTTCACTCAAATCCGTTTTGTTATTTAATTTATGTAATATTAAAGTCGCCGTATATTCTCCAATCTGTTTGGAAGGTAATGCGACAGTCGTTAATGGTGGAAAGCTCACTTCACTAAATTCATTATTACCAAATCCACTTACTGCTAATTGATAAGGGACACGAATATGCCGACGTTGACATTCATAAAGCACACCACACGCTAATTCATCAGTCGTACATATTAAAGCGTCAAGTTCAGGCCAGTTGAGTAATATGTCGGAGAGCAAATCGGAACCCGTACTAAAGTTAGCAGGTTTAGCTGCATTAATTACTCTATGATTGGGTAAATGATAAGTTAACATTGCTTTATGCCAACCGTGCAAACGCTGTTGAAAAAAATGATTCTGTTGATTAGCACATAGTAAACCAATATGGTGATAACCCTTTTTAATCGCATACTCGGTAAGCGTATACATAGCTAAACAATCATCTATTTCGACGTTTAAATCTATTAAGTCCTCATATTGCTTGCCAATATTCATAATCGGTATTGTTTTGTAATTGATGATTTGTTGAATTAACGCTTCATCTTCGACATGAAAGAACAAAATTGCTTCAAGCTGATAACTACTTAACGTATTAACTAATTGCGATTCGCATTTGTAATAATGACACAATTCAATAATTAATGTCGTATAACCTTCTTTTGCTAAGTGGGTTTGCAAAGTATTAAGTAAAATTTGTGCTGAATGATCATATATTTTAGAAGTAATGACCGCGATAACTTTAATCGCCGATGCAGAAGCCAGTAAGCTTGCTGCGACATTGGGTTTATAACCCAATGTCGTAATCGCCAATTGAATTTTTTGACGGAGCTTATCCGAAACTTGCTCAGGTGTCCGTAAAGCTCTTGATACCGTCATAGCCCCGACACCAGCATGTTTCGCGACATCAAACAAAGTGATCTGCCCAGTACTCTTACGCTTTTTTATATCCTGCATGTTTTATCTCAATTAACGTTAACCCTTTTATTTATCTGGCTGTTTGCCCAAAGAATAATGAACTAAATTTTTTCATGACTAGCAATCAAGTGCAGATTGTTCAAGCTGTTTTTTAATCATGATTATCGATATAATATTAACACTCTAAAAAATATGAGTTATCCATTCATTAAAAATGTTATCTGTATCACAAAACAGAGAAATTTTATTTTAACTTTGATAGCGCTATCACATTTCTACTATTTTTTAATTTCTATTATTGTGCAGTATGTTAATTTTTTAAAAGATATTAACTTTATATCGGTTTTAATGGAGGAAAAATGTTAGGTAAATGGTTAACCAACCAAACAGTCAATATTATTGATTCGGTTAAAGACTGGAAAGAAGCGATACAACTTTGTGCAACACCATTATTAAAAAATAATGCTATTTCACAAAATTACGTGGATGCTATTTTTCAGTTACACGAATCAATAGGACCTTACTACGTTTTGGCACCCGGTATTGCTATGCCACATGCCAGACCTGAACAGGGTGTAAATCAATTAGGATTGTCAATGTTATTGGTCAAGCAAGGCGTTAAATTCAATTCAGAAGATAATGACCCTGTTTATTTAGTGACTTTATTAGCGGCCAATGATAGCACCAGTCACATTGAAATGTTAACGCAATTAGCAACACTCTTCGGTGAATCAAACGATATGCAGACCATTTTTAAAGCACAACATCGTGATGAAATCTTGGCTGTGATTGATCAATATTAAATTAAATAGAAATGAGTAAAAGGATAAACAATATGAAAATTATGGCAGTTTGTGGTTCAGGTCTTGGTAGTAGTTTTATGGTTGAAATGAATATCAAAAAAGTCCTAAAAAAATTAAATATTGATGCAGAAGTTACACATGCTGATTTAGCTTCAGCAACACCCGATCAAGCTGATCTGTTTGTCATGACAAAAGATTTAGCCACCAGTTCTGGGATTCCTGCCGATAAATTAGTGGTGTTAAACAATATTATTGATATCAACGATTTAGAACAAAAACTCGTTGAGCATTTTGCCAAGAACTGAGCAAATCGTTAAGGAGTTACTATGATTCAGGAAATAGTAAAATTTATTGTTGATATCCTAAAAGTACCTGCGGTGCTTGTTGGCTTAATCGCAATGGTAGGATTATTAGCTCAACGTAAATCATTTGCCGATACGGTAAAAGGAACCATTAAGACTATTTTAGGCTTTTTGGTATTAGGTGGTGGTGCAACAGTACTTATTAACGCAATTACACCATTAGGTATCATGTTTGAACAGGCGTTTAAACTTCAAGGAATCGTTCCTAATAATGAAGCTATTGTATCCATGGCATTAAATGAGTATGGCACAGCAACGGCATTAATTATGGCGTTTGGTATGATTGCCAATATTGTTGTTGCTCGATTTACGCGATTAAAATTCATCTTTTTAACTGGTCATCATACTTTTTATATGGCTTGTATGATTAGTATTATTTTAACTGTCTCAGGGTTTCAAGGTTGGCAATTAGTCTTCACCGGCGCACTGGTTTTAGGGTTAATTATGGCGTTTTTCCCTGCTTTAGCTCAACCACAAATGCGAAAAATTACCGGTAACGATGACGTCGCATTCGGTCACTTTGGTACGCTAGGTTATGTCTTAGCTGGTTGGCTTGGAAAGGCAGTTGGCAAAGGGTCTCGTTCTACCGAAGAGATGAACTTACCAAAAAACTTAAGCTTTTTACGTGACAGCTCAATTTCAATCTCGTTAACCATGATGATTATCTATCTAATTTTAGCCGTATTTGCCGGTTCAGATTATGTTGAAAACAATCTTAGTCATGGCGATAATTATTTAGTTTATGCCATTATTGAGGCGATCACTTTTGCAGCAGGTGTCTTTATCATATTGCAAGGTGTACGTCTAATTCTTGCCGAAATTGTCCCCGCATTTACAGGATTTTCAGAAAAATTAGTCCCTAACGCCAAACCTGCTTTAGATTGCCCTGTCGTATTTCCTTATGCACCCAATGCGGTATTGATTGGCTTTTTATTTAGCTTTTTGGGTGGATTAGTTGGATTATTTGTTTTAGGTCAACTTAACGCGGTACTCATTTTACCGGGTGTGGTTCCACATTTCTTCTGTGGTGCAACTGCAGGGGTATTTGGTAATGCAATGGGCGGACGCCGTGGGGCAATGCTTGGCGCATTTGCTAATGGTTTGTTAGTGACATTTTTACCTGTGGTATTATTGCCTGTATTAGGATCACTAGGTTTTGCCAATACCACGTTTTCTGATGTCGATTTTTGCGGTGTAGGTATTTTACTTGGTAATATGGCAAAATGGTTAAATAAAGATGTTATTATGATGATTATTGTTGCTATTTTTGCTTTATTAGTTGTGTATAACTATGTGGCTAAACCAAAAAGCGAGAGTCAGAGCAAATAATAAACATTTATTGTTTTGTATCCATTAAAATCCATCAAAATTGCCAGACTACACAGTCTGGCAATTTCATAAAAAAGGTCATTAAACTGTTATGTTTTTAAGAGAATAAAGAATGAATGATAACCAACAAGATAAAATTCATGTCACTGAACATATCTATCTTAGTCCTGCAACAACTGATTATGCCAAAGCGTTATACCACATTATTGATTCAAATCGTGTCTTCTTTAGTCAATTTATGGCATGGCCAAAATTTGTCAAATGCGAGTCAGATACAGCTAATTTTTTAGCAGATTGTTTTGTCAAACATCAGCGTGATCAAACTAAAACCTATGTAATTTTACATAATAACCTATCAGTCGGGTTACTTTCCTTTAATTATATCGATAAAAATAATAAAACTGCCTATCTCGGTTATTGGTTAGATAGCAAAGCACAAGGAAGAGGAGTGATGACGCAAGCTATCCAAGCACTCACACATTATTATGCTGCGAAGAAACGCATTAAACGCTTTGTCATTAAATGTTCCGTCACTAATTTAAAAAGTAACCAAGTCGCTAAGCGTTGTGGTTTTGATTATGAAGGAACACTCAAACAAGCCGAATATCTTAATGATGCGTTTTATGATCAAAATATCTATAGTTTAATTTCAAATTATATTTAAGCTACTTGTCATAAAATAACATCAAAACTTTAAAAGCAAGTCCTGAACTCACGATATAACCATATGCAATTAATCCGGCAATGATAATTAATGAAGCATATGCAATAGAGTATTGTGTTTTGTTATGATATTTTTTCATTTCACCAAGCGAAAGCTCTTTGTTTTGATTCTTTTTATGATAATAGTAGTATACTGGTAAGCCAATCAAGGTTAAAAAGATTGAAGCAATCCCATTTACAGTTTGATAAATCAACATACCATAAATAACATAAGCAGCCCCGCTTATAGCCACAATAGGAATAATAGGGTATCCAATAACTTTGTAAGGTCTAGGCACATCAGCATATTTTTTTCTGGCAATAATCACACCAATAAAAGTCAGTAGATAAAATACCCAAATCGCAAACATTGAAATTTCTGATAACCGATCAGCATCCAGCAATATCGAATACAAGAATGAAAAAATAACTAAGACAATAATAGCATTAACTGGGGAACGACTATCCTCATCAATAGTACTTAAAAAACGTGCCCCAATAATTGTACCTCGCTCAGCCATACTAAAAATAGTTCGTGATAAGGTCATGATATAACCATTAATGCCACCCAGAATTGAGACCATAATACCAACGGCAACCAAGTTTCCACCGAATTCCCCAAACATGCGTTGTGAAGCAATAGCTGAGGCATCATGTTTTAGTGATACCATTTCCTGTACCGGAAATATTTTAAATAGTGCAATGTTTATACAGGCATAGACAATAATTAAGAATAGGATTCCCAGAATGATTGCTTTAGGTAAAACTTTTGAAGGATTTCGGATTTCACCAGCTACCGAGGCGACTTGCGCCCAACCGTCATAAGCAAACAGTGTCGCAAGAATGGCAACAGCGAAAGGTGCATAGGTTTCAATGCCTTGTCCACTTGCACCAAGTAAGGCGACTTGTCCATTACCTTTCCAAAGACCAAAGATAGCTAATAAAAGGATCGGAATTAATTTACAAATCGTTGCAAAGGTTTGTAAATAGCCTGCCTCTTTAACCCCTATTGCATTAATCAAGGCAATAAAACCTAACACACCTGCACTAACCGCCATTCGATAAGCTTCATCAATATTAAATAATAAGCAAAAAACTGAGCTAAAATAGCCAACAAGTGCCCCTACTAATGATGGCGCAAAAAGAACAGTGATCATCCAACCATAAAGGTGAGATACTTTCGCACCATAAATTTTTTCTAAATAAACTAACATGCCACCAGTTTTAGGAAACATCACTCCTAATTCACACAATGTTAGTCCACCACAAATAGAAAAAATACCACCAATTATCCACGCTAGTAATGCATAATTATAATCACCAGCGACTTCTAACACTGCGGGTGGTTTCATAAAAGCCCCTGCTCCTAAAACCATTCCGACAACCAGTGATAATGCAGAAACTAGACCAAGATCTTTCCGCAATTTATTTTCTAAATTGTGATCTGACATAAACGTCCTCTTTGAGTAATAATCTATATTAAGGAAAATTTATTTATAATAGAAGTTTATGAATAAAATTCAAGAAAGAATACTGTTAACTATCTGAAAAGAATTAAATTCATAGAAAGAATGGGATTTTTATCCTTTAAATATAAAAAAGTCAGCATTAAGCTGACTTAAGCATATAAGTCGAAACCTTTTAGTTACTTTTTTTAGTTACTTCTTTTCATTTTCATATCAATGACCATACGCCCTTGAATTTTTCCTGCTTTCATCTCATCGATCATATCGTTGATATCTTCTAATGGTCTTTTTTCTACGATCGGGACAACTTTTCCTTCTGCACTAAATTGAAATGCTTCTGCAAGATCTTCTCGAGTCCCCACAAGCGAACCTAAAACCTGAATACCATCTAATACTGTTTTAGGAATACTTAAATCCATTGTTTCAGACGGTAAACCCAGTGCCACAACACGTCCTAAAGGGCGAACAGATTCAACAGCCTGATTAAAACCTGTCTTAGTTACTGATGTCACCACAGCACCATGCGCACCACCGCCCGTATGTTGTTTGATGTATGCCCCTACATCAGCTACTTTTTTAGGATTAACGACTAAATCTGCCCCCAATTTTTTACACAACTCTAATTGACTATCACTATTACTAATTGCCACCACTTTGTTATTAAAGACTTTTTTACCATACTCAACCGCCAAAGTTCCTAAGCCACCAATACCAAATACAGCAAGCCATTGCCCTGGTTTGGTATCCGCAACTTTAATGCCTTTATAAGTGGTAACACCGGCACATGTTACACTGGTTGCTTGAGCGGGATCTAATCCTTCCGGAACTTTAACGGCATAATCAGCCTTAACAATACAAAATTCTGCCATACCTCCGTCAACGGTATAACCCGAATTCAACGCACTACGACAGAATGTTTCATTACCCGATATACAATATTCACAAGTCCCACAACCTGCATGAAACCATGCAATACTCACCCTATCGCCAACTTTTAAACTTTTTACATCGGGCGCAACTTTAGTCACTATGCCGACACCTTCGTGACCAATTACTCTACCCGGCTTTTTACCAAAATCGCCCGAAGCAACATGAAGATCCGTATGGCAAAGACCGCAATATTCAACTTCAACTAAAGCTTCACCTGCCTCTAATGGACGGATAGGGATATCTTTAATGTCGACTTGACCATCGCACGCATTTCTTATAACAGCAGCTTTCATTTCTTTCTCCTGAATAATTAAAATTTAACTCATAATTGTATTTATTTTAGTCTTATTTTTATTAAAAAATATGCTTACCTTCAAAGTTTTAAAAAAATTTATATCCTATTTTATTTATTGATATTATATAAAAACCTATAAAGCTAATTAATTTCACTATTTAGGATTTGCATTTTTATTTCAATTTATATCGTGCCGATAGATGAAGCATGAGTAGTTTTCTCTTAGAACTACTGTTTAGTACAGTCTATAGAATACAAAAAATGAATGCGTATTAATGTTAAGTTAGCCAACAGGCATCAACCATATTGACAAATTTTAACGATTTTTCTAGAAAATAATATCAAACTATCACAATGTATCACTTTCCAGAAAGGCAACTAATGAACTGAAATTTAATCATTTTTAGCTTTAATCAAAACTAGCACTAAATGACTAATAAATCATCGAGTAATAAATCTACAATGAAAAATCTTTTTAAATGGAGAGTTGTAAAATGGCTACAAAACGTATTTCTCGTGGTAAATTTACCCGTATGCAACAATTATCAAACCAAGAAGGTATTATTGCTGCGTTAGCAATCGATCAGCGTGGTTCAATGGTTAAAATGATGGAAGCCGCCGTTGGTAAGGATCGTTATCATGTTGATATGGTGTATGAATTCAAAGAGCTTGTTTCTCAAGAATTAACAAAATATGTTAGTGCAATTTTGTTAGACGAAGAGTATGGCTTTAAAGGTATGGCGAAAAAAAATCAAAATGCGGGTTTAATCATTTCTTATGAAAAAACGGGTTATGATGCTAACACACCCGGTCGTTTACCTGACGTATTACCGGAAGATTCTTTACAACGGTTATTAAAAAAAGGAGCAGATGCAGCCAAGGTTTTAGTCTATTACAACCCTGATGATCCACAAGATATTTTAGATAAAAAGCATGCATTTTTAGAACGTATTGGCGATGAAGCAAGAGCGGCTGATATTCCCCTCTTTGTTGAACCTATCGTGTATGATAACACGGTGACAGATGATAAAAGTCCTGAATTTGCCAAAATCAAACCACAAAAAGTGATCAATACCATTAAAGAGTTCACGAAAAATCACTATTACATCGATGTTTTAAAAGTCGAAGTTCCTGTGCTTTTTAAACATGTTGAAGGCTTCAATGATAATAATGTTGTAGTGTATTCACAAAAACAAGCAGCGGATTATTTTAAACAAGCCAGCGATGCCGCCACGCGTCCTTTTATATATTTAAGTGCCGGTGTTCCGACCAAAACATTCCATCAAGAGTTAATTTTTGCGGGTGAAAACGGTGCTAAATATAGTGGTATTTTAGGTGGTCGTGCCACTTGGTTTGAAGGTGTTGCCGTTTATGCCAAAGAAGGGAAAGAAGGACTAAAACGCTGGTTAGATACCACCGGACGGGAAAACGTTGAAGAACTCAATAAGATTTTAAAACAATATGCTACGCCATGGTATGACATTTACGGCGGTAAAGACCAAATTGAAATCATTGATCTTAAATTAGGTAATTAATCGCTCAGTTTCAACATGCTAACTACGATTTATCATATTGTTAGCATGGGTTAATACTTATCGTATTCCTATTTTCTAATTGTTAACTCATTAACCTAGGTTAATGAGTTTTTTTGCTTCAAAATATTGGTAATTATACGGCTTTATCAAAAAACAGATTAACCTTACTCTGTTTTGACATCGATTCCAGATAAGCTTTAATTTTAGGCGGAAAGGTCAAACTCTTTACACAAGTTAAATTACGTAATACAGGAAATAATAAGATATCATCTAACGATAAACTACCATTACAAGCATGTGCTGAAACAATCAGGGGTGCTAGTTTATCTAGAATGTTTGATACGGACATGACTAATTCATCAGTTTGTTCAAGACATGCATCAAACGAACCTATTTTTTTGGTTTTATTGGCAACAAAATCATCAATAGCATGTTGAGTTGCAAATTCCGCTAAACCGAGTTTAATATAGCGAGGGCACTCTAATTTATAATCATATTGTTGTAATTGCTTAATTAATGATGATATTTCGGATGATTGTGATCCAACTAAAATTGGTTTGCCTCCATAATTACTGTCGATGTAATCCACAATATCTAAACTTTCTGGCATATAACTCCCATCATCTTTTTGCAAAATCGGAACCATTTTTTCGCCGATCATACTTTGCGGTGTTTCCGAATCATCACTAAGTAAAACGTGCTCTTCAACCGGTATATTTTTTAAACCAAAAATCATTCTTGCTCGTGCACAGAAAGGGCAATGTTCATAAATATATAGTTTCATTTTTATCTCCTTAAACGGTCAATACACCATAATAAGAAAGTCAATCCCAAAAATAATAATAGCACTTTACTGACATTATATAATGCTTTTATATAACCTATTTTTTCAATATTGATAAATGGATACGGATATTGATGTGTAAAATAACCTCGTACGAAAATATAAATAGCATACGCTATCATTGACAATATCGAACCAATAACAACTTTGGCGTTGATACGTCTAAATGGTCCCCAAATAAGCCAACTTAAAATACCTAATAAGGGAATAACAACATGTAAACTTTCATTTGTAAAACGCAATAAACTATTTGGCGGTTGATGAATACCGCGTAAAATTGAGTTATAAATTATTGCGGTAATAATCACACCGATTAAGCCATTTAATCGAATAACATTAAAGCTATAACGGTTACAGTTAGGTTTAAAGGTTAAAAACAGGCAACTTATTGCTAACATGAGATTGGAAAGAACAGTAAAAAAACTATAATAAAATATTATTCGACCTATCGGCGTACCGGGTTGCCATGGACGAAGCCGAGCATGCCAATAAACATGAGTTTCAATCCCAATTACGAATAACGCATAAACCGCGATAAAAAGGTAAATATTTCGCTTTAACATATAATTACATTGAGGAAATTTTAGAAATGATAAGTATATATCAAACAATGCAAGCCACATATTTTTTTCACTAACATCAATAACATTATATCAGTAAAAAGTTAAAATAATGTCTTTTATCATACAATATGATATTCATGATTCAACATGAGTTACACTGCAATTAATTGCTAATTTAGTATATAATATTTTCTATATTTAAAATGTAGAGATAATCTTGGTGTCAAAAGACCACATTCGTCCTCACAATAACAAACTCGTTGAAGAATTCCTCAACGCCATATGGTTAGAACGAAATTTAGCGGAAAATACTATAGAATCTTATAAACTTGATCTATTGGCACTCAATCAATTGCTACAGTTGAAAAATGTGAATTTTATTACTGCTCAGACCACTCATTTGCAAGATTTTTTAATGCAACGGGTTGCCGATGGTTATCAAGCAAGTAGCACCGCACGACTGATGAGTGCAACAAAACGTTTTTTTCAATTCTTATATCAAGAGAATTATCGCACCGATGATCCTTCAGCTGTCCTGTCTTCACCTAAATTACCAAAAAAATTGCCCAAAGATTTAACTGAATTACAAGTTGAGGCTTTGCTTGAATCCCCTAATACTCAAGACTCATTAGAGCTTCGAGACAAAGCCATGTTAGAAGTGCTTTATGCGACCGGTTTACGCGTAACAGAATTAGTAAGTTTAGAAATAAGTGATATTAGTTTACGACAAGGT
Source organism: Gilliamella sp. CG16 (assembly GCF_046635785.1). Taxonomy (NCBI): domain Bacteria; kingdom Pseudomonadati; phylum Pseudomonadota; class Gammaproteobacteria; order Orbales; family Orbaceae; genus Gilliamella; species Gilliamella sp. CG16. The sequence goes on from NZ_JBIDFL010000012.1 coordinate 16,773, forward strand.
GTGATTCGGGTAATAGGTAAGGGGAATAAAGAACGTTTAGTCCCACTGGGTGAAGAAGCCATTTATTGGTTAGAATACTATTTTAAATATGGACGCGATGATTTGCTTAAATCGGGGCCAGTCGATGTGCTTTTCCCAAGTAGACTTGGAAAAAAAATGACACGACAGACATTCTGGCATCGAATAAAATATTATGCCATACTAGCTGATATAAATATTGAAGCACTTTCTCCTCATGTGCTTCGGCATGCATTTGCTACCCACTTACTTAATCATGGGGCAGACTTGCGGGTTGTTCAAATGTTATTGGGGCATAGCAGCCTTTCAACTACGCAAATCTATACCCATGTAGCAACAGAAAGGTTAAAGCAATTACACAGCAAACATCATCCTCGAGCATAGGGTTTAAAAAATAAGGATAAGTAAATGAAAAAATTAGTTTTAGGTTTGGCGTTAATTTCAACCTCAGTTTTGGCAGGTAATAGTGACATTACCGATACCATGAGTAAGCTAGGTTATGAGAATAAAGATTTAAAAATTACCAACACGCCCGTAAAAGGTTTGAAAAGTGTAGTCACACCCGATGGAACCTTTTATGTCACGGACGATGGTAAATATTTAACTCAAGGCCCTATCTATAATGTTGAAGGTGACGAGCCGAAAAACATCGCTAATAGCACTAATTTGGCATTAATGAAAACTATCGAAAAAGATGCTATCATTTACAAAGCCAAAGATGAAAAATATGTGATTTCAGTATTCACTGACTATACTTGTCATTATTGTAAATTGTTGCACGAGAATATAGATCAATATTTAAATAATGGCATTTCAGTCCATTATTTCGCCTACCCTCGTGCAGGTGCTGATAGTGAAGTTGGTAAAAACATGCAATCTATCTGGAGCGTTGCTGATCGCAAAGCTGCTTTTGATAAAGCTTACAAAGGCGATCCTATTACACCAGCTACCAGCGACGTTCCTTATGTTACTCAGCAATTTAACGTAGGTCGACAACTAGGTATAAGCGGTACCCCGTCAATCGTTTTATCCGATGGGCAACTTATTCCAGGTTATGTACCAGCCGATAAATTAATTGAAATCTTAAAAAACACAGCTAAATAATTTTTAATTAAATACTAGCTAAAATTCAAATTTATAATTAATAAGTATGTTAGCGCAAATGCGCTAACATTGAAAATATGAATAAAACTAAATTAGTACGTCGTAAATTACCCGAGTTACATCCTGAATTTTCGAATGACATTCCAACATTATTGCAACGAATCTATGCTCTACGTGGCGTGACATCAAGCAAAGAGATTGATTATGCTGCTCGAAATCTAAGTAATTATGATCAGTTAAATGGTATAGATAAAGCCGTTGAAATTATCTATTCAACCATGAAAAACAATCAAAGAATCATGATTGTCGGCGATTTTGATACCGATGGGGCGACCAGTACCGCATTGGCTGTTCGAGCATTAAAACAGATGGGATGTCAGTTTGTCGACTATATTATTCCTGACCGATTTGAAGATGGTTATGGTTTAAGTGTTGAAGTGGTTAAAAAAGCGATATCATCGAAAGCTGACCTGATTATTACTGTCGATAATGGCATTTCAGCTATTGAAGCGGTCGAATTTGCTAAACAAGCTAATTTGCCAGTGATTATTACCGATCATCATTTATGCCCAAACCCGTTACCTTCGGCGGATGCCATTATTAACCCTAATTTACCTGATTGTACCTTTCCCTCCAAAAATTTAGCTGGAGTGGGCGTGACATTTTATTTAATGTTAGCGTTAAGAGCAAAATTACGGCAAGAAAAATGGTTCAATGATAATCAGTTAGCTGAATTTAACATTGCTAATTTATTAGATTTAGTTGCACTGGGAACTATTGCCGATGTCGTGAAACTGGATCATAACAACCGTATCTTAGTTCATCAAGGCGTTAGCCGAATCCGCTTTGGTTACTGTTGTGAAGGTATTAAGGCATTATTGCAAGTTGCCAAAAAAGATTGCTGTTCATGTAATGCGACTGATCTTGCTTTTTACATTGCACCAAGATTAAATGCCGCTGGGAGAATGGACAATATGTCGCTTGGTGTCGAATTATTACTCTGTGACCACCCTGACACCGCCCTTAACTTAGCAACTGATCTTAATAATTTAAATAATGATCGCAAATTAATTGAACAGACGATGCATCAAGAAGCACTGTCTTTCATTGAAAAAATGGAGAATGAAAAAACCTCGATTCCTCACTTTCTAGTGGTTTATCACCCCGAGTGGCATCAAGGTATCATTGGAATTTTATCTTCCCGTTTGAAAGAAAAGTATCATCGTCCGGTTATTTCGTTTGCTTCTACTCAAGATGGTTTTTTAAAGGGATCTGGACGGTCAATTAAAGGAATTCATTTACGCGATTTACTTGATGAATTGCAGCACTTACACCCTGAGCTTATGGTAAGTTTTGGGGGACATGCGATGGCGGTTGGTTTAACAATACATGAAAATGATTTATCACGTTTTACCGCATGTGTTGAAGCATTATTACTTAAACGATTAGATGACAAATTATTAGAAACGGTTATTGAAACAGACGGGGAAATCGATGGACAAGATTTCAATTATTCAATTGCCAAACAATTAAAAGATTCCGGGCCTTGGGGAGAAGGATTCCCTGAACCTATTTTTGATGGTGAATTCATCATTCATCAACAGCGATTATTGGCAGACAAGCATCTTAAATTGGTTTTAGAACCTAAAAATGGCGGACCAATCATTGATGGTATTGCATTTAATGTTGATCGTCTAGAATGGCCTGATTTATCAATAAAACAAGCTAAACTTGTTTATCATTTAGACGTAGATGAGTTTCGTGGTAATCAAGCCGCCAAATTATTGATTAGACATTTGTGGCCTATCGCATAGTTGATCAAAATCGATTATAATTCGCAGAATATTTAAAAGTTACATTACATTAACCTTTGATATAATTCAGATAAAGACTAGTTTATTAACATAATTTGTAGAGATTGAGGACTAAAAATGCATATTCATATTCTTGGGATCTGTGGCACATTTATGGCAGGAATTGCATTAATAGCCCGTTCTCTTGGTCATAAAGTTACTGGCTCAGATAAAAACGTTTATCCACCTATGAGCACGCTTTTACAAAAAGAGCATATTGACATTATTGAAGGTTATGATCCATCACAACTGACTCCTAGCCCGGATTTAGTCATTATTGGTAATGCCTTATCCAGAGGTAATCCTTGTGTCGAGCATATACTAAATAGTAATATTCCTTATATCTCTGCGCCACAGTGGTTACATGACAATGTATTAAAAGATCGTTGGGTTATCGCTGTTGCAGGAACGCATGGTAAAACAACCACAGCAGGCATGGTCAATTGGATATTGGAAAAACAGGGATATAAACAAGGTTTTGTGATTGGTGGTGTACCGGGAAATTTTGATGTTTCCGCTCGATTAGGCGAAGGTAAATTTTTTGTTATTGAAGCTGATGAATATGATTGTTCGTTTTTTGATAAACGCTCCAAGTTTATGCATTACTGCCCTAAAACGCTTATTATGAACAATCTTGAGTTTGATCATGCGGATATCTTTGATGATCTTAATTCAATCCAAAAACAATTTCATCATTTGGTACGTTTAGTCCCTAGCAAAGGGCTGATTATTTCACCTCAAGATGATGTGAATTTACGACAAGTCTTAGCCAAAGGTTGCTGGAGTGAACAAACTTTTACTGAGTCAGAATCTGGTTGGCTAGCTCAAAGAATTAACCATGATGCGAGTCACTTTGCTGTTTATTACAATAGTCAAAAAGTCGGCGAAGTAGAGTATTCTTTGGTTGGTGAACACAATATGCATAATGCACTCATGTCAATTGCTGCAGCCCATAATGTCGGTATTCAACCGGCTGATGCTTGTTTAGCTCTCAGCTCATTTGTTAATGCTAAACGACGTTTAGAACTTTATGGTAAAGTCAATAATATTGAAATATATGACGATTTCGCACATCATCCAACGGCTATTTTGGCAACCTTAGAAGCGCTACGTAGTAAAATTGGTGCTAATCGTCGTATTCTGGCAGTGTTAGAGCCTCGCTCAAATACCATGAAATTAGGCATATCGAAAGATGAATTAGCGCCATCATTAGGTCGTGCCGATGAAATCTTCATTTTTCAACCAGAACAGTTACCATGGTTAGTCGTTGATGTTGTTGATGCTTGTATTCAACCGGCTTATTGGTCTGGTGATATTGATTTGTTAGTTGAAATGATTGTTAAATCAGCAAAACCAACCGATGCAATATTAATTATGAGCAATGGAGGATTTAATGGTATTCATAAAAAGCTTTTGGATAAGTTAACAAAACAGCAAAGCAAAGAGCAGGAAAACCAAGATTTAATCTAATTGATTTTTATGCTTATCGGTATGGCTAGATACCTAGCCTACCATACAAGTATAAATAGCACACCTTTCACAATCTATTCAATATATTACAATTTGTTTATCAACAATCAAAATCGGATCGCCCCAATCAGTATTGACTGGCAAAATTGATTTTAAGAAATAGATTTCAAATCGATTACTAATTATAAATGCACTACTAACTACAATGCACCGTTATGGCTAATCCACCCCGTGATGTTTCACGATATTTGGCATTCATATCTTTACCTGTCTCGTACATCGTTTCTATTACTTTATCAAGAGATACAATGGCAGCAGTTGTTCGTCTTAGCGCCATACGTGTCGCATTAATCGCTTTTACTGCAGCAATGGCATTACGTTCAATACAAGGGACTTGTACTTGACCATCTACGGGATCACAGGTTAAACCAAGATTATGCTCCATACCAATTTCAGCCGCCATACACACCTGTTCAGGACTGCCACCCAGTAATTCCGCAAGTCCAGCTGCAGCCATTGAACAAGCTACTCCCACCTCACCTTGACAACCTACTTCAGCCCCCGAAATAGAAGCATTATTTTGGTATAAAAGCCCTATGGCGCCACAAGTTAAAAAATACCGAACATAGGTATCAGGAGTTACTGGATCAATAAACTTATCATAATAAGCAAGCACTGCTGGAATAATACCGCAAGCCCCATTGGTTGGCGCTGTCACCACCCGCCCCCCTGCTGCGTTTTCTTCACTGACCGCTAAGGCAAACATATTTATCCAATCGATAATAATCATCGGATCATTATCATTTTTACTGGTTGATAATTGTCGGTAAAGTGCATTCGCTCGACGAGGTACTTTTAATGCACCCGGTAATAAACCTTCAGTGTGGATACCTCGCTTAATACAATCTAACATGGTTTGTCCAACCAACGTAAAATAGTTGATAATTTCCTGTTGCGAATGGAGTTGTAACTCATTTTTAAGCAGAATGCTTGATATCGATAATGAGTTTTCATCACAGTGCTGCAAAAGTTGTGCTGCCGATGAAAAAGGATAAGGAAAGTCAACCGTATTTTGATCTTGTTGACCAAACTGTGTATCTTCTACAATTTTACCACCACCGACCGAATAATAAGTGGTTTGAGCAAGTATTTGCTCACCTTGATAAGCCGTTAAAGTCATACCATTTTCATGCTTAGGCAAAAAAGTAGAGTGAAATAGAATATTTTCACTTGAAAACGCTATTTCATAACGACCATTATAGATAGATAACCGTTTATTTTGATTCATATTTTGAATAAAAATAGGAATATCATCGATATTAACGGTATCGGGTTTTTCACCCGCTAGCCCTAAAATAATAGCGATATCAGTATGATGCCCTTTACCTGTCAAAGATAATGAACCATAGACATCGGCAATAATCTTAGTCACAACAGGCATTTGACCATTATCAATTAACTGATCGATAAATGCTTTGCCTGCTCGCATTGGACCAACAGTATGCGAGCTTGAAGGGCCAATACCAATTTTAAATATCTCAAAAACTGAAGCCATTTGTTTCCTTTATACGGTTAACGTCGATTAAAGTAAGAATAACTATTTGATCAAAGATGATGGCTATATTATGGCGTTAACCATGGCATAATCAAGTATAGAATCAAGCTTTCAATTTAAATCGTAACAAATTTTGCCAAGCGAAGATATGCGCCTTAGTCATGTTGTTAATTTTCATTTTATCTCTCTTTATTTGCTTAAATTTATAAATAATTTTTGTCGATTACAACAATTACGCATAAAATTACTTTAGTGTTACGCGACGGACTGCTAAACTAGCTCACATTTTAGTATATTCATTAGTACATTATTTTTTTCAGGATAAATTTATGCGAACCAGTAAATATCTTCTTTCTACATTAAAAGAGACTCCAGCAGACGCTGAAGTGATAAGCCATCAATTAATGTTACGTGCCGGCATGATCCGTAAAGTTGCCGCAGGATTATATACTTGGCTGCCCACTGGTTATCGTGTACTTAAAAAAGTTGAAAATATTGTTCGGGAAGAGATGAACAAAGCAGGGGCAATTGAAGTGTTAATGCCAGTTGTGCAACCTGCTGATATTTGGCAAGAAAGCGGCCGTTGGGAACAATATGGTCCGGAATTATTACGTATTAAAGACCGGGGAGATCGTGATTTTGTATTAGGTCCAACCCATGAAGAAGTGATCACTGACTTAATACGCAACGAAGTGAGTTCATATAAACAGTTACCGCTTAATGTTTATCAAATTCAAACCAAATTTCGTGACGAAGTCCGCCCTCGATTTGGCGTAATGCGTTCTCGTGAATTTATTATGAAAGATGCTTATTCATTTCATACTTCACAAGAATCCTTGCAAGAAACCTATGATGATATGTATAAAGCCTACAGTGCCATATTTACACGTGCAGGTTTAAATTTTAGAGCGGTACGAGCTGATACGGGTTCTATTGGTGGCAACTGGTCGCATGAGTTCCAAGTATTAGCCGACAGTGGTGAAGATGATATTGTCTTTTCTACCGAATCTGATTACGCGGCGAATATTGAGATGGCACAAGCATTAGCGCCAACACAAAGTCGCCTTGCACCAACCAAGGCGATGGAACTGGTTGATACACCTAATGCCAAAACGATTGATGAATTAGTTGCACAATTTAATTTACCTATTGAAAAAACAGTTAAAACACTTATGGTTAAGGCGACTAAAGAGAGTGGGCACCAACTTGTGGCTTTATTAGTCCGTGGTGATCATACGTTGAACGAAATCAAAGCGGAAAAAATTGATATTGTGGCATCGCCTTTAGAATTTGCAACTGAAGATGAAATTCGTGCGATAGTGAATGCAGGACCAGGTTCATTAGGACCGGTAAACCTTGATATGCCAATCATCATTGACCGTGATGTGGCAGTCATGAGCGACTTTAGCGCAGGCGCCAATATCGATCATAAACATTATTTCAATATCAACTGGGACAGAGATATCACTTTACCGCGTATCGAAGATATTCGTAATGTGGTCGAAGGCGATATTAGCCCTGACGGTAAAGGAACATTACAAATTAAACGTGGTATTGAAGTAGGACATATTTTCCAATTAGGCACCAAATATTCTCAAGCGATGAAAGCCACTGTTCAAGGGGAAGATGGTCAAAATCATGTCATGATTATGGGGTGTTATGGTATTGGTGTAAGTCGTATTGTCGCAGCAGCGATTGAACAGTGCCACGACGACCGCGGTATTATTTGGCCTGACGCAATTGCGCCTTTTAGCGTTGCCATAATACCAATGAATATGCATAAATCAGAAAAAGTACAAGCCACTGCTGAAAAGCTTTATGCAGATCTACAATCAGCAGGTATTGAAGTACTCTTTGATGATCGTAAAGAGCGACCGGGCGTGATGTTTGCTGATGCCGAACTCATTGGTATTCCACATACTTTTGTCATCGGTGAACGCAATCTTGAAAATGGCGAAGTTGAATATAAACACCGTGCTGGTGGTGAAAAATCGCTAGTAAAAATCGATGAATTGATGACATTTATTAAAAAACGTCTTCAAACAGTTTAAATAAACATGTTCGAATAATTAGTTATGCAAAATACAACACAACAGTTAAAAATGAGTCATAACCGTATTACAACGATTGTGATATGTCTACTACTGCTGTGTTGTATGAGTTTAAATCTCATTGGCTGTCAATCTAAGCTTAATTCTGATTATCAATTACCGGATAATTTTCATCAAGTGTCTAACGATATCTATCGCTCAGAACAACCTTCAATAACTGAATTTAAATATCTTGATAAACTTGGCTTTAAAACCATTATAAATTTACGGCTATTTCACAGTGATCGTGAGTTAGTCGAAAATACACAGATGTCAGAAGTTTGGATTCGAATGCGGGCAGGTGATATTACTGATGAGAAAATGATCCAAGTAATGAAAGCAATTCATACCTCCCCTAAACCGATATTAATCCATTGTTGGCAAGGTAGTGATCGTACCGGCGTCGCTATTGCTATGTACCGTTTGGTTTTTGAAAATTGGACTAAATCTCAAGCTATTAATGAGTTAATGCAAGCTGAATTTGGTCATCACTACAATGTTTATCCCAATATCAAAAAATATCTTGAAACAGTTGATATTGAAAAAATTCGCTCTGCCGTTTTTCAATAAAAAGATAGAAATTTTGATAACCCTAAACAACGTCATTGATTAAAGATGCTATCTGTTAGGCTTATTAACTTTATGTAAAGTTTAATCACAAATTCAAAGTGATATTGTGTTTTTTTTCAGCTAAAATAACTATTAATAATTATATTATCCCTATGGAATAAAATAATGCTAAAAAAAACAATTGCATTTTTAATCTCGGCTTCATTGCTATTGCAAAATACTTCATTGGTATATGCAGATAACATTAACTTGCCCGATATTGGTACAGCGGCTGCATCAACATTAAGTATCGGTCAAGAAATGGAAATGGGGGATTATTACATGCGAATGTTACGCGCTCAAGCCCCTATTCTAAATGATCCTGTTTTGAATCAATATATTAATGACTTGGGTCAAAAATTAGTTTCAAAATCAGAATCAGTACAAACCCCTTTTCACTTTTATATCATGCGTAGCGATGTCCTTAATGCTTTCGCTTTTTTTGGTGGTAATGTTGTTGTCCATTCTAAGTTAATACTTGATACGGATAACGAAAGTCAACTAGCGTCGGTCATGGCTCACGAAATAGGTCACGTCACCCAAAGACATTTAGCCCGTGCAATCGAAGCCCAAAATCGTAACAGTCCTTATTTTTGGGGAGCTACGTTAGGTTCTATATTACTTACATTAGCAAATCCTGAAGCTGGAATGGCTGCGATGACAAGTACTATGGCGGGGTCTGCACAAAGTATGATTAGTTTTACTCAGAGCAATGAGCAAGAAGCGGATCGTGTTGGTCTTAGGACTTTAGTCAAAGCCGGATTTGATCCTTATGCATCATCTGAATTTTTGCAAAAACTTGCTGACCAAACGCGCTTTAGTAGTAAACCGCCTGAAATATTACTTACTCACCCATTGCCTAATAATCGTTTAACTGACGTTCGCAACCGAACTTTGCAATACAGTAAAAAAAATATTACTTCTTCTCTTGATTACTATTTAGCTAAAGCTCGATTAGCGATTATTACGGCTAAAAATAAAAATGCCGCTTTGTTATTAATTCAAGATTATAAAAAATTAAATAATCAACCAAGCAAAATTGCCATCATATACTGTGCCGCATTGGCGGATTATCAGGCAGGTAAATATCAACAAGCCAAACAGCAACTTCAACCATTATTAGATAGTCAGCCTGATAATCTATGGTTTATTGATTTAATGACTGATATTGATTTAGAACTTAATAATAATAGTGTTGCCATTACACGATTACAGCAAGCTTTAAAAAAATTTCCTAACAGCACAGCGATACAATTAAATTTAGCGGCGGCTTATAATAATAATAAAAATTACCAACAGGCGGTTAGCCTTCTTCATCGCTATACCCATGATCATAATGACGATATGAATGGCTGGGATGAATTGATTAAAGCTTATGGTGGGCTGCACTCAACAGCACAACAAATGACTGCAAGAGCTGAGCTTATTGCTTTACAAGGTAGATTTGATGAATCTATTCAATTGCTGCAAAACGCTAAAAATAGAGCTAAAGGCGATCAAATCACACTATCTAAAATAGACGCCAGAATAAATCAATTAAAGCAACTGCAAAAACGCTTTGCAAAATACAAAAGGTAAAATTTATAATTTTCTGGCTAATGGCATCCACATTAGCCAGAAAAATATTCATTCAGCAAATTTATTTATTGGCTAAATGATCAACGTTATTATAAAACTTAACCGAAAATTGCCCTTTAGGCTGATTTTCATCTTGTTTATAGTTAACCACACTGATACTTGTATTTAACATACGTGGAAAATACGCTTCATCACGGTGTAAACGCCAATCTCCTCCATTTAAAACACAAAGTAGTATCCGTAATACTGTGCCATGAGAAACAACTAAAATATTACCGGTATCTTGCTTAGTATTTTCGATAATGGTCTTTAATGCTCGCTCCATACGTGCCAAAACTTGTTGATAATTTTCACCTTGATTGACTGTTGCATCAAAGTTAGCAGGATCAGTGAGATAAGTGTTAAATTCCGGAAATGCTTTTTTTAATGTCGGCACATGTTTACCTTCCCAAATACCAAAATCCATTTCGCATAAATCTGAAAGTTCAGCGGTTGGAATAACATTTACATTTTCATTGATGATATAGTCTCGAGTTTCCATTGCACGCTGTTGAGTACTTGAATAAGCCTGTATGAACGGAATATCTTTAAGGTACTTTCCTGTCACCTTTGCACCTAAAATTCCTTCTTCTGTCAAAGGGGAATTCTGTGAGCCTTGCATTTGATCTTTAATATTCCATTCCGTCTGACCGTGTCTAATTAAATATAAATTGATATCTTTCATTGGTGCTAACTACCTTATTTATTTTTTAAATTATGCTTGTTTAAATTTATCTTTTCTAAGCTGAGTTAAACAAGCTTGCAATGTGGCATCCATTGGGGCTTGTAATAGCATTTCTTGCTGGGTTTTAGGATGAATAAATTTGACACTCGCCGCATGTAAAAAAAGACGGTTGAGTGTAGTATGTGATAATAATGCATCAAATTGGCGATCCCCATAACGATCATCAAAAGCAATCGGATGATTAGCATATTGCGTATGAATTCGAATTTGATGAGTACGGCCTGTTACAGGACTGGCTTTTATCAACGTGGCAAACTCAAATCGTTCTTCTACTTTAAAACGTGTTTCTGAAGGTTTTCCTTCTTTATCAACTTTCACCACTCGTTCACCACTTTTGAGCACATTTTTTAGCAATGGTGCTTGAATCACTTTACATTCAGAAGACCAATTGCCTTTCACTAACGCTAAATAATTTTTTTGCATCTGCTTTAAACGAAGCTGTTCATGCAACGCTTTTAATGCAGAGCGTTTTTTAGCAATCAACAGTACCCCTGATGTTTCACGATCGATACGATGCACCAACTCTAAAAATTTTGCTTCAGGCCTTAACGCGCGTAATCCTTCAATCACACCAAAACTTAAACCACTGCCACCATGCACCGCAATGCCCGAAGGTTTGTTGATAGCTAAAATCATCTCATCTTCATAAATAATTGCCTTTTCTAATTCGGCCACTTTATTTAATTTTGTTGAGATTTCGGGCGTGGCTTTTTCAGCAACTCGAATAGGAGGAATACGAACTTCATCGCCAATATTCAATTTGTATTCTGGCTTAATACGTTTTTTATTCACTCGCACTTCACCTTTGCGTAATATACGATAGATCATACTCTTTGGTACACCTTTCAAATAGGTGAGTAAAAAGTTATCAATACGTTGAGTCGCATTTTCTTCAGATATAGTCACAAAAGTAACATTTAATTTTTTTTGTGGAGCGTTTGTGTGCATAAGAGATGATTAGTCCGCTATCAATGAGTAAAAGTCGTTTACATTATTCTTAAATAATCTACACTAATCTTAATTATAATTAGGTAGTTTTTTTCAGTATAATAAAAGCAAAACAATTATAACGGAATCTGGGAGAATAAAATAGTATGTTATCGCTGCTTAATCAGTACTCACGTAGAAGGTTTGCTTGGTTTTTACTTTTTCTTTCAACCGTTGTTTTTGAATTAATTGCTCTACATTTTCAATACAATTTAGGTCTTGCACCCTGTACATTGTGCATTTATCAACGTTGTGCAATATTTGGTATCATGATAGCAAGCTTTATTGGATTTCTGGCTCCTTGCAAAACATCTTTTCGTTTAGCCGGTATTTTTATTTGGCTTATTAGTGCATTTCAAGGTTTTCGATTAGCAAAATTCCATGCACAACTACAGTTCGAACCAAGCTTTGGTGATACGTGTTCAATTAAAACTGAATTTCCATCCTGGTTACCTTTAGATACTTGGTTACCTGAAGTATTTAGTGCTTATGGTTCTTGCTCTGAAAAAATCTGGTCATTTTTAACGATTGAAATGTCACAATGGATGATCATCATTTTTGCTTGCTATTTTATTGTGGGTCTGATCATATTGTTTATGCAGCTCTTTTCACCGAAAGAATCAACATGGCATAAGTAAACAATTTATAGAACTGGCACTTTTTGTTGATTTTGCTAGAATATATGGCAATTTTTAGTTATTAATTGTCATATTTAAATGCTTTTGGAATATCATCCCCCTACTGATCCTTGGCTGTCAATTTTATATCAAGACGATCATATCGTTGTTGTTAACAAACAACCGGGAATCTTATCGGTTTCTGGTAATAAACCACAATTTATTGACAGTATCATTCATCGTTTGCAACAAAAATATAGTTATGTGGAATCGGTACACCGTTTAGATATGGCAACCAGTGGCATTATGGTTGTCGCATTATCTAAACTTGCCGATCGAGAAATTAAAAAACAATTTCGAGAACGTATTCCTAAAAAGACCTATATCGCGGTTGTGCATGGACATGTTGAGCAAGACACCGGATCTGTTGAATTACCACTGATTTGTGATTGGCCAAATCGTCCTAGACAAATGGTAGATAAGGAAAATGGCAAATATGCATTAACAGAGTATCAAGTTATTGCAAGAAATCCCGATAATACAACTCGCATTAAATTATTTCCATTTACAGGACGCTCTCATCAACTGCGTGTGCATATGCAAGCTATTGGTCATCCAATTTTAGGCGATAAATTTTATGCCCATCCAGAAGCTTTCTCGATGTCAAAAAGATTACTATTGCATGCACAATTATTAACAATTAATCATCCTAAATCAGGTGAAAACATGACTTTTACTTGTGATCCTGAATTTTAAATAAGTAAATATAAAAAACACTCATTATGTTTAAGCAATCAGCTCAAATATTAAGCCAATAGGTTAAGGAACCTTTATGCAAAAAATTGTTTTAGCAACCAATAATCAGGGTAAAGTCAATGAATTACAAAATTTACTGGCTGATGCGGGTTTTGATATCATCGCACAAAGTCAGTTTAATCTCCCTGATGCCGATGAAACAGGTTTAACATTTGTCGAAAATGCCATTATAAAAGCGAGATATGCTGCAAAATTAACTGGGTTACCCGCCATAGCCGATGATTCAGGGTTAGTTGTGGAAGCACTTAATGGTGAACCGGGTATCTATTCTGCACGTTATGCAGGCGAGCACGGTAATGATGAAAGTAATAATCAAAAATTATTACAAGCATTACAACCTATTCCTCAAGAAAAGCGTTCCGCATATTTTTATTGTGCTCTAGTTTTTATGCATCATGAAAACGATCCTACTCCCATCATCTGTTTAGGCAAATGGAATGGCTTAATCTTAAATGAATTAAAAGGTAAAGGCGGTTTTGGTTATGATCCCTTATTTTATGTGCCAGAACTAAATTGTACTGCCGCTGAGCTGACTAAAGAACACAAAAGCCAAATTTCCCACAGAGGGCAAGCTCTTAAACAATTGATTAAAGAAATAAAAACTAAATATTAAAAATATTTAGTTTGTTGTAATATTGTTTATATTCCAAATTGCAAGTTTACGAATAAACGTTATATACTTACATGCATCAATTATATCGGAGTTGAAATTGTGATCCTACTGATAGTAAGTGGCCGTTCAGGTTCAGGAAAATCGATTGCATTACGTGCTTTAGAAGACATGGGTTTTTATTGTGTTGATAATATTCCTGTTGCTTTATTACCACAATTAGCTGATTCACTCAAAAATAATAAAACCCCTGTTGCTGTGAGTATTGATATCCGTAATTTACCAATCAATTTTGATTTTGATAAAGATATATTTCAACGTTTACCTCAATCTGTTTCGCCTGAGATAATTTTTTTTGATTGTAGCCGTAATACGCTTATCCGTCGTTATAGTGAAACAAGACGAATTCACCCATTGGCTAATCAGCAATTTTCCCTTGAAGAAGCCATCGATCAAGAAGAAAAATATTTAGAACCCTTAAAATCTCATGCCAGTTTAATGATTAATACTGATAATCTTTCCGTGCATGAATTATCAGATATTTTACGATCTCGCATTTTAGGCAAAAAAGAGCGTGAACTCACCATGATTTTTGAATCATTTGGTTTTAAGCATGGTTTACCGGTGGATGCAGATTTTGTCTTTGATGTTCGTTTTTTACCGAATCCACACTGGGATGTATCGTTAAGACCACTAACAGGATTAGATGATCCGGTCAAAAACTATCTATTAAAACATGATGAAGTGACCAATTTTATTTATCAAACTGCAGATTATTTAAAAAATTGGTTACCAATGTTAGAGAAAAACAATCGAAGTTATTTAACTATTGCAATTGGTTGCACAGGTGGTCAACACCGTTCCGTGTTCATTGCTGACCAGTTAGCTGATATTTTTCGAGCTCAAAATAAACAAGTCCAAGTCCGTCACCGTACTTTAGAGAAGAAGTAATTATTGCTGAATTATTGATAAATAATAGATTTCATAACCTATTTTTTCAAATATTTTGTATATATCTTTGAAGGTTAATGTTGGTTTTTCGGGTAAGGACTCTGGATGAATTAATTGACTAAGTTTAACAAGTTGTATATCTGAAGGTAATTCGGACAGCTTTTTTGTTAAGACGTTCACCGTTTGTGGATAAGGATGACCAATAACAATTGCTTGCCCCTTTTTTCGGGCTAATTCAATAGCAATATCAAATTGGTAAGCAATGGCATTTTCATTCTGTTTATCATCAAGAAAAACATCTCGTACAAGAACAGGTATATTATAGTTTTGAGCCGCATTCATTACCTGCGTTTTACCTATTGTTTTGCTGTCTAAATAGAAGAATGAATAATGGCTAAGTGCTTTCATAACATGCTCCATACCTTTAAGGTCAGATGTCATTAAACTTCCCATATGATTATTCA
Source organism: Gilliamella sp. CG16 (assembly GCF_046635785.1). Lineage (NCBI taxonomy): Bacteria > Pseudomonadati > Pseudomonadota > Gammaproteobacteria > Orbales > Orbaceae > Gilliamella > Gilliamella sp. CG16. The sequence continues at coordinate 32,279 of NZ_JBIDFL010000012.1, forward strand.
CGCCAATTGCATAAGGTACGCGCTCAACAGCATTGGCAATAATTTGATTAACTTCTTCTTCCCCCATGTAAGGAAATAGTGTCTCTTTTTCTAACGGTTGTTTAGATAATGGTGCCATGGGTAAGTGAATAATCACCTCATTACCTTGTTTATTTGCTAAGGTAGACATCTGTTTGGCATGGGGTGAATAAGGCAAGACTGCAATCGTAATATTAGGTGATAGTGAAATAATTTTTTGTTCATTTTGCTGACGATAACCGAAGTCATCAATAACAATAGCCAGTTGTGAAGCAAGTCCATTATTAATAGGGAATAATAACAGACTCATAAAAACTAAACTTACACAGCGTACAATCATTTTAACCATCCACTCGGATCTAGCGCTTTACCATCACGCCGAATTTCAAAATAAAGTCCGGGATTATTTTGACCACCACTCGAGCCAACAATTGCAATTGATTGACCGGTTTTAATTTTATCCCCAACTCCCACTAAAACACGCTGATTATATCCATATAAGCTCATGTCGCCTTTTCCGTGCTCCAAAACCACCATAAATCCATAGCCTTGTAGCCAACTGGCTAATAACACTCTTCCATCAGCAATTGCTTTGACTGTCACACCATTTTTCGCATTAATGACCATACCTTTCCAGTATAATTCGCCCTGTAATGCCTCACCAAATCGATGTGCCACACTCCCACTTACCGGCCAGTTAAATTGATGAGCCGGTTTGCCAATACCACTCACTCTTGCCATGAGTGATTGTTCATCTGAGCTCAATGTATAGTTATTATTTTTTTGTTTTTCTTCAATATTTTTAGCTTGCCTTGCTTCTTCTTCTGCAATACGTTGACTTTCTTTTTCTGCTTGAGCGATTTTTGCTTGCAACTTCGCTTCGTTTTCACGTAGTTGCGCTAATTTTTGTTGATTCTGTTGCATAGATGATTCAAGCGATACTATCGTTTTTTTACGATTTTGACGATTTTTTTCAAGCCTCAATTGTTCTTGCTTTTGTCTATTTTGTAATACTTTATGAGAGGACTCTTTTTTTTGCAAAGCTGCTTTTTTTTCACTTAATTGTAATTGGGTCTCTTTAAGCTCATTAATTAATTGCTCTCGAGCTTGGTTAATGTATCCGTAATACTGAATAATTCGTTCGTTACGTTCCCCCTTTTCCCCCGAAAATACCAGTTCTAATCCGCTATTTTTCCCAATTTTAAATGCACCAATCAATTGTTTAGCTAACACTGCTCGTTGCTGTGTTTGCTTATTAACCAGCTCATCTATCTGGTCAATCATTATATGAATTTCTTGATTAAGTTTTTTTAACGATAAATCATTTTTTTCAATTGAGGTCAACAAAATTGCTATTTCGGTTTCTTGCTGTTTAAGGTCTTTGACTAATTGAGTGCGTTGTTTATTTTGTTCTGCTATTCGATTTTCTTGTTCTTCAATTGAACGACGCAAAGACTCTAGCCTCTGAGTATCATCAGCGTGCAAAAAACTAACATTGATTAATGTTATAAAAATAATCACAACAATTTTTTGATAAATAGACATGGTGTTTTATTTTAGATTTATTACCAAGCAATAATGATAATGTCACTATACCGACAAATAGGTAAAGATGCAAAATGTAAACCACATTAAGATAGTTAAGTAATATATTATGATATGAAGCGATTAGACATTTCACAAGCACTCATAAAAAGTATAAAATACAGCACTGTTTTAAATATCGAAAAAATCAATTCAACCATAAAGACAACATCATGCAAAAGTTTAATGTCAAAACCTTTCAAGGTTTAATACTTACGTTACAAGATTACTGGGCTAATCAAGGTTGTACAGTGATTCAACCCTTAGATATGGAAGTGGGTGCAGGTACATCACATCCAATGACCTGTTTACGTGCGCTTGGACCTGAGCCAATTAATGCTGCTTATGTTCAGCCTTCTCGTCGCCCTACTGATGGTCGTTATGGTGAAAATCCAAATAGGCTACAACATTATTATCAATTCCAAGTTATTTTAAAACCTTCACCCGATAATATCCAAGAACTTTATTTAGGTTCGTTGAAGGAGCTTGGTCTAGATCCAACAATCAATGATATTCGCTTTGTTGAAGACAATTGGGAAAACCCAACCTTAGGTGCCTGGGGGCTTGGCTGGGAAGTGTGGTTAAATGGTATGGAAGTAACCCAATTTACTTATTTTCAACAAGTCGGTGGACTTGAATGTAAGCCAGTAACAGGTGAAATAACGTATGGTTTGGAACGACTAGCCATGTATATTCAAGGCGTCGATAGTGTTTACGATTTGATTTGGAGTGATGGAGCATTCGGTAAAACGACTTATGGCGATGTTTTCCATCAAAACGAAGTTGAACAATCAACTTATAATTTTGAATATGCGAATACTGACTTCTTATTTTACTGTTTTGAACAACACGAAAAAGAAGCAAAATTTTTGCTTGAGTTAGAAAAGCCACTTCCTTTACCAGCTTATGAACGTATTTTAAAGGCCGCTCACTGTTTTAATTTACTTGATGCCCGTAAAGCCATTTCGGTTACAGAGCGACAACGCTATATATTACGTATTCGAACATTAACTAAAATGGTTGCTGAAGCCTATTATGCATCACGTGAAGCGCTCGGTTTCCCTATGTGCCAAAATTCACCTTCAAGCGAAAGTGCATCATCTAAGTAGGAATATATATTATGCAAAAAACATTTTTAGTGGAAATTGGTACAGAAGAGTTACCACCAAAATCGCTCCGAACTTTGGCTGAAAGTTTTGCGGCTAATTTTATCGAACAACTGGATAATGCAAATTTAGAACATGGTGAAGTCCTTTGGTATGCATCACCAAGACGTTTAGCATTAAAAGTATTAAATCTGAATGATACTCAACCTGATAGCCAAATCGTTAAACGAGGCCCAGCAGTAAGTGCAGCATTCGATCAAGCAGGAAATCCAACGAAAGCCGCAGAAGGTTGGGCTCGTGGTTGTGGTATTACGGTTGATCAAGCAGAACGAATACAAACAGATAAAGGGGAATGGCTTTCTTTTACACAAAATCAAAAAGGACAGCCTGTTGTCAATTTGTTATGTGATATGGTTAAAAATGCTTTAAACAAATTACCAATACCAAAACCAATGCGCTGGGCAGCCCGTCAAGTTGAATTTATTCGCCCAAGCCATACTGTGACGATGTTATATGGTGATGAACTGGTACCCGGTACTATTTTAGACATTGATTCCGCACGGGTGATCCGTGGACACCGTTTTATGGGTGAACAGGAGTTTACTATCGATAATGCCGATCAATATCCTGAAATTTTAGAACAACGCGGTAAAGTTATTGCTGATTATGATAAACGTAAATTAATTATCCAACAACAAGCAGAAGCCGCAGCGGCAAAACTTAATGGTAAAGCGGATTTAACAGACAGTTTATTAGAAGAAGTCTCTTCATTGGTTGAGTGGCCTGTTGTTTTAACAGCAAAATTTGAAGAACGTTTTTTAGACGTCCCTGCCGAATCACTTGTTTATACTATGAAAGGCGATCAAAAATACTTCCCTGTTTATGATAAACAAGGAAAATTGCTACCGAATTTTATTTTTGTTGCTAATATTGAGTCAAAAGATCCGCAAGTGGTCATTGCTGGTAATGAAAAAGTGGTTCGTCCACGTTTAGCCGATGCTGAGTTTTTCTATAAAACAGATTTAAAACAGCGTTTAGAAGATCGCTTACCTCGCCTTGAAACGGTATTATTTCAACAACAGTTGGGTACTGTAAAAGATAAAGCATTACGTATTGAATCATTGTCAGGTTTCATTGCTGAGCAAATTGGTGCAGATGTAGCGCAAGCAAAACGTGCAGGCAAATTGACTAAATGCGATTTAGTCACGAACACTGTTTTCGAGTTTCCTGAAACGCAAGGGATTATGGGACGTTATTTAGCCCTTAAAGATGGTGAAAGTGTTGAAGTCGCCACCGCCATAGAAGAACAGTATAAACCTCGTTTTTCCGGTGATGAGTTACCAAGTACAGCTGTTTCTTGTGCTGTTTCAATCGCTGAAAAAATGGATACTTTAGCCGGTATTTTTGGTATTGGGCAACACCCTAAAGGCGATAAAGATCCCTTTGCACTGCGACGTGCGGCTATTGGTGTGCTAAGAATCATTGTAGAAAAAAACTTACCGTTAGATCTTATTGCGTTATCTGAATTTGCCGTTTCATTATATGGTGATAAATTAAATAACCAAAATGTTGTAACTGATATTGTTAGTTTTATGCAGGGTCGTTTTCGTGCTTGGTATCAAGAACTTGGTTTCACCATTGATACTATTCAAGCCGTATTGGCTCTTAATCCTACCAAACCAGCCGATTTTGATGCGCGTGTAAAAGCCGTAACACATTTTAGAACACTGCCAGAAGCATCATCATTAGCTGAAGCAAATAAACGAGTATCGAATATATTGTCTAAAGCAGAACTAGCAATTCCTGATAGTGTTAATGCTTCATTGCTTGAAGCTGGTGCAGAAAGAGAGTTAGCAAAACATGTTGCGGTGTTAATGGATAAATTAGCCCCATATTTTAATCAAGGACGGTATCAAGATGCCCTCGTTGAGTTATCTACGCTTAAAGCACCCGTTGATGAATTTTTTGCTTCAGTTATGGTCATGGTTAATGATGAAAAAATAAAACTTAATCGTTTATCATTATTGAAAAAACTACAAAGTTTATTTTTAAAAGTTGCAGATATCTCATTATTACAATCATAATAAATATATATCAACACTTGTGGTAGCCTATTTTGGTTACCACTTAATGACTTAGAGCTAAAAAATGCAAACCGAATTATCCTTTTCTCGATTGTTAAATGAAACAATTAATTTTATTAGAAATCGTTTTCAGCCAATCATTATCATCTGTTTTTTAATCAGTGCCACTACCACACCAATTTTAAATAATTTATTTGATAAACAACTTTTTCAGCAATTATCTAACCAATCTCTCTATGCCGTGTTATTGCAATTATTAAAACCAGCAATGATTTATATGGTGATAAATTTTATGACACAGGCGATTATACTTGCTGTGATATATAATTATTCAATCAGCAATAAATTTAATTTCAATTTAATATTGTCCCGTTTGTTACCAAACATATTAAATTTAATCGGTTTAAATTTAGTTTGTGCATGTTTAATCGTTACTGGGTTAATATTTATGTTATTAATATGCTCAGTTTTGAATCTGATTTTACCCATCCAAATCATGAATCTTTTAATTTTAACGGTCACGATTGTTGTTATGATTGTTATATCGATAGTTTATTTCCAATTCAATAGTTTAATTATTGAACCTTCAACAAAAGATTTTTTCCAAAAATTTATAGACTGTTTTACACACACGTTAATGTATTGGCGATTAACCTTACCAATGTTTTTAATCTACTTTTTAGCTATATTTTTATTGTCAAATTGGGCAATTTCAATTACATCACTGATGATAAATATTATCTATTCAACAATAATAATATTTGCTAATATCTTTATGATATGTTTCCTTTATCGTCTCAATATGCTATTAAAAAACCAGCATAAAACCCATTAAAAAACAAAGCAAAATATCAATTAATTATTTAAAATTATCCACTATTCTTTTTAATCACTCTATTAAAAAATTTATAGAGTGATTAAAATTAAATGATACCCTATCATTTTGAATTACAGGGGATATTGATATGACACCAGCGATTAACCAACTAAAAAAATTAAAAATTCAATTTAAAATTCATCAATATGAACACGACCCTAATACAACTAATTACGGTCAAGAAGCTGTCAATAAACTTGATCCAACATTAAATGTGATTGCCGATCAAATTTTTAAAACGCTTGTTGTAAGTTTAAACAACAATGACAAAACATTAGCTGTTTGCGTATTACCTGTTAATAAACATTTAGATCTTAAAAAAGTAGCAAAAGCATTTAACTGTAAAAAGATTGATTTAACTCATCCTAATATAGCTGAAAAAACGACAGGCTATTTGGTTGGAGGAATCAGTCCATTAGGTCAGAAAAAACGTCTACCCACATTAATTGATATTAGCGCAAATTATTTAAACACTATGCTGGTATCAGGCGGAAAAAGAGGATTAGAAATTGAAATGGCACCTAGTGATTTACTCACAGTATTAAATGCTAAATTTATAGAAATTACATCTTAGTTTAATTAAATAATATTAACTAACAAACACAGATTAAATGTAAGATAATTTAAACGCATTGTAATGCATTGATACGTTTTAATCATTTTTTTAAATAGAAAGGTCATGAAACGATGTTCCATGACCTAGCGTTATTAATTGTCAAAAAAACATTTTCGACAATTTAAAAAAACTATTTGATTGCTTCTTTAAGACTTTTACCTGATACGAAAGCAGGTACTTTGCTTGCAGCAATTTTGATTTCTTTACCGGTTTTAGGATTACGACCCGTGCGTGCTTTACGAGCATTAACTTTAAATGTACCGAAACCAACTAATTGTACTGGTTCGCCAGCTTTTAATGATTCAGTAATAGCTGCTAATGTAGCTTCTAACGCAGTTTTAGCTGCAACTTTAGTAATATCAGCTTTACTAGCAATTGCATCGACAAGTTCTGTTTTATTCATGGAAATATCCTTACATATTTATTTTATTGTTAAAGTTAACATAATAAAGAAAGTTAATTACATAACTTTCCAACTGTAAACAACATTTAGGTTACATTACTATTAAATGTAGTCTATATTGCTCTAATATAAAAGAAAAATTTATTAAAAAATAAAAAAATCATGGCTGGAACGCTTTAATTGCTTAAAAAAACACCAATATTGCTCATTTGTGACGTTCGAATTTCTGCTTTTAGACCTTTTATTAAATCTTCCATTTCATTTTTTTCATCGCGTAATAATCGGAAAATTTCCCATTGCAAATCAAATTCATCAATTACACTAGGTAATTGCTGTTGTTCATCCTCTGAAAGTAAAATATTTTCTTTTGTCATCTCAAATTCAGCAATAGTTGTCGCTGATATACTACTTACTTTAGCGGTGTGTTCAGCAATATCACCACTTAAATACGAGTGTAACAACTCGCTAAGTGCCTGACATGCATCAATAGCAGGATAGACCATATAAGGGCTTTCATTAGTAAAAACAGGAATGATAGCTTCTAATTTTTCTAGCTGTAAATCAAAGTTTATTTTTACATCATAGACTAATAAGGATTCCCATATTAAATCAAGTATTTTTTTGTAATTTTTACTATCTTCTTGATTATCAACTTGTTTGCAGTAGTAAACAAAGTTAGGGTACATTCGTTCACACAAACAAACCATAAATAAACGTTGTTGCCATTCAGGCAATTTTTCCATTCTTAATTGAATTGGGTTTTTAATCATGATGAAACCTTTTTGATTGACGATGAACCGCGTCAATTAAATATTGTACATGTTCTAGCGGAATATCTTGATGAATACCATGTCCTAAATTAAAAACATGCCCATTATGATAGCCAAATTCCGATAACACAGCATCTACATTCGCTTCGATTATTTGCTTATCAGCATATAATACTGAAGGATCAAGATTACCTTGTACCGCTATTTGTCCTTTTTGTGGCACGTTATTTAGATCAACTGTCCAATCAACACCTATCGCATCACATCCCGAGTTTATAATATTTTCTAGCCATAATCCGCCACCTTTAGTAAATAAGGTTACAGGTACATAAGAAGTGATATTTTGACTCTTTTTACCTTGTTTTAATTGCGATAAGATTAATTTCATATAATCTAATGAAAACGTTTGATAGCTTTGATGACTTAGCACCCCGCCCCAAGTATCAAATATCATTATCGACTGCGCACCGGCTTCAATTTGGGCATTTAAATATATAGCGACACTGTTAGCCAGTTTTTCAAGTAATAGGTGCAGTGCTTTAGGATCACTATACAGCATTTTTTTTATTTTAGTAAAAGCTTTACTACTTCCACCTTCAATCATATAGGTAGCGAGTGTCCACGGACTACCCGAAAATCCAATTAATGGTACTGTTCCGTCGAGTTCTTTTTTGGTTAGCCGAATAGCATCCATCACATATCTTAATGATTGCTCTGGATCAGGAATGGGGAGTTGCTGAATATCAGATAGACACTGAATTGATTGCTTAAATTTTGGGCCTTCTCCTGTTTCAAAATACAAACCAAGCCCCATTGCATCAGGAATAGTTAATATATCAGAAAAAATAATGGCGGCATCAAGATCAAATCTTTTCAGTGGCTGCAAAGTCACTTCACAAGCTAAATCGGGAGTTTGACACATCGTCATAAAATCCCCTGCTTTAGCTCTTAAATCACGATATTCAGGTAAATAACGCCCAGCTTGGCGCATCATCCACACAGGCGTGTAATCAACAGGTAAACACTGTAAAGCTCGTAAATAACGATCATTTTTTAGTTGATACATAGCATCGACTCTTTTAGTTGTTATGACAATTGATCCAAACGTTTAAAGTTAACATCTTATTTTAGCATTTTATATGCTTATATAATCGATTATTTATGAGGTTGAGAAAGCACATTTTGTGCATAACGGATCAATGTTTCAGAAATATTTTGCATCACACTACTTTCAGGGGCAAATCGATGCCAATAAAGCATTCGTCTTTGATAAAGACCTTCTGTCAAATTGACAAGTTCTCCCGTTTTCAACTCTTGTTCAACTTGAAGTTTTGGTAACATACAACAAGCCGAACCTTGTTTGGCTAGCTGAACAAATGCTTCAGAAGAACTGGTTATATGACAGACGACACTTCCTGGCGTAAGATTAAAATTCTCTTGTAAAAAAGCTTGATGCATATCATCTAAATGATCAAAAGCTACCGCTGGTGCTTTTAACAAGGAAGAACGGGTAACCCCATTAGGAAAATATTTTTTAGCAAAATCTGGCGACGCAACAAAAATATAGTCTAAGGCGCCTAACATATCTGACAAGCAACCCGGTAATGGATTGGCTTGAATACTGATTGCGGCCACAACCGTACCAAGTCGCAATAATTCTAATGTATGCTCTTCATCTTTAACTTGGATATCAAAACGTAAAATATTTTTATCTAACACGGGTTTTAACGCAGGTAAAAGCCAGGTTGCGAGTGAATCCGCGTTGATTGCAATCGATAACGACAATGGTGTCGGATTTTGATCGTTATCGCCTAACCATTGTTGTTCGAGTAATTCTACTTGATGCAATAAACCTAAAAGATGTTCCCCTTGCTTGGTCGCTTTGGGCGGAATGGTTCTGACTAAAAGCTGCTGACCAAAAAAACTTTCAAGTTGCTTGATGCGTTGTGAAACCGCCGGTTGTGTAATACACAATTTATCGGCTGCTCTTTCAAAACCTCGCTCTTTTATTACTGCATCTAATGCTTGTAATGCTCTATAATCTGGACGCTTCATAATCTCTTTACGAATAATGGGATCTTTGCTTGAATACTCAAACCTTTTAGAACCGGCTAATTTTTTAAATAGATCTAAAACTTAATATATTTTATTAAAATACTAATGATTTTTGCTTTCCAAACGGTTACTATGCCATATCTTCAGTAATTTTGCTTTCAAAATTTTATTTTTTTGAATAAAAATTATTTAAAACTACGGTGATATTATGACGCAAGATGAATTAAAAAAAGCGGTCGGCTGGTCTGCTTTAAAGTTTGTAAAACCCAACTCATTAGTTGGAGTTGGAACAGGGTCAACAGCCGCACATTTTATTGATGCTTTAGCAACGATTAAAGGTCAAATTAAAGGAACGGTTTCAAGTTCAGAAGCTTCCACCCAAAAACTACTCAGCTATGGTATCCCCGTACTTGATTGTAATGAAGTCGATAGTTTGGATGTTTATGTTGATGGCGCAGATGAAATTAATTATCAGATGCAGATGATAAAAGGTGGAGGAGCTGCACTCACGCGCGAAAAAATTGTTTCAGCATTGGCTAAACAGTTTATTTGTATTGTTGATGAATCAAAAGTTGTCAATGTATTAGGTAAATTTCCTTTACCCATTGAAGTCATACCAATGGCTAGATCATACGTTGCACGTGAGTTATTTAAACTGGGTGGAAAACCCGTTTATCGTCAGGGCGTGGTGACTGATAATGGCAATGTTATTTTAGACATTCATGATTTAGTCATCACAAACCCAATTAAATTAGAAAATTGTATTAATAATATTCCAGGTGTCGTCACAGTTGGTTTGTTTGCTAACAGAGGTGCAAACATTGCATTAGTCGGTTCAAGTTCAGGTGTCAAAGAGTTAACATTAAACCATTGTTCAAATTAAATTGAGTGTTATTATTAAAGTTTTACGCATTAATGTGGTATATGGAAAGAGAGGAAAAGATGGTTGTTCAGGCTTTAACTAAAGATGAAAATAAGTTTTTATTACTTGAAGGTGTTCACCCTAGTGCCATTGAGGTACTCAAATCCGCAGGTTTTACAAATATAGAATATCTTAAAAGCGCCTTATCCCCTACCGAACTTAAAACAGCCTTAAAAGATGTCCGCTTCATAGGAATTCGCTCAAGAACTCATTTAACCGAAGATATTATTAATTCAGCACCTAAATTAGCCGGTATTGGTTGTTTTTGTATAGGCACGAATCAAGTTGATCTCGATGCTGCAACTGTTAAAGGTATTCCTGTTTTTAACGCTCCATTTTCGAATACGCGATCTGTTGCTGAGCTTGTTTTAGCCGAAGCCATATTATTACTTCGACGAGTACCAGAAGCCAATGCTCAAGCTCATCAAGGTAAATGGAATAAAATAGCGACGGGATCTCATGAAGCTAGAGGTAAAAATCTAGGTATTATTGGCTATGGTCACATAGGTAGCCAATTAAGTATATTGGCTGAATCATTGGGAATGAATGTCTATTTTTATGATATTGAAACAAAATTACCTTTAGGCAATGCAAAACAGGTAGCAAGCATGAATGAATTACTCGCAATGAGTGACATTGTCAGTATGCATGTCCCTGAAAACCCAACCACAATCAGAATGATCAGCAAAAATGAGATCAATCAAATGAAATCAGGTGCGATATTAATTAATGCATCACGCGGTAAAGTTATCGATCTTGATGCATTAACTGATGCTTTAAAAGCCAATAAAATTAGTGGTGCCGCCATTGATGTATTTCCGACCGAACCAGCAAGTAATAATGATCCATTTGAATCGCCATTATGTGAATTCGATAATGTCATTATCACTCCGCATATTGGTGGTTCTACCAGCGAAGCTCAAGAAAACATTGGTATCGAAGTGGCGACTAAATTGGCTAAATATTCCGACACAGGTGCGACCCTGTCAGCTGTTAATTTTCCTGAAGCTTCTTTACCTATTCCGGCTAAAGGATCGAGTCGATTTATCAATATTCACCATAATCAACCCGGTGTATTAACCGCAATCAATACTTTGTTTGCAGAACAAGGTTTAAATATTTCGGCTCAATACCTACAAACGGATCCTAAAATTGGCTATGTAGTTATTGATATCGATAGGGTTGAACAAAGTAAAGCTGAAGAGTTATTAATTAAACTCAAAAATGTCGCAGGGACTATCAGAGCAAGATTACTATTTTAACTAAAGAAAATTATCAATTAAAGGGTTATTGATCATGGGTTTTGGTTTCTAACGTATCTCAATATATATTGAGATTACGTAAGAGGCCAAATACTCCAGAAATTTAATTCCACATTCAATCAAACTTTAGTATTAATCTATTTCTCAACTACTTTAACTTTAATAACATTGATACCCCGTTGTATCAAAGCATCATAATATTTATCATCTAAATGATCATCAGTGATGATAGTATCCACTGCATCTAAATCACAAACAACATTTGGGCTTCGTCGTCCAAACTTTGAAGAATCCGCTAATAAAATCAGTTTGGCAGCAGCTTTACTCATTGCCACACTACCGTGATAACTTTCATTAAAAGTGGTTACCCCACCAACCAAATCCACGCCATCAGCACCCATAAACAGTTTATCAAATGAATAGGATTCAAATGCTGCAATAGCTGAAGCATTATTACTATGAAACGAAGCGGATTTACGACGAAATGTGCCACCTGTTAATATAATATTTTGGTCATTATCATTAGCAACGAGCTCATTCACCATATGTAAGCTGTTGGTCATGATAGTTAAATTATTGAATTGAGCTAGCATAGGAATCATTTGTGCAACGGTACTTCCTGCATCAAAAATAACAGAATCCCCGTCATGAATAAGTGTTGCCGCTTCCTGTGCTATTGCTTTTTTTTGTGCCGTATTAATATAAGTTTTGTGATCAATCGCACGGTCACCAATTTCGCGATTTAACATTGCACCACCATAAGTCCGTAGTACAAGCCCACTTTCATAGAGTTGAGTAAGATCTTTTCGAATAGTGGTACCCGTCGTTTGAAAATGGGTAGCTAGCTCATCAACACTCACTTGCCCATTTTTTTGCAGATATTCTAAGATTGCAGTTTGTCGTTGCCTTACTTTCATGATTGGAGTCCATTATTACTGTTTAATAACAGAATTAATTTATTGTATAAAATATTATACTTCATCATGAAAGAAAATACTTTTCAAAATAAAAGATAGGGATTATTTATTTGCTTTTAATGCAAGAATCAAGGCGCTTTGTGACGCAAAATCATTGGGGAAAATGGTTTCAGGCATAATATCGGTAATATTTAGTCCCAATAATTGTGGTATTGGTTTTGGCAATGCAAAAACGGTCACTCCTTTCATCCATACTGAATCAATCACTTTTTTATCGTGATCTAATGATAGCGCGATTAAAACTTTCGGTTTAAAACGTTGAGTTTGGCTACGACCAACACCTAAGTAAGTGCCTTTCTTCATCGATAAAAATGCTCGATTAAAACGACGAATTTGAAACCAGCCAAGTATTATCTGTATACTCCAAGCAATTAGAGCCAATAAGGCTAACGTTGATGTCGTATCCATTATTCTCTCCTTTTAACCAGACCAGAAAAGAGATGTGCGAAAGGCATCGCTATACCTTCGCACCAAATTGAGTTAAAACATAACTTGTCCACCCGTAATATTAATTGATTGTCCTGTACAATATGATGCTTTATCGCTTGCATAAAATAACAATACGTTAAGCACATCTTGATAATCACAACCTCGTTTCAGTGGCACTTTATCAATATAAACTTGTTCAACTTGGTTTTCTGGTATACCAAGTTTTTTAGCATATTGTGGAATCAAGGATTGAAACATTGGCGATTTTAATAAGTTACCCAGCATCAATGAATTAACCGTAATTCCGTAGTCAGCAAGATCGAGTGCTAAAGATTGCGTTAATCCAACGCCACCAAATTTTGCGGCGCTATACCCTGAATTGTGTTTGCTACCGACTTTGCCCGATTTAGAGTTAATTTGTATAATTCGACCGGCAGTTTTATATTTAATCATTAAATTAGCAAATTCACGTGCACATAAAAAATAACCAGTAAGATTAACATTGACGGATAATTGAAAGTCTTTCAATACAAAATGAGTAATGGGCGCAGCTTTAGCAACACCGGCACTGTAAACCATTAAATCAATTCGTTTAAATGTGTTATCAACCTCTTGAGCTAGCTGTCGCACGCTCTCCTCATTTGTTGCATCGACCCCAAAACCTTTTGCTGTTCCTACCCCATATTTTTTATTTATTACTTCAGCAACTTTATTTGCATTATCAATATTTAAATCTGCAACGGCAATTTTATACCCAGCATCAGCAATACCTTCAGATAAAAAAGCCCCTAAGGTTTGTCCACCACCTATAATGACTGCTACTTGTTTCATTTTCTGTTCCTTAAATAGTTAAAATTATAATTTCATCATCAATATTAAGTTGATTAGGTATTTCACCAGTAACATGCACTGACCCCGGTAATTCAGCTTCACGATTCCCATCAAATCTTAATGTGAGATGACCTAACTCTTTAAAATTGGTTGTGGCGACTTCCCCAACCGAAGTTATACGATAAGTGTGATTGCCTAATTGAATGCATTGCCCTATTTCAAGATTCTGCCTTAACTCGTCATGACTATGTATAAAGCAATAATCGGCTAAATCAGACGGTGCACCTTCTTTAAACAGGATTAGCATGCCATCTGCCAACGCTTCTTTGGCAAAGTCACCAATTTGTTTAACTTTTGAATGGTAGATAACTTTTGACATCATTGACCTTCTCTATTCGTTTGCTTATTGATAAATAAATAACGACACTGCCCACGCAATTAAAACAGTTGGCGCGCCAGTTAAGAAACGACTGACTAAAACAGCGGGAACCCCAACACGCACGGTATCTTGTTTCGCTTCGGCAAGAGACAAACCGACAGGAATGAAATCACAAGCAGCTTGAGCATTAATGGCAAACAAAGCAGGTAAAGCTAAGTGTGGCGGAATATTACCAAGACCAATTTGAACACCAACTAACGTCCCGATGACTTGTGCAATAACCGCACCGGGTCCTAAAAATGGCGAAAGTAATGGAAAAGAACAAATAAGCGCTAAAATAACCAGACCAAGTGGATTATCAGCTAATGGAACTAAGCCATGAGCTATCAAATCACCTAATCCTGAGGCAATAATAATACCAATTAAGGCCGATACAAATGCCATAAACGGTAAAATAGTTTTAAGTACAGTTTCAATCGTATCTCGACCAGCTTGAAAGAATACGGCAACACCTGATCCCATACCGATACCGATTTTTGCTAATAAACCATCGCTTTGTTCGGTGATTTTTTTACTACTGTCATACTCTTTAAAATTATTTGTGTGCACTTTTTGATGTGAATTGTTTGTAACAGATGCTTTCTGGATGTCACTATCTATCTCTTTTTCAATCACACTAATATTATTGGATTTTACGGCTGAGACATAAATATCTTCCAAAATATATTGGGCAAGTGGCCCTGATTTACCTGTCGCATGAATATTAATTGTAGGCACTCTATTTTTAGGATAGATACCACATCTTAATGTGCCACCACAATCAATGACAGCAACCCCAATTTCATCCTTAGGCGGTTCCCCTTCTTTAAAACCATCAATAGCTTGCCAACCCGTTAATTTTTCTAAAGTATCAACAATTGCTGGTCGGGTACCTGCTGCAATGTATACAATTTTTTTACCCGCTATAATTGGCAGCTCTAAAGGTCCACCCCAACCGGCTTCACCTTTTTCAATTCGAATAAATTTCATCATGTTCATTACC
The DNA here is from genome assembly GCF_046635785.1 of Gilliamella sp. CG16. Lineage (NCBI taxonomy): Bacteria > Pseudomonadati > Pseudomonadota > Gammaproteobacteria > Orbales > Orbaceae > Gilliamella > Gilliamella sp. CG16. The sequence goes on from NZ_JBIDFL010000012.1 coordinate 47,634, forward strand.
TTGTTTATTCCTTTTAGTTATAGATGTACCTTTCGATCTAATTTAATGCCCATTTTTTTTTCAAAAATAGCAGTACAAAAATCAGTAATCCAACCTCTAAAAAAGTTGGTGAATAAGCCAACTAAAAAATAACTTACAGCCAATGGTCCTAAAGGAAGGTTTAAGGTTGTTAACCCGGCCGCGATACCTAAATAAACAAAAAGTTCACCGGGATTAACATGAGGAAATAGCCCATTCATTGAATGGCAGCTGTAAGATGATGCCGCATAATAACTAGGTTTATAAAACTCGGGCATAAAACGCCCTAGGCTAAGCGTCATCGGATTACAAAAAACAAATGTGCCTATTAAAGGTAACAATAAATATCGTGAAATAGGATTGCCTGCACAAGCTTGCGCTAAGCGCTCAATACGGTCTTGCCCAATGAATTTGATTACGGCATTCATAACCACTAACAGTGAAATTAACAGTGGTAATATTCCCGTAACCATACCGACAAACACTTTTCCACCTTCTTGAAATAAGCCGATAAACCATTCGGCTCCATATGAAATTGTATCAATCATAATTTCTCCTCATTAATTAAACTTCAAACAAAGAGTATCAATTTCAAAAACACAAAACTTTTAACTATGTCACAATTTGAAATAAATTCTTTTATTGTGAAAGAATTTATTTCAAATAATGCTTTATTTAGAATAAAAATAAGAATCATAGACTGCTGAAATAGCAGTAATAGTTAAAAATAGCTCATTTTGATTGGACTTTAGTTAAGACTTGGCGTAATTTGGTATAGGAAAGTTAAGCAATTTTTACAATTCACCTATAGGAGAATATTAGATGGCTAAAAGTACTACTTCCAAAAAAACGACTACAAAAAAACCGTTATCTGCCAAAAGTACAGCTACTGCAAAAAGACTACAACAATCTGCAATTTTATTTCCAACTGATTTAGGTCAAAAAGCGTCTAAAGATATCTCTGGAGCAATGAATTCTGTGTTAGCCGATGTCTTTGCTTTGTATTTAAAAACTAAAAACTTCCATTGGCATGTCAGTGGTCCACATTTTCGTGATTACCATTTAATGTTAGACGATCATGGAGATCAACTATTTGCAATGACTGATCCGATTGCTGAACGTGTACGTAAATTGGGCGGAACAACGTTACGTTCAATTAGTCACATCTCTAAATTACAAAGTATTTCTGACAATAATGCAGATTTTGTTGAGCCGTCTGATATGCTTGCTGAACTTTGTCAAGATAATATTAGATTAACAGAACGAATGCGTGTTGCTCATGATATTTGTGATAAATATAATGATTCAGCAACAGCAAGCTTAATTGAAGAATGGATTGACCAATCTGAAAGACGAGCTTGGTTCCTATTTGAGACAGGACGTAAATTGGATTCATCAGGACATTAAAACACCGTAATGATCTGTAATTATTTTAAATAAGAGACACTAATGGTGTCTCTTTATTTTCAATTTAAGGGGACCCAAAATGAGTAAAAAAATTGCAGTACTCGTTGGTAGTTTACGTAAAGGTTCATATAATTTAAAAGTAGCTAAAATCCTTAAAGAAATTGCCCCTTCTTCACTTTCCTTATATTTAATCGAAATTGGCGATCTTCCCTTTTATAATGAAGATATTGATACCGATACCCCACCAGCATCTTACACTTTATTTCGCAACGAAATAGCGGATTGTCAAGGCGTGATTTTTGTCACACCTGAATATAACCGAGGTTTACCTGCTGTGATCAAAAATGCAATTGATGTCGGCTCACGTCCTTATGGTAAAAATGTCTGGGCAAAAAAACCAGCCGCAGTGATTTCGGTCTCACAAGGTGCAATTGGCGGTTTTGGCGCTAATCATCAACTACGTCAGTCACTAGTTTTTCTAGATATGCCAACCTTACAACAGCCTGAAGCTTATATTGGTGGTATCAGTGCCGCTTTCGATGTGAATGGCAATATTTCAGAAAAAACCCGAGAATTTCTTTCATCAATTATTCAAGCTTACGCAGTATGGGTTGAAAAATTAAGCTAATCCTTTATCATTTTAGGTAGGCATAATTATTAGATGATAGCGTTTATAAATGGCAATATTTTTTCCAAGCAGTGAACAAGAGTTATTAGATCGAGCAAAACTTGTTGCTGGATATACATTTGGTGAAATTGCTCAATATTTAGGCATGCCAATTCCTGACAATTTGACTAAACAAAAAGGATGGGTTGGCAATCTTATTGAAACGTTTTTGGGAGCCAATGCCGGTAGTAAAGCTGAACGAGATTTTAGTAATTTGGGCATCGAACTAAAAACAATTCCAATTGATATGCATGGTAAACCATTAGAAACGACCTTTGTCAGTGTCGCACCATTAATGGCAAATCATGGTGTGATTTGGGAAACAAGCCATGTGAAATATAAATTATCTAAAGTACTTTGGATCCCAATCGAAGGGGAAAGATCTATCCCACTTGCCAATCGTAAAGTTGGCAGTCCTATTTTATGGATACCCTCAAAAGAACAAGAACAGCAACTCAAACAAGATTGGCAAGAACTGATGGATATGATTGCATTAGGTCATGTTGAAAGAATTACAGCACATTATGGCACATATTTACAAATAAGACCTAAAGCGGCAAACGGTAAAGCTTTAACCGAAGCGGTAGGAGAAAATGGTCAAACTATTTTAACACGTCCACGTGGTTTCTATCTTAAAAAGTCTTTCACCAAGCAAATTTTACACAATGCTACTTACTAACACTATCATCCTGATTCTAAGAAAAGAATTTAAATAATATCAAGCATTAAAATTTTGGAGTTGCGTTGATAATTATAAAGTTGCTTTTTTTTAATCGGTAAATCATCAACTTCAGCTGGGTTAAATCCCTTTTCTCTAAACCAATGAATACTACGCGTTGTTAGCACAAAGATTTTATTGAGTCCTAAATTTTGTGCTCTACTTGCAACCGTATTAATTAACAAATCACCTCTGGATGAATTGCGATAATCCGGATGAATGGCTACACATGCCATTTCACCCATTTTTTCTTCCTGATAAGGATAAAGCGCTGCACAACCAATAGTCATATTGTCACGTTCAATAATTGTGAATTTATCAATTTCCATTTCCAATTGCTCTCGTGAACGCTTAACTAAAATACCTTGTTCTTCTAATGGACGAATCAATTCTAAAATACCACCAATATCGTTTATGGTCGCTAAGCGAATTTGCTCCGAATGCTCTTTAGCAACTTGCGTTCCTATGCCATCCCGTGAAAATAGTTCTTGTAAAATAGCGCCATCAATTAAATAGCTAACTAAATGACTACGCCTAACACCATTTCGACAGGCTTTTGAAGCGGCTTTCAAAAAGCGAGCTTCACTGGATAGATATTTACCTAATTGCTGTTTACGATTGACATAGTTGTCAGCATCGATTGGGAAAAGGTCAGTAATAACTTTACCTTGTTCATCAAGTACACCCTGCTCAGCACAAAAGCTGATTAACTTTTCAGCTTTGACTCGAATCGCCACTTCGGCAGCGACATCTTCTGAAGCTAAATTAAAGCTTTCTCCAGTCACCGATACACCAACCGGCCCTAATAGCACAATTGAACCACGATTGAGTTGCTCATCAATTGCCTCATTGTTAATACGACGAATTTTACCCGTATGGCAATAATCAATTCCTTCGTCTATTCCTAAGGGTTGAGCAATAACAAAATTACCGCTGACAACATTAATATGAGCACCTTGTAATGGGGTATTATTTAAACTCATTGATAAACTGGCAGTAATATTCAGTTGTAACATGCCTGTTACTTGCTTAATAATATCCAAAGTAACGGCATCTGTAATTCGGGTGTTTTTGTGGTATTTCGGCTCAATATTTTGATTTTTAAGTGATTCATCAATTTGATTGCGTGCTCCATTGACAATAACCAATTTGATTCCAAGACTATACAGTAATCCAATATCACTAATAATACTTGAATAGTTATTACTTTTTAGCACAGCACCTGTTAATAGGATAACAAAAGTTTTTCCATGATGAGCATTGATATAAGGTACAGAATGCCTTAATCCTTCAACTAACTCGGTTGTTCGCTCTTTCATTTTCGCAATCACCCAAATTGAATATTTATTCATATTTTTTGTATTTTTATTTATTTGCGAACAATAATCAAGCAATATTTGATAAAATTTTAACAAGATAAAATCATAAGTTAAGTAACAAAAGAAAAACCTGTATTCAATAGTGTTTTGTTTATCAAAATATTATTAAAAGTGGTAACAAAAACAAAATCAACGTATAAAAAAAGCATACCATTATTGTATGCTTTTTAAACTGAGAATAAATTTAAGTAATGCACTAAAAAACGAGCATTATTTATTCACCGTTTTTTGTCATAATTAATATCAACATCTCCTAAAATTTCATTAAATGATTTATTTATTAATATTAAAGATTATGCGATAGCGCATTAATACGATAACCGCTAGTAATGCACCTAAACCTGCAATGATTGCATCACTTAACATGATATATCTTAAACCAAAATTTGTAGATATCCAGCCAATTAAAAAGGGAATGACTGTCGTTGCAACGCTCGATGAAGTGAAGAAAATGCCCAATACTTTACCCTTTCCTGATGGAAAAAATTCAGCCATGGTCGTTAATGCAAGCTGTAATACACCGCCTGCAGCAGTGAAACCAAGCACAAATCCTCCAACAATACACATTGTTGGTGATGGATTGAGATACAATACGATAAGCATTAACATAGATAACAGCGGATAGACAACCACAATATATACAGGTTTGATTAAACTTTTGACCAATATTGAAGTTAAAAAGACACTAGCAAGGGTACCTAGACCATACGAAGAGAATGCCTTAACCGCTCCTGCTGAATCCATACCAGCGACAGTTTGAGAGAAATCCTTTAAACATGAAGAAACCAAATAAAATGTTGCGGTAGAGGTAAAACCAATCACAATAAAACAGATACCTTCAATCCAAAAATTTGATTTATGTTTTAAAGTTGGCGCTTCTTCAGTAATCGTTTGTAAATCTTTTTCTTCTTGTTCTGGTGTGATTTTATGATTTGGAAATGGCATTTTCAGTACAACTAATGCATTTAATGCGAGAATAATACAACATAAGATAAATGACCAACCGTAATACCCTTCACTCGCCATAATAATACCCATAATGATAGGTAGTACTGATTGACCTGCGGCAATCGCTGCTTTAGTTAATATCGATGCAGAACCAGGCGATTTTGGAAAAGCTTCCATTAATGCAGGATAAGTACCGGCATCAAGTGTTGAATTAGCTATACCGCCTAACACCGCAAACATAAAAGCAATTTCAAAACTCGGGCTTACCAAAATACCAACTAAAAAACCAATATAAAATAATCCGCCTAACGCAATAAAAGGTTTTCGCCCATACTTATCGGATAACGTTCCCATAACAAATAGGACTAGCAAGCGCCCCACGCCTAACCCCATCATGACATCATAAACACTTTTTTTTGCCTTGCCTATTAAGTCAGTTTGTTCAGGGGTAAGTGCATCTTGCGTAATATTAAATAAGTAAGCAATGTCAGGATTAAACTGAGCAGCTAAATAATCAATATTCAAACCAAGTATTATTGCCCCCATTCCATGCACAAAGTAGTTTATATATAAACAGATCGAAGTGCCTAAATATCTATTTTTCATTTATTATTTCCTGTAAAAATTAATTTTCAAAACACTAAAATAAATTTTACTCATCATGTAAATAACATTGAGTTTTAAATTTTTTTCATATCTATCACTTTGGTAAAACGGAAATAGACAATCAGCGCTAATACCACACTAGTCAGCGCAATAACAAAATCGGTCAAAATGGCATAACGTACATCAATTTTCGCTAATTTAGGTACTATCAATGGAATAACAGTAAAAGAGAATCCGCTAAAAGTATACATACAACCAACGGCAATACCTTTATGGGTTGGAAATAATTGTTGCATGACAACTAACGTTAATTGAAGTACGCCACCTGCAGCAGTAAACCCCATTCCAATAGCAACAAAAAAACACATCTCCGAAGATATATTGAAATAGAAAAGAATGAGCACAAGAGCGGATAGAGCAGGAAGAATAATGATGCAATCTATTGGCTTTAAAAAATATTTGACTATAAATGCAGTAACAAACACAGAAATAATTGATGCTCCGCTATAATAGCTAATCAACTGGTTAGCTTCAAATTCATCCATATTCACACCTTGAACCGCTATGGTTGGCAACCATTGTGAAATGACCAAAAATGTTGCTGTGGTGGTAAACCCCATGATAATTAATAGCACACCTTCAATAGCAAATTTTGGGGTATCTTTAAAATAATTATCACTTCCTTCACACCCCGTAATAGCAATTTTTTTAGAAGGAAATTGGGTTGGTGCAAGCAATATTCCATTGATTATCAAAAATGCAGCAAAAGAAAGAAATGCCCAACCATACCAGATATGATATTCACCAAAAAAAGTAACGATAAAAGGTAATATTAATGTTCCAATTGAAATGAACGCTTTAATCAATACACTAGCAGAACCTGCTGATCGAGGAAAACACTCAGTTAATGTAGGCATAGAGCCAGTATCTAAACATGAGTTTCCAGCCCCAATAGCAATAGCGAGACAAAAGGCGATATGAATGTCAGTGCAAAACGTCATACCTACAAAAAAGATTACATAACATGCCATTCCTAAATAGATAAAAAGTTTACGACCAAATATATCTGACAAGATTCCACCAGCTAGCATCAAAGATATTTTTCCTATCCCAATACCAGAAGCAACATAGCCAAGTTCAACAATATCGGTATTGAGTTGTTTTGAAAGATCATTTGAAAATTGCATGATTACGATTAAAGCAATACTTTGTATAATGTAATTTGCGTAAATAGAGCTGACAATCCCATAAGAATTGACCTTTCGATTATCCATTGGTAGTACTCCATAGCTAAAAATTAAAAATATAAAACTATAATTGCTTTCAATATACAATCATCAATCTGAATCTAAAAGAGATAAGTATAATTTTATTGCTAAACTTTAATGTTGGTCACATTTATTTATAGATTCTAATAAATTCATAAATAGAAAAATATAGTATTGATTAATATACGAACCAAAAAATAAATTTATTCTATAGTATTTTAAGAATTTATTCTTTTTTTTTATAAAAAATGCCACATTGAATGTGGCACTTTGGAAGAAAGGAAGAAAATAGTATATTAATTCTGCAAAATTTGAAGAATTTCACTAAGAATTTGACTTTCATCTTGATCAACATTGATTACATGATGTGCTGCATCATGATATAAAGGTAATCTATCTGCTAATACTTTTTCCATTTCATCAACGATGGATAAGCCTGTTAAGGATGGTCTTTGGGCAACATTAGGATCTTTCATTAAGCGTGCGGCTAATGTTGCCGCAGGAGCAGATAAAAAGATCACTGTTCCATTTTGTTTCATGAAGTCACGATTATGTTCAGCTAATACCATCCCACCTCCAGTTGCGATAACACGTGACGATTTGGTCGTATCAATCAGGACTTGACTCTCTCTTGCTCTGAATCCTTCCCAACCTTCTTTTTCGACGATTTCTGCAACGGTTTTTTGGGTAGTTTCCAGTAAATGGCAATCTGTATCAACAAAAGAAAATGACAGCTTATTTGCAAGCATTTTTCCTATAGTTGTTTTACCTGCTGCTCTTGCACCAACTAAAAAAATTGTCTTATTCATATTGGATCCTTTCATATTTACAGATTGAAAAATATATCACTATGCTAGTGATTCACTTCAGCTTTTGCAACAATTTTTTTACATATTGTTTATCAAAACAAACGGCATTGATTTTTATAAATTTAATTTAATTTTTTATCAATTTTTTGTAAATAAAAATTTACACCCTTTATTCTGTTCACTTTATAAATTTATATTATCATCTATAATCTACTAACAAAGTTTTTCTAAACCACGAAAATAGAGTTCCGTTGCAATTGATTGATGTAAGCGCCACTGTATGACATCAAGATCTGGGTTTACCTTTTTAAATTCTTCAAATGTCATGAAATAACGAATAGTATTACTTCCTACTCTATCATTAATACTATTGATGATAATATTTACTTTATCAGTACGAAGTTTTTTTAGCGCTTTCATTGCATTAGCCACAAATTCCGGTACAGGCTCTATGCCTTTTTCCCAATCGTGCCAAGTTTTCGCATCAGTTTTACCAATATATTCGCTTGCTTCTGGCACTTTTAGCATAAGAAAACGGCGATAAGCTTGCAATTCTAGGTTAGTCATAATTACTCCTTCTAATAACAGACTAAATTTATACAATAGAATAAAAACCAATTAAAATCGAAAATTAGAATTTTTCAGCAAATTGTATAAATCGTTTATCAAACACATTTAATGATGCAAAATGGTTCAATGTATTGAATTTTTACTAAATACTTATTTTTCAGCTAAAGCATCTATAACAGCTTGTTTTGCCCGGTCAGATAAATCTTTTCCTGTCCAAATTTTGAATTGGGCATTCGCTTGACCGATAAACATTTCTCGTCCCGAAATTGATTCCCATCCCGCTTTTTCAGCTTCTTGTCTAAAACGAGTATGATATGGAGTATACACAATGTCATATGCAATACCTTTTCCTTTGAACCAAGAATATTCATAAGGTGTCTGATCTTCAAATTTACCTTTCATACCTAATGGCGTAGAATTGATAATAATTTGTGCTTCAACTTTATCACGGTCTTCCCAAGCAACCGTTTTTAAATTAAATTCTTTGGCAAGCTCTAACGGCAAATCTGTTACAATATCCGTTACAGTAATATCGGTATAACCTAGATCATGTAAGCCAACTACCGCAGCTCGAGCTGCACCGCCTGCGCCAAGTAATAGCACTTTTTTGTAGTGTGGCGGTAGCTGCTTTTCTTGAAGAGGTTGCATAAAACCAACAATATCTGTGTTATCACCACAAAGCTTATCACCATCCCAATAAACCAAATTTGCAGCACCTGCTTTTTTGACATGTTCAGTCACTTCATCTAAATAAGGAATAATAGCTTGCTTATGTGGAATTGTGACACACAATCCGCGAATATTTAATAATCTTACAGATTTAAAAAGCGTAGGAATATCTTCTGGTGGTGTTGAAAATGGAACCAAAACCGCTGGAATGCCATAATCTTGAAATGATGTGGTATGAATTAGTGGACTCAAACTATGTCCTAAAGGATAACCGATAATGCCGTAAATACTATAAGGCGTGAACTGGCTCATGTAATCTCCTTGAAAGTTAGAAAATTAAACCGAATAAATAAATTCTGTCATTCATTGTATTAAAGCATATTTATTATAAAATTAAATCATTTTTTCTAAAATTATAGACACCCTTAATGATTTGTTTTATAACAATTTGTTTAATATATAGAATTTAAATTTGATGAGTAAAAGCAATGTTAAATTGTTTAGAAAATTCATCGATAATAAACTTTTTTATATTTTTTGATGAAAATTGATCATTGATAAGGTTTATCACATCACAAACCTTATCATTATTCTGATATGCCAAATCCCCTATGATAAATTCATGCTAGTTGATAAAATTTATCGACCAAAAATCGCATCATCACTGTGTTCAATTAAGAAATGATAAAACTTCTGCGCTGCCGGTAATAACGGTCTATTTTCCATTGTCGCAATAAATATATCTCTTTTTTGATAATTTTTGCTCATTGGTACTAATGTTACATTGAACTCTTCAGGTATATGTACTCTCGGCATAATACCGATACCATAATTAATCGATACTAATCCCATCATGGCGCTTTCTGTTTCAACATGACAAGCTATGTTCGGCTTGATGCCCGTTTTATTTAACATGTCATCGATCACACTTTTCATCCCACTTCGTTCTGTAAATAAAATAAGGGGTTCGTGAATTAAGTCTTTTAAATCAAGTTTTTTACGCTTAGATAAAGGATGATCATTAGAGATAATAAAAACTAATTCTTGTTTAGTTAACTTTTGAAAATGAACATCTGGTTCATCTTGTAAACGTGAACAGATAGCTATCTCGTATTTTTTGTCTCTTAATCCTTCAATGATATTTTGTGACATTCCTTCATAAAAAGAGAAAGTAATGTCTTTATTCTCAGGTTGAGCTAAAAACGCCTTGATAATTTTTGGAATATAATTGGAACTAATAGAATAGATAAAAGCAAGTCCAATATGACCATGTGAAACACTGGTTAACTCTTTAACAAACTGTTCGCCTTCTGATAATGCCGTTAGTGCTTGTTCTACATAAGTAAGATATTGTTTTCCTTCTTTTGTTAGTTCAACATTTCGGCCTCTTTTTTGAAATAATTTAATCCCAACCTCTTTTTCCAGTTCTGATATAGAATGACTAAGGCTTGGCTGACTGATTGAAAAATATTCTGATGTTAATGTGTAATGTTGAGTTTTAGCAAGCACTTGGAAATATTTTAGTTGTTTAAGATTCATGTGATCAAACTCTCTTTACTTAGTTATACAAAAGACAGTATAGGAGAATTTTCCATTAACACAATATTTGTATTTTATTTAACTCAGTTAAATTTAAACTTATTTTTTTCTTAAACAAGATAATACTTGAGAATTTGCCGATAAAAGCGTATACTTCGCTACCTCATTATTGTGGGTGTAGTGTGAGAGGTGAAACTGCTTCTCAAATAGAGCTGCAGCAAACTAAAAGCCTGACGAGGTTAATTCCATTAACATATTACGCCCAAGGCTTAAGCATAGAAATTTTGGAGAATTATTGACATGTCACGAGTATGCCAAGTAACAGGAAAAAAACCTTTAGTAGGGAATAATCGTTCTCATGCGATGAATGCTACTAAACGTCGTTTTCTACCAAATCTTCAAACTCACCGTTTTTGGGTTGAGAGTGAAAAACGTTTTGTAAAATTACGTGTATCAGCTAAAGGTATGCGTACTATCGATAAAAAGGGTATTGATGCAGTTTTAGCTGAACTTCGTGCCCGTGGTGAAAAGTACTAATAAGGAAACCCTATCATGGCAAAAGGTGTACGCGAAAAAATTAGATTAGTTTCTTCTGCTGGTACAGGTCATTTTTATACCACTAGCAAAAACAAAAGAACCATGCCTGAAAAAATGGAGATCAAAAAATACGATCCTGTTGTTCGTCAGCATGTTATCTATAAAGAAGCTAAAATCAAATAGTTTTAGATAAATACCAAAAACCCAGCAAAAGCTGGGTTTTTTTATGTTTATCGATTACCTAGCATTATCAAATTAAACTTCTATTAATAGTCCATATGTATTCTTCTATTATCTACATGGATAATTAAAAAATATTGATTGTTACAAACTATCACATAAACAGAATATTAATGAAGATAAGCATTTACCACTTAAATTCAATTATAAAAAAAGCTCCAGTTTTTATCCTGAAGCTTTTTGGAAAGTTATAAAACTATTTTTTATTTTAAATATTGCTGTTCATATGCTTGGGCTTTTTTATCATCAAATACATGTTCCCAGCGAGCAATAACAATAGCCGCTAAGGCATTACCAACCACATTAACCACGGTGCGCCCCATATCTAATATACGCTCAACCCCCATAATATAACCAATGCCGTCAAGCGGTATTCCAACACTACCTAATGTCGCAGAAAGCACCAAAATTGAAGCTCCCGGTACACCAGCAATCCCTTTCGATGCAACCATTAGTGTAATAACAACAATAATTTGATCGAGAATCGACAATTCCATACCGAAAAGCTGAGCTAAAAAGATAACAGTGATACTTTGATATAATGTTGAACCATCAAGATTAAATGAATAACCTGTTGGAATAACAAAGCTGGTTATGGATTTTGGCGCACCATAGGCTTCCATCTTTTCAATAATTTTAGGTAATGCAGTCTCTGAACTCGCTGTTGAAAAGGCAATAACTAACTCTTCTTTTAATATTCGTAAAAGTTTAAAAATACTGAATCGGCACAATTTACAAACAAGTCCTAAAACGACAATTGTAAATATAATCATTGCCGAATAAACCGTAACAATAAGTTTGAATAATGGTAATAAAGATTCAAAACCATATTTTGCCACCGTGACAGTAATAAGTGCAAAGACACCTATCGGCGCATAACGCATAATCATATTGGTCACTTTGAACATGGTATCAGAAACAACTTTTAAGAAAAATACGAAAGGTTCTCGTTGCTTATCAGGTAAAGACATAAGTCCTAAACCAAAAAATACGCAGAAGAAGATCACAGGTAAAACAGCACCATCACTCATTGCTTTAAAGATATTAACAGGAATCATCTCTAAAATCATGACGATTAAGCCATGTGGTTTTTCGCTTTGTTCTTGAGCTGCTTTAGCAAAATTACTGACATCAGTAGTTGCTAAAGTTGAAGAATCAATACCAGCCCCAGGTGTAAATAGATTCCCCCAAAGAAGCCCCAACAAAATAGCAATAGTTGTGATAATTTCAAAATAGAGAATTGTTTTAAAGCCTAAAATACCTAATCGCTTTGAACCGCCAATGCCTGCAATACCTAAGGTTAATGTGCTTAGTATAATCGGCAATACGATCATTTTAATTAAGCGAATGAAAATTTCCCCAGCTGGTTGAAAGACATTAACGATTAAAAATTGGTAATCCGAATGCAAAGGATGGTTTGAATCAGAAAGTTCGAACAGATAAGCACCTACAGCCACGCCTAGAATTAATGCTATTAAGATTTGCCATGCAAGATTTGATAATATTTTTTTCATTAAAAATGACATCTAATACTATTCCTTTTTGAGGTTTTCTAAAATAAAAAAGGACTAGCTATATAACTAATCCTTCTTAATAATTAAAAATTATTCTTCGGACTCCTGAGCTGAATTATCCAGCTCGTCTCTCTGCTGCGATGATACTGATTCCACATCATCATCTTCGGTTTCAGCGATTCGTTGCAGACCCACAACTTTTTCGTTATCAGCTGTGCGAATCAATCTTACACCTTGTGTATTTCGACCGACAATACTTACTTCTGAAACGCGTGTGCGTACTAACGTTCCGGCATCAGTAATTAGCATGATTTGATCAGTTTCATCCACTTGTACAGCACCAACCACAGCGCCATTTCGTTCACTGACTTTAATCGAAATCACCCCTTTTGTTGCCCGAGATTTTGTTGGATAAAGCTCTTGTTGAGTACGCTTACCATAACCATTTTGCGTTGCGGTTAAAATCGCACCATTGCCTCGAGGGACGATAAGTGACACTACTTTATCATCACTTTCAAGTTTAATGCCACGCACACCTGCAGCGGTACGCCCCATTGCTCGAACTTTATTAGCAGGGAAGCGAACAACTTTACCATTAGCAGAGAACAGCATGATGTCTTCCGTATCTGAAACTTGAGTGATTTCGTCATCATCTGACTCAATGTCTTCATTCACTACATCATCATTCAGTTCTTCATCATCAATGGCTGATGATTCATTACTCGTTAAATCGACACCGATTAACTCATCATCATCACGTAAGTTGATTGCAATAATACCACCACTACGTGGGCGACTAAATTCAATAAGAGAAGTTTTCTTCACCGTTCCTTGAGCAGTCGCCATAAATACGCAATGTTCATCGTCAAATTCCCGAACAGGTAAAATTGCGGTGATACGTTCATTTTCTTCAAGTGGTAATAAATTAATAATTGGACGACCACGAGATCCTCGACTTGCCTCAGGTAATTGATAAACTTTCATCCAATATAAGCGACCACGGCTTGAGAAGCACAAAATAGTATCATGGGTATTAGCAACTAATAATTTTTCAACAAAATCTTCTTCTTTGATTTTGGTTGCAGATTTACCTTTACCACCACGACGTTGAGCTTCATAATCTGAAAGCGGTTGATATTTCACATACCCTTGATGAGAAAGGGTAACAACAACATCTTCTTGTGCAATCAGATCTTCAATATTGATATCTGCACTACTTGCCGTAATTTCCGTTCGTCTTGCATCTTGGAACTGATCGCGTATCGCTTCAAGCTCTTCACGTATCACCTCCATTAATCTTTCAGGACTTGCCAGAATATATAATAGTTCACCGATTTGAACTAATAACTCTTTATATTCATCAAGAATTTTTTCATGTTCAAGTCCGGTTAAACGATGCAAACGAAGATCTAAAATTGCTTGAGCTTGCGCCTCAGAAAGATAATAGTGACCATCACGGATACCGAATTCTGGAGCCAAATCTTCTGGACGAGCAGCATCATCGCCTGCTTTTTCAAGCATTGCCGCGACATTTCCAAGTTGCCAAGCTTGAGATAAAAGTTTACTTTTTGCTTCAGCTGGTGTTGCAGCTGCTCGAATTAACTCAATCACAGGGTCAATATTGGCAAGTGCAATCGCTAAACCTTCTAATACATGTGCACGTTCACGGGCTTTACGCAATTCGTAAATAGTACGGCGTGTTACAACCTCACGACGATGAAGCACAAAAGCTTCGATCATTTCACGTAAATTTAACAGTTTTGGTTGACCTTTATGTAAAGCCACCATATTGATACCAAACGAGACTTGTAATTGGGTCAATGAGAAAAGATTATTCAGTACAACTTCACCCACCGCATCTCGTTTAATTTCGATGACAATGCGCATGCCATCTTTATCCGATTCATCACGCAAAGCAGAAATGCCTTCAACTTTCTTATCTTTAACTAATTCAGCAATTTTTTCGATGAGTTTTTTCTTGTTAACTTGATAGGGTATTTCATTAACAATAATTGTTTCACGGCCACTGTGGTCATCAACTTCAATGGTTGCTTTAGAACGAATATAGATAATTCCACGACCAGTACGATAAGCATTTTCTATGCCTTTTCGACCGTTTATTAATGCTGCGGTTGGAAAATCAGGCCCCTGAATATGTTCCATTAACCCTTCAATGGAAATATTTTCATCTTCAATATAAGCAAGGCATCCATTAATAACTTCTGTAAGGTTATGCGGTGGGATATTGGTCGCCATACCTACTGCAATTCCTGATGATCCATTAATTAATAAGTTAGGAATACGTGTTGGTAACACATCAGGAATCATTTCTGATCCGTCATAGTTTGGTGAAAAATCGACGGTTTCTTTATCAAGATCTGTCAGTAATGCACCTGCAAACTTTTGCATACGAATTTCGGTATAACGCATTGCTGCTGCCGAATCACCATCAACCGATCCGAAGTTACCTTGACCATCAACCAGCATATAACGCAGTGAAAATGGCTGTGCCATACGTACAATTGTGTCATAAACAGCTGAGTCACCATGCGGATGGTATTTACCGATTACATCCCCAACTACACGAGCTGATTTTCGATAAGGTTTATTCCAATCATACCCCGCTTCATGCATGGCAAATAAAACACGTCGGTGAACAGGCTTTAAGCCGTCACGAACATCAGGCAGTGCACGTCCGACGATTACAGACATAGCATAATCAAGGTAAGAGGATTTTAGTTCATCTTCAATGTTAACGGGAGTTATTTCTTTGGCTAGTTCGGTCATAACACCAAGTTCTCTTATTAATATAAATCATTAAAACAGCTTATAATTATAGCATATTATTCGCTATTATTGCAGAACTAAACTGTTTTTATTTTCATTATTAAGTATGATTAAACAAAGTATTTTCAATTAATTGGCATAAACAGTTTAAAATCATAGCATGCATCTCATAAGCCATCACTTTTTTGTAGGTCGGAATTCTAATTTCAATATCATTTTGACCTAATAAACCTATTACCTCTCCACCATCAAAAGCCGTTAGAGCAACAATTTTCATATCTTTAATGACCGCTTCTTGTACAGCTCGGATAATTGCTTTACTGTTCCCTTGGCAAGTTGCCACGATTAATATATCACCTTGTTGCCCCAATGCTTGTATTTGACGTGCATAAATCTCTTCATGATTTTTAATCGCACTTAATAAAACATTATCAGACACTAAAGCGATAGCGGGGATACTAGGTCTTTCAATATCAATACTGGTAATTAATCGAGAAGTAAAACTTTGGACATTCGCAGCCGAAGAGCCATTACCACAACTCATAATTTTATTACCATTAAGTAATCCTTCAACGATGATGTTAGCGGCTTTTTCAATTGACGAACCTAAGGATTCAGCCATCACAATTTGTGTTTGGATACTTTCTGTAAAATAATTTTTGATTAAGTCTTGCACGTTTTCACCTAAATATTAAAACGCATTAATAATCCATTGTTGGCTTTTACCAGTAATAGCAAAAACATCAAATCGAAACTCAGTTTCTTCAATATTCAAATTTTGCGCAATCATCCAAAGTTGCGCTGCCTGTTTAATTTTATTTTGTTTATTAGGCGTTATTGTCATTTCTGCATGACCAAAATGGGCATTTTTTCGATAGCGCACTTCTATAAAAACAAGGCATTGTTTGTCACGCATAACCAAATCAAGTTCTCCAAAGCGAAATTGACTATTTTTAGCTATAAGCGTTAAACCTTGCCCAAGCAGATACTGGCAAGCAATATTTTCAAAATGCTCGCCAATTTTTTTTCTATTCACTAATCGGTTCTGATTTAGTTGAGCTATTAGAATATTGTTGCCATGATAATGCGCGCGTTATTTCGCATTGTTCTGACGTTGATAATTTACCTGTCATTCCATCTAAAAAATTAGTTTGATTTGAACTTAATTGATTAAAACGATTTGCTAAACGCCAAGCATCTATTCCCATTGCATAAACACGCATTAAGGAATAATCCTTCTTAATACTGTCCGGCAACTCGATCGAGGTATCAAGTTGATTAGAAATGAGCGGAATTTCAGCATATTGCGTTTGATTTAAATCATAGTAGAAGTCATTAGATGCATTTGCGACATGACTTTTAGAACTTGAATACAGCGCAACACTCGCAGATGACGAGTGACCAATCGGTTTATCAGCTCCCATATCCAACATCGGTTTGATCAACGTTAATTCTTCGTATGAGGAATAAATATAAATAGCATCAAAATCAGTAAAATTATCAACTAAACTCATTGATTCCGATGGCATATCATTAAGAACAATAGGCTCACCAACAAGTTCGATACCAACATTTTTATTCATACTATCACTTAATGTTTTAGCATTTCCAAAATACTGGACATAAGCTGGTGAACTGTTAACTGAAAGTTGAGACCACTGTTTTGCAAAATTTTGTGCTACGCGTTTACCAAGTTCATTTTGTGGGACTAATAACAATGGTTTTAGTTTATTTTGTGCAAATATATGATTAGCTGCATCTTTTGCTTCATCTTCAGGCGATAATGCAAAATAACACATCTTGTTGCGGGTATCTGATTTATTCTCAACTTTATTCAATGCTAATACAGGAATACCTGGCGCCAATTGCTTGATATAGTTAACATCACCTTTTAATAAAGGCCCTACAATTAATTCTACATCTTTATCTTTAGCTTGTTGAATTAATTTATCTAATGAGGCACTTGCTGTATCAAACGTCACAATATTTTGTTGTGGTTCTTGTGGATAAAACTTCATGGCATCAAAATAACCTTGACGAATTGTTTCACCAAAAATATGTGAAGTTCCACTTAACGGTAATAACAATGCCACTTTTTTGCCTTCATTATCAACACTAAGTGTTTGTTCTCCCGTTAACATTGAAATAACACCATTACCAGGATGGTTAGGATATCGTGTCGCCCAATCATGAAAAGCCTGTTTTAAATTTTCATTGTCAGAAGCACCAACTAGTGTAGTTGTTTGATAAGCGATACTTAATTCAATCCAACCTTGTAATGTGGTTTCATTAGTACCTACAGCAATTTTATCCATTTGATCGCTTCTTAACTTACTGAAAAAATTCCATGTACTACTTAATATTTGTTGACGCTGATCTTTCGATGACCATTTTTCTAATTCAATATAGTCATGTGCTTGAGCATTAATATTTTTTTTGTCTAAAGCTAATTTGATGGAGTAATATCGATATAACTGTGAATTATTAAGCTCGTTAATAGATAAGGTATCAAGCTTAAATCGTTTTCCTGTTCTAACTGCGATTTCACCTTGAGATAAAATTTTATCTATTTTTTGTTCCGGATTGAGATCTGTCGACAACTTAGAAAGTAGTGTGTTAGCTTGTGAAAGCTTGTTTTCTTTAATTAATGCCCGAATAGCTAACAATTGCCAATTTGTTTTAGCTTCTCCAGAACTTGCTTCGACTTGTGAAAGATAATAACTCGAATCTTTGCTTTCATCAAAGCCAGAACCGTTTTTTGAAAAGCTCCCTGAACATCCAACTAAAAATGCTAATAATACTGAAATTAACATTGTGTAAAATGAGCGTTTTATATTCATACCTATTCTCGTGTAATTTGTTGTCACTAAATTCGTTGTTAATTCATTGTTACTTAGTTTGGTTATGATAATGTGTTTAATTTAACTTCAAAAATAATCTATTTATTTTCAATTTATAATGACTTTTTAGTAAATTTGATCGTGCTAATTTATCGCATTTTTACTTGGGATATAGAAGAACACAACTATTTTCGCTTTATTATCTATTTACCGCGATTTGACCGCTAATTACATTACTCATTGATTTAAATCAGAACATATATCAATCAATATTAAGCTTTTTCGTTACATATATAAAGCTATAAAGACAACAATATATAAACTATTTTGATGACTAATAAAGTATATTCTTTTACCTAAAAAATTAGCTTAGTTTAACTAACTACAGTCAATTAAAGAATTAATTATTTTTATCCCCAAATTCGTTGTACATGAACGGTAATTTCTTCTCGATCATGATAAAGCTGTTTTGCTTGAATTTGAACATTAATTTGATTGTCATTTAATATGTTATTGAGCAATTGTAAATTTTGTTTTACTTCTTCATAACGCTTTTTCATGGGTAATTTCAGATTAAAAATTGTTTCTCGACACCAACCATTGATAAGCCATTTAGTTATTAATTCTGTCACCTTAGTCGGTTTCTCAACCATATCACAAACTAACCAATAAATATTATGCTTTTTAGGCATAAATTTAAAGCCATCTTCTCGAAAATGTTTAACTTGTCCTGTTTCCATTAATTTCGGATTCATTGGACCATTATCAACGGCATAAACCATCATACTTCGTTTGACAAGCTGGTATGTCCATCCTCCCGGACAAGCGCCTAAATCAACAGCATTTAATCCACCTTTTAGTCTTTCTTCCCATTCTTCATAGGGAATAAAGATATGAAACGCTTCTTCAAGTTTTAATGTGGAACGGCTTGGGGCATCAACTGGAAATTTTAACCGAGGTATCCCCATATAGAACGGTGAATTATTTTCACTTAGTGAATAACCAACATAACAACTATTATTATTTAGAAATAACACATGAATAACAGGGCGGGTTGGATTTTGGACTTTTAATAAAATCCGATGATTTCTTAACGCTTGCCGAAGCGGAACAGTAAATTTGCGACAAAACCCCGCCAACGCTTTTCCTTCATTAGTATCTGCCACTTCAACTCGCAAATCGCCGGCTTTATCAATACATCCCGTTAACGCTTCAACAATAGGCGTAATACGATCATCTGTTGGCAAATCAACTAATCGATCGCCTGTAACAAACATTTGGCGTGCAAATATAAGTGTTCTAAAAGGTAACGCTTGAATTAAGCGTTGAGCATCGCCATTTTGATAGCATTCAAAAACAACATAGCCACTATTATCGTTAACTTTAGCAAATCCAAAGATCTCTTTTTGAGCCGCTTTATCTGTGATTTCAGCGGCACACTCTTTTTCAAAACCAATACGGCAATAGAGAATAATCTTATTTAATTTTTGCATATTGTATCTTTAACTCTTTTTTCAAAAATCCCAAAAAAATAGCTGTATTAGTCGGATTGAACACTGTCTGTATATAATGGTGCTTCACCTTTTGGACGAGTTTTGAATCTTCGATGTAACCACATATATTGCTCTGGCGCTTTTAAAATTTCTTGCTCAATTGCTTTATTCATAAACGTTGCTGCTTGCACATCATCGTCCATCGGAAAATCAATAAGCTGGGATGTAACATAAACAGTATAATGCCCATTTTTTTCACGTTTGGGGGTAAAAGGGATAATTGCAGGTTGACCAAGTTTAACCAAAATACGCGTACCTATTGTAGTTGCTGCCTTTTCGACAGAAAAGAAAGGCGCAAACACGCTGTTTTTAGGCCCATAATCATGGTCTGGTGCATACCATAATAATTCACCATTTTTTAATGCACGAATCATTCCTTTGGTGTTATATCGTTCTAACATATATTTATTAGACTTTAACCTACCTTTTAACTGCACGTAATCCATAACAGGATTATCATTTGGGCGATACACACCAACTCCAGGATGATGCATACCTAAAATACGAGCACCTAATTCTAATGTGAGAAAATGAATACCGATTAGTAATACACCCTTTCCAGCCTGCTGTATTTGAGTAATATGCGAATCGCCAACAATAGAGGATTGTTTAGCTAATCGTTTATTTGACCAAAACCAAGCCATACCCGTTTCAAAAATCGCTAAACCGGTTGATATAAAATTTTCACGCAACATCTGATCACGTTCTTGCTGTGATTTTTCGGGGAAACAGAGCATTAGATTTTGTCTTGCTGTTTCTTTACGTTTGCCAATTATTTTCATTGATAGCAATCCTAACCCTTTACCTAATTGATAAATAATTGGATATGGCAATAACACGATAAGATATAAAAGACCAATCCCAAACCATGTTAACCAATAACGCGGGTGTAATAAACGTTTAGTAAAGATTGGGCGAATTTCCTGATTTTGAGTCATATAAAGATTAAGTTATTATCAATAACAAAGTGGACTATTATATACTATATCTTGGTTTTGGTGGCAGAAAAATCAAATTACTAACTTAACAATGACATTCATTTCTCATAATGCTAATTGTTAACATGAGGATTAAAAATTAAAATTAGGGATTAATCAGATTAATCCCAATATATTAGACAACTTAATTTGTAAAATAAAAATCAGTTGAAGTAATTTATTCCGATTAAACAGCCACAGGTGCTTTAATAGCGGGATAAGGGTCATAATCAACAATTTCAAAATCTTCAAATTCGTAATCAAAAATTGTGGGTGGCTTACGTCTAATTTTAAGCTTTGGTAAAGCTCGAGGTTCCCGGCTTAGCTGTAAATGCGTTTGTTCCATATGATTTGAATATAAATGGGTATCGCCACCCGTCCAAACAAAATCACCCACTTCTAGATCACATTGTTGAGCAATCATATGCACTAATAATGAATAGCTTGCTATATTAAACGGTAAGCCTAAAAATACATCACATGAACGCTGATAAAGTTGGCATGATAGTTTTCCATTGGCAACATAAAATTGGAAAAAAGCATGACATGGTGCTAATGCCATTTGATCTAACTCTCCAACGTTCCATGCAGAAACAATCATACGTCTTGAATCGGGATCTGTTTTGATTTGTTGAATTAATTGCGATATTTGATCAACTTGCCTACCGTCAGCTGTTCCCCATGCTCGCCACTGTTTTCCATAAACAGGGCCTAAATTGCCATTCTTATCCGCCCATTCATCCCAAATAGTCACTTTATTATCTTGTAAATACTTGATATTAGTATCACCCTTTAAAAACCAAAGTAATTCATGAATAATTGAACGTAAATGGCATTTTTTTGTAGTTACCAGTGGAAACCCTTTTTGCAAATCAAACCTCATTTGATAACCAAAAATTGATAACGTACCCGTTCCTGTGCGATCTGATTTAGGCGTACCCTCATTTAAGATTGTTTTCATCAGGTCTAAATATTGTTTCATGAATTTCTCGCTTTTTGATTAAATCGATATGCATATAACATAATTAAAGCACCACCTAGTATCATAGGTAGACATAAAATTTGCCCCATACTAATGATGTTGAAAAATAAGCCTAATTGTTCATCAGGTTGTCGATAAAATTCAATAACAAACCTAAATAAACCGTAGCATAGTAAAAATAATCCAGATACAGATCCTGTTGGCCTTGGCTTTCTAATAAACAGATTTAAAATAATAAATAAGACAATACCTTCAAAAGCCATTTCATATAATTGGGAAGGATGTCTTGGAAGTATGCCATGCAATTGAGTATACAGTTCTTTCCATTCAGGATGTGATTGAACAAACATGAAATCTGCATGTGATGATGTAGGGAACAGCATCCCAACTGAAGAATGAGTCACACGCCCCCATAGTTCGCCATTGATAAAATTACCAAATCGCCCAAACATTAAACCTATTGGCACTAAAGGTGCGACGAAATCGGCAACTTGCATAAATGTTTTGTGGTTTATTTTAGCAAAAATTGCAATAACACAAATAGCCCCAATCAATCCGCCATGAAAAGACATCCCGCCTTCCCAAACTTTAAATAATGATATGGGATCGTTTATAAAAACATTAAAATTATAAAAGAGTACATAACCTAATCGCCCACCCACGAAAAGACCTAAAAATCCCCAAAACAGTAAATTTTCAACTTGTGGAACAGTCCATTGGCTATTTGTTTTTTTTGCTCGCCTCTTGGCTAAAAAAAGGGCACCTAATACCCCAAAAAGGTACATTGCTCCATACCAGTGTAAAGAAATAGGTCCAATTGAGAAGGCAATTGGATTGAAATTTGGAAACTGTAAATATTGATTCATCTTTTAGTTCGCTGTTTATTTTTACGTTTATGAACAAAATAATTGGATTTTTTTTTGTTTGAACTGTTTGTTGCTTGTACATCCACTTCAGTTTGTATGGCAAATACGGGTAATGAAAATTCTTTCATGGCTCTGCGATATACATCACGTTTAAAAGAAATCACTTGTCGAATTGGATACCAATAATTGACCCATTTCCAATCATCAAATTCAGGTGTAGAAGAAACATTGAGATTAATCACTGAATTATCAGAAATTAACTCTAATAAAAACCATTTTTGTTTTTGACCGATACAAACAGGTTGATTTTCCCAACGAATCATACGTTTAGGTAATTTATATCTGAGCCAACCATTGGTAACAGATAAAATTTTTACATCTTTAGGTAATAATCCGACTTCTTCATTCAATTCTCGAAACATTGCCTGTTCAGGCGTTTCGTTTTGTTTTATTCCGCCCTGAGGAAATTGCCAAGAATTTTGCCCATAACGACGAGCCCAAAGTACTTGGCCATAACGGTTACAAATAACTATTCCTACATTTGGACGGTAGCCATCATTATCAATCACTGACTACCTCAAAAAAATCTATTTCATATGGCTAAATTGTTTCATACATACAGCAATAAATAAATAGAAAAATGCTATTAATCGAGAAATATGTTATTAAACAGATTAGTTTTAACCATTTTCAGTAGTGCTATTGTTTCTATAAAAACTGTTTTTTGAATGACTAAAATTATAAGATAAATTAGAATATTAATGAGTTAAATGATTGTTAAATTATATTAAAACAATAAGTTGAATTTAGATAGATGATAAAGAAAGGTAACATCAATAGTGTTTGGTTGAAAAATAGGGATAACTTACACCTTTCAAAATATGCCTACTTTAATCAAGTACATTACCATCGTTAGTTAATAAAAGTAATCTTTCACTGTCAGTATCTAATCGTCCAGCAGGATAAAATTTGGGTAATGAGATAAAATCTTTCAATGTTGGATATTTTTCATGTGCTGAAAATTGAGACACCACATTAAATGGTTTATTAAAAGCGATTAATGAGCTCATCTCCAGACTATATCCCTCTCTGCTCTTCTATTACGTTGATTTTAATTTCTTATATCATAGATAGCAAAAAAGCCCAGC
>NZ_JBIDFL010000013.1:0-64597 GCF_046635785.1 Gilliamella sp. CG16
AACAAACTGCGCATGGATGACAAACGTGGGCAAGAACATATCAAGCTTGCCACTGAGTACGGTAAAACCCAGCTCAATATTGGTCATTTAGTGGATAGCGAAAAACAAAAACGTGGTGAAGGCTTTGAGTTACGCACTGATGAATGGGGGGCTATACGAGCAGGTAAAGGGGTTTATATCACAACCTATAAGCGAGAGGGAAATCAAGGGGTCAAAAAAGCAAGCTTAGATGGAGATGAAACTTCAATTTTGTTAAAAACCGGATTGAGCGTATCAAAACGATTATCGAAACGTTCTGATAGTCATCGAGCAGGTATTCTTGAAGGTTCGGATACCTTAAATGAGTTTGTTAATTATACAGTAACTGGTATGAATGAAAATTTAGCTTTTACTCAACCAAGTATAGTGTTATCAAGTCCTAAAGGCATAGCCTCAGTAACACCTGACAGTATTTATCAATTTGCTGAACAAAATATTTTATTAACAAGTAAGCATGATACTAATATTGCAGCAAATAATTCAATTCATACCAGTGCTGGCAGGGAATTTTCTGTTTTTGCAAAACAAGATATTAAAATTTTTAGTGGTGAAGCAAAAGTACAATTACAGTCTCATAATGACAACATTGAAATTATTGCAGATAAAACGCTAACCATGACAAGTAATGATGACAAAATTAATATCAATGCGAAAATAGAGATAACAATTGCATGCGGTGGAGCCTATATTCGTATAGCCGATGGAAATATAGAATTGTATGCACCGGGTATTATTAAACATGGTGCACAATCTTATCCCTATACTGGTCCCCAAAAAATGTTACCAACACTCTATTCATTTCCTAAACAGCAACCCCAACCTCCTTATGTTAGACAATTTGTTTTAGTCGAGGAAGGCACTAACAAACCAATCATTAACCGAGAGTACCAAATTTTAAATAGATCCAATCAGGTTATAGCTGAAGGTAAAACTGATGTACAAGGTAAAACTCAAGTTGTGACATCGGGATATGAAGGAGATAACGTCACATTTAAATATAAATAAGCATTAAAAAGAAGCATAGGAGTTTTTTATGAATTGCATTGGAGCAACATCACTGACTTGTCAAGCTTCAAGTGGTGATAACACAATAGAAACGACAGTAATTGCAGGGACAAGGAAATTAGAAAATATTTTAATACGGCGCATTCCTCAAAGAGGAGCGTCAGCAGGTCATTATTGGATAGAAATTGTTCACAAGGATGAAGATGAAATGGATGCTTTTATAATAGAAGCTAAACAGCAAGGCTTAAAAGAAAAAGATTTAAAAATATTTAATAAAACGCCGACTAAAATAAACGGTTTCCGAGAAAGTTATGGTTGGTATCCAATATCCAGTAACCCTATTTACAATTTTAGTTTTACAGGCCTAGTTACTTTTAATTCTAGAGCTATAAAGAATGATGGTTGTCTAAATGGCGATCATGTTGATAGAAGAGTAGAAGACAAAAACCTTGAGCTAGATTATAAAATTGATCGAGATGCCGGTAGAAGCAAACCTGAGAATGATCTGTCAACAATTGCATTTGATTGCATGCAACATCGACGTTTTGATTTAGAAGAGCCTATTGATTTAACAACCAATCCTTACTTATTACCTGATGACTTGCGAACAGAAGAACAGGTAATAGAAAGTATTAGAAATTTTGCTCAAGAATTTGAAAAAAACGAAGAAGAATGGAGTTTCAATTTTGATGGTTTTGACGAAACAAATTGCCATACTCTATTGTTTTTACTACTAGCTAGTTGTGATTTAGCAGATCCTGATGGAATCGGGCAAGGTTTGGATAAACATTTCATAAAATATAAACAGTCTTTAGATTCTAAATCAGAACTTGATGAAAAATATGAAAATAGAAAAAAATTAATTGATAATTTGTTAAAAACATCGCAATCATTAAATAGTGATTATTAGGGTTATCAATTCTATATTTAAAAATAATTAAGGATTATATGAAAACTTCCCACAAAATAAATTTATTACTCTTAATAGTTAGCATAGCAATTATTAAATCAGTTTTTGCGGAGATAACAATGAAACAACAATTTGAAATTATAAATCAATTAAAAATACAAGCAATTGAACCAGATAAAATATACTACCAGATAGATTTTAATTACTTTAGTAGTAAAGAAAATAGTTTTCCTCAACAAAAATTATATTCCACGATTGATAATGCTTTGGATATTAATTATTCAAAAAATCCTATACCAGCACAAAAGATTGCACAGATTAAGTTAAATAATAATTATCAATATTATGATGTATTAAAACAAGATAGAAATATTATAGAAATCTTATACCCGACTGAAACTTTTCAAACTCTTGACGATGGTATCCATTATTATATTTTGGATAAAGATAATCGATTACAAAAGAAAGAAAACTTTAAAGATGTCTTTGAAGAACCATGCTACCTTCGTGTTGAAAAACTAAATGGAAAAGTGATTAGTATCCAAAAGCGGCCTATAAGTTCGATTAGCCATTTTAGTTATGATTACTGGCCTAATCAAAACCTAAAATACATTAAATTAGAAATATTTAATAATCAGAATAGTATGATCTATCTATCGGAAAAATTTTATGATGAAAACGGAAATAAGTTAAAAGGTAATCAGCATAATCTATTAACTCACCAAACCATGCGTTATACCGAAATCAACAAAGATCACATTAAACGTATTGAAGAATATTTTGATAATAACGGTATTATGACCAATCATGTGACTTATTTCGATAGATCTAAACCTTTTCCTCGACTTGAAAATAAGCAATTTGATAGTACAGGGAAAATAAACAAAATCACAGGTCATAAACCGAATGAAATATTTGATGATAGCGCAAATGATTTAGTAGAACCTTCCCCTTATAATACATTAATTATGGATGTTGAAAAAACTAGCGGGTTTTTGACAAGGAAATTATTTAAACGTACCTATGATATTGATACTACACAATGGGATAAGGAAGCAATAAACCGCGCCAAGTTTTTAGGAATTAAACCCAGCCAAACCTATTATACTAAATTGCCTTACACTTATTTTTCAGATGAGCGTTATAAAAATTTTCCTCATCAAAAGCCATTAACTTTAATTGAAGCCGAACATCAACTATCTAACGCAAAATACTATGATTTAATCAAATTTGAAGTGGGCGATAACTATCAATATAAAACAATTGTTCGAGAAAAGTGGCAACAAACAGCTATCACTTTACCGTTAGAACAATTTAAACCTCTTGAAAACGATATTTATTTTTTTGTTATAGATATTAACGGGCAATTGACCCAGTTAAAAAATATTGAACAAGCAGTTGCACAAAATAGTTACATACGTGTAGAAAAAGAGATGGGTAAGGTAGTTTCGATAGTAAAAAAAACACAGATTTATAAAGTATTAAATGAGTTTGAATATAAAGATAATAATTTAAAAAGTAGTAAATTTACTGTACTTAAAAGTGTCGTTCTCCCCCATTTTGTTATCGAGTCAAAATATGAAGATGAAAGAAATATTGTAACATATCAACAAATTAAAAACTCTCAAGGTATTATTATTAGAACTTATAATTATATTAATAATGACCAACTTATTGCCGTATCAGATCACTTTGATGATAACGGTATAAGAACTAATCATCTTGAGTTAAAATTAGATGAGTCATACGATAAAATTTATGAAAAAAATCAATTTGTTGATGAAAAAGGAAACTTGATAATCACTATTGATTATTCAGATAAGGAAAGTAAAGATAACTCAATTATTAAAGGTAGAAATACGCCTCAACCATACGATAAATTACCCTTTATTCCTGATATGTTTGAGGAAGTTATTTTTGATTGTTATTTAAAACAATTGAAAACTTTGAGAGACAACAATAATTGAAAAATAATAAACTTATTAAAATGAAAAATAACAATAACTTTTGTGTAGGACGAAATACGAACCTCATAAATTTAAAGGAAATAAAATAATGAGAAATGTTATACGATTAGGTGACTCAACAAGTCATGGCGGTAAAGTTATTTCTGCTTCTTCAACACTTCTAATTTTGAATAAGGGTGTTGCCAGACTTGGCGATATGGTAGCTTGTCCGATTAAAGGTCATGGTGTAAATCCAATTATAGAAGGAGATAGCTCTTTTATTGAAAATGGTAAACCTGTCGCTTTTCATGGACATAAAACAGCATGTGGTTGCTGTTTAATCTCTTCACTTGACAACTTTGGAAAAGAATAAATTATGCCTATCGATTTAAATTTATTACCTAAACCTTTGACTTTGAAAAAAGGGTTGTCTCGTCTATTTTGGTGCATTACCTTAGTAGTATTTATAATCATTAGCGTGATTTTAATTTGCTTAAATCAACCAAATTATAGGATCGGAATTGAGCATATCATCATTGCGGTTATTTTTGCTTTTATAGGTTGGATAATACTATTATTAATATCATTGTTATTTCGTGGCTATAAAGAGTTCTATGTTGAAGGTTGGAATAAATTACGTGAAGATCGAAAACAAGAATTAATTGAATTTGGTCAAAAACCGGTTTATGTCATTTTTAATCAATTACATTCTGAATTCGGTGATGAAGATCATGCACAAGCCTTGATAAATGGTTTGCTATCCATTGACGCAAAAACAGCTTTACCATCCAGTGATTATAATAATCCTATTATCCATTCAAGATTCAAATTTAACAATCTGAAAAATAGTGATTTTAGTCTTAAAATAGATGAACTATTTAATGAATTACAAGAAGTTATTTTTATTTTAAATAGTAAAGTGTTCCAAAAAAAACAGAAGCATATTAGAATTTTTATCGATGTGCCTATCTCCTCTGAATTAATCAAACTAAGTTGGGAAAAAAAACTAGGTTTAACCTCTTTTTTTGACTCTTGGAGCGTAGTTGATGTAAAAGAGAGCTCCATATTTTTAGATAGTTGGTTAGATAATTCTGAGAATAACGATCATATATTATGTTGTATAAGTCTACATTTGTATGATTTTCCTCATTCATATAGTTCTGAGGCGATGACAAGTATGATTTGCCTAGGAAAAAATATTTTCCAATCTGATAGTACTATCCAATATATACGTGAAAATAAATTAACAGTTGCTGCTTTGCATCGTACACAAGAAAGCGATAATCTCGATGATACACTTGAATATGCAGAACTATGGGGTGATTTTAATATTGAAGAAGGTAATCAACATCCAATTGGTGCCATATGGTTAAACAAATTAACATCTGATATTAATGTGCGTGTTTTATCTCGATATGTTGATAAGGCTTGCTCTATTGACAACATTTATCATATCAATACAACATTTGGCATTCCAGGTGAGTGTGATTATTGGGTGGGTTTAGCATTTGCTATTGAACACGCTTCATTTATTAATGAAAAACAATTAGTTATTGGAGAAAAACAAAATAGGTTTCATGCAACGATTATTGAAGGAATAGATATTGAAAAAGAAAATAATATATTATAAATATTTTTTATCGAGTTGAAAAACACGTATTAATAAAAGTGTAGTAAGAAGTTAAAACCAACAAAGTTAATCCTTAGTGTTAAGGATTAACTTTTTAGTTTTCATTAACAGTCATTATCAATTTTTGGTTGTTTAAATTGAAAGTTTGCTGTTTATATTTTCATGTCAGAAATCATTTAAAATTTAGCTTAATTTTCATCTTTCCAACATTTTTTGGTAATTGGGTAATGTTTAAAATAACCATAACCAAAATTTATTTTTTCCATATGCCCTTTATTTCCTTGACTCTTCCATGCATCATATTCTTTTTTCGGATTTTTACCTCTAATTATTATCGCACTGTAACCTCGTCGCCAATCTTTGTTTGAGTAATAGGTTCCATCACAATGATAGGTAGGTAGTTTGATATCAGAATAGGCATGGTTGGCTAATGCTTCACAGTAATCTGGTAATTTTGCAATGGTTCTTATACTATCCCCTTTTTTATCTTGCAAGTTGTTTAATTCGTCAGCTGTACAATCTGTTTTTTGGTTTGGAATAATATCGTTGACTAGGTTATTTAAATTTTGGTCATCATTATCAACCGGACACATTGCTAAAAAAGATTTTCTTGCTGTTAGCGTTTTTGTCCAATTGAAAATCCCTCTGGTAATTACTTTTATTGAGAAGAATTTTTTAAGATAAGATGTACATTCACTCGGCCTTGTTACTGAAGATAAACATAAAATAACACCACAAGCTAGTGCTTGGTCATTAGAAAGATCTTTTTGGTTTATATTAAATCGATTTTTTTTGTCATTAGTAAAATGAGTCAGGTTATCTGATATTCCCACGTTTTCGCGATAGTTTATATCGTTTGTGTTAGCAGGACTTGAGCTTGTAACTATTTTTGATTCTTTAGTTTCGGCAAGCCTATCGATTATACTTCTGTCATCTTCTTTTAAAGATGGGTTGTTTTTTTCAATGAGTTGTATTTTCTCTTTTAGATCGCTAGCTTTGAGCTGATCTGTTGGCGATATATGTTCTTTTGACATAATTGTTTTATATTCAAACCGGTATCTATCTAAGTCTTCTTTTTCATCAGCAAAACTGTTTAATGAAAAAAAAGCAGTCAATATGATAATTGTCTTGAAATAGTTTATTTTTTTCATAATATTACCTGCTTTTATAGTAATTGAATGTTATCAATTTCGTTTTTTGATATACATTTGTGTTTCATTGTTTTGTTCATTGAATAACATCTTTTAATACGCTTATTATTCGTTATTTTTAGATGTTATCGCTGGTTTTATTTAGTTTTATTATTTTATTGTTTTCCTATTCCCATGTTATTTTTTAATAACATATGTTTTAAATTTTATTTTGATTTTACAATCTTATCCCCCTGTTTTCCTGAAAATATAAATGTGACAAATTCATTTTTATCAACCATTTCTTCTGTTACAAATTGGCATTTAATCCCTATTTTTCTGAAATAATTTTCATAGAGATAAATATTTTTTTTGTTGCCAATTATTTTTATTGAATCGGCATGAGTTGCTAAAAAAATGACAGTTATTTTGTCTGACTCTTTAATTGGCTCGCCTACTACAGTATAAATCACTGATTTATCTTTAAAGTCCTTTATAATTTGTTCATTAGGTGATAGTCGACTTGTCGGATATCGAAATAGTTGATCTTGATATACAGATTTATAGTTGTCACTATTCAATTTAGGTGGTTTAGGTGGATTTGAACAACCTGTTAGGTATCCTATTAATATAATTAATAACCCTTTAATTAAATAACTTTTCATAATCGACATCCTTAAAATAGACTTCTGTAATTTTTCTTGAACCAGAAAAAGCTGACATTTGAATGACTACATCAATTGATAACCCTATCATTTTGGCAACAGTTTTATCACTTAATCCCACGGCTTTAGGATTTTCCATTACATTAGTCACCATTTTTTGAAAAGTCATTTCAACTGTAGGTGAATGATAAGAACATAGTGTTCCATTGTGGCCACTACCAATTACTTTGATGAGATCTAAGGCGACTTGATCTCGTATTTCAGCCAGTAGAATTCTGGTTGGTTTTAATCGTAAACATGCTTTTAGTAATTTTGATGGCGTTACCGGATCTTCTTCTTTGTATTGGCTATCATAGAAAAGTTGGGCATAGTTACCATGATTAAAAAAGGCTAACTCTTCTGTATCTTCGATAGATATTAACCGTGCATTTAATGGTATAAACTCCATTAAGCTTTTCATAAAGGTCGTTTTTCCCGATCCTGTTTCACCACAAAAAATGATGTTTTTACCTACAGCTACGGCTTTTTTTATAAAATCGACGAAATTTCTGCTAAGATAAAGTTCTTTTAACTCTTCATCATCTCTACTTTTATCACCAAATGCTTTGATATCATTAAATAAACCTTGTTCAACATACTTTTGATACGGTACATTGGTTTTATGATTTTTTCGGATATCTACAATTAAGTTTTTAGATGCGGGTGCATAAACTAATTGTATTCTTTCACCACTGATTAATGTCCCACTTAAAAAGGGGTTAGTTTCACCTAATTTTGTATTATTGTAATTTGCCGCGGTCGTCGCAAAAGATTGTAAAAGTGAACCTGGTTTTTTTATATCGTTTTCAATCGATTCTTTTTTTATCCATTCATCGTCAGTGGTTTCAACCCACAATGCACCATCAGGATTGACACAAATTTCTTTTATTTTCGGATCTGATAGGTATTTTCCAAATAAAACTTCTGTATTTTCCCAAAAAATAGTATTCATCATTTTCTGTACTCTAATTTATAAACATCACTAAAATCAATATCTTGGTTAGTGTAAATACCAACACTATCACCATGATTACGATATATTGTTGGTGGAATATCAACATTTTTCTCAATTATCGATTTAGCAACATCCGTTCCACCTTGAGTGGTATTATTTAAATCAGTAAAAGTGTGTTCTTTTTGTAATCGTGATGCAGCAGCACTTGACAGATCACTCATCAAAGAAACTAACACAGCATTACCAAAACGAGTCCAAAAATGATTATCAACCCAACCACTAATACCTTGGCCACCTAATACATCACTCGCCCCTGAATCAATTCTTATTATTAAATTATTGGGTGTTCTGATCTCTTCCCATAAAACAAACACTCTATCGTCACCTTGATTAACACTGGCTCGTCTGAAGGCTCCATTAACTATTGAACCCTTTTCTATAAGTAAGGTCGTACCATTTGCCGAATAAACATCATCACTGATAATGCATCCAACATCACCACTAATTTGGCTAATCAATGCTGTTCTTAATGAGCATTTAATAAATGTTCCCCTATAAATTGATAAATTAGGGTTAAGTTTTAATACTTCCGCTTTAACAATTTTGGTACTTTGTTTGTTTTTTTCGTTATCACCAGAACTTTGTTGTTGAGGTGTTGGTTGAACTATTGGTTGGGTTTCTTGTTGTTTTACATTGTTATCATCACCTTTAGCTAATCCGAAACGCCCTTTTATAATTATGGGTTTTGATGGTATTTCAATTTCATTTGGGTCTGAATCTTCTGAATCAATCCCACTTTCTGGATCATTCGGGGATAAAAGATTATCAGGATTTCTAGCATTTCTTGTAATATTAAATGGTCTATTATCAACAGTAACAACTTCGGGCTCGGAGTTTTGTCTATCAGGTTGTATTGATCTTTTAAGCGATAAAATTCCCCTCGCTAACAAAAATAACACAATAGCGATGATAACCATCAACATGAAGATTGTTTTAAATGATATTCCTTTTGATTTTTTCTCATTTTTCAATTCATCAGCGATATTCGATTTCAAATTTTCTTCATTTGACTCCATATTATTTTGATTGACACTCATTTTCTATCCTTACTGGTTGATCACTCTGATTACGTTATCGCTTATTGTTGTTTTATATTCTGGTTTATAGGTTCCGTAAGACTGATTAAAAATCCCGACAACCTTGTTACCATTTCTTAAAATTAATTTTTCTGCCACTTTATGAACTACTAACGTTCGGTAATTATTTAATACATCGGCTCGCATATTGTAGGTGAGCATTTCTTCTGATTTATTTTTATTCACCAAAAATACACTTGGGATCTCTTTTTCATTGGAAAACCCTAAAAAGGTTAGTATGCCATCATCATAAACAAAATCCGGTACAATACTTTCACTTCCTTTATTAACAGATTTGTAATAATTCCAGTTCACAGGTGTACTTAACTTGCCTAATGATTTTGTTATAAGCTGTTTGTTTTTCTCTTCTTGATATATTTTTGCTTTTCTTATATTTTCATTTTTTATGGCTAAGGCTCTATCCTTCGGATAATTAAAGCGTACAATAAAAGAGTTATTATCTTGTTTTTCATCTATCATTAATTGGAATGAGTATTCCCTTCTATCCGTAATCACAATTAAATTAGTATTCCAATCTGGTGATGAAGGTTTATAAAAAGTCCCTTCCCCATTGTCGATAGGTTTGGGCATAATGATTAAATAATTATTTTGTATTTTATGTTGCCAACCCTCTTCAAAACCTGTGGTTACATATTGTATGTATTCATTATCTGAAAATTTTATAGTTGTGGTGTAACCATCTACCGCAATGATTTTAGTTACATCATCATTATTATAGTCAAGCTCTCGAACACGATAATCAAAATTAGATTTTGGGGGATCGGTTTCGGAATATGCATTAAACGTGATTAAAACTATTAGAAATGTAATCAGCTTTTTCATTAAAATTACCTATTTTCTGTATCAACGGTGTAAGATAAAATTTGAAATCCTAACGGATTGGATGTTCTATGATTTAACGCTAGTGATAAATTTGGTTTATAGTCATACGCTATGGTAGCAAAGATTCTTTTGCTCACTCTTTCATTGTTAGCTAGGTTTACCCTAGTCAATTCTGCCCGTGCAATAGCAGTCTTCGTGTTAGTCTCTCCTTCACTTACCCCCAAATTTATAGACAAAATTTTTACTTCGATAGCATAACCATCCCCATACAATTTGTAGGGTGCATTATCTGCGTTAAATAAGCCGATGTACTGCCGATTAACATTTGCTGATCCATATAATTGCACTCTTTCATAATCTTGTTGAAGAGTTTCATAAACATATTTTTCACGTAATTCAATATAATGGGCTATCCAAAATCGATCGAGTGCTTCATCAGGGGTAAAGGATTGATCCGTTAAGGATGGAATAATATCGGTATAGCCTGTATTGTTATCGACTCGAATAACATAGGGTTGAGTCTCCTTCAGTGGTAATAAAAATGCAAATGACCCCGTTAACACTAGCGAATATAAGATAAAAATACTTGCCACTATCCATGCTAATTTTTTAGATTTTTCCTGATTCTGAATAATATTTTTTTCAAAAGTTAGACTTTCTTTTGTAAGTTCATCTATAACATGTATACTTTTTTTGTCTGACATTTACTTCGCCTTTATATTTTCTATTAGTTGATAAGTAATAATGTCACTGTTTACCGCTTGTAATTGGTTATTTTCTAGAGGAACAGTATTTTTTCTTTTAACACAGCCAACTACTAACGTTAATAAAAATAGAGAAATTATCATTTTTTTCATTTTTTGCTTACCTTATCTTTTAATTTTTTTAATGCTTGTACTGCTTTTTGAGCATTTGCCATATTGAAGGTATTAGATGCATCCATGAGAGAGCCACATGTAAATCCTGTGATTGATTCGGCTAATCTTTTTACATCTGACATAATGTAATAAAAGAAAATAGCAAAGAGTACACATGCGCCTGAGGCTATTGAAGCGGACAAACTTTTAAAAGTTTCAGTGTCGGATATTGTTTTTACAAATGATGACATTATCGACATCATCATCCCTGCTAACATCATACTGACCATTGAACCTACTACAGAAGATAACCATCCTTCAAATACTTTTTTCGTACTTTGAAACGATAACGATAAAATTGCTAGCGGTGTAAAGAGCAATGCTAAAGCTAAAATGATTTGTGCTGTCAATAACATAAAAAGACAGCTACCAGCCATAATAAAAAAGCCAGCCCAAAATAGTACTAATATAAATGGTTGTACAAAGATGCTTGTATCATCTATGATTGGGGAAATTGTCTTATTATACTCATCTGTCAGTCCATCTAGCTGTGCTATTGCACCTCCTTTTATTATCAAAATCTTTTTAACTTCGTCTACAATATCTAATATAGTTTTTATCCAACCTGATGCGTCAAAAGCAATGGTTGTCACAATAGATACTATTAATATTTTCTGATAGCTCTCTGCTATCACAAAGGCCTTGTTCCCTATAGCAATATCAATACACTTAAACGTAACCCATAACAGCATAATTGATCCAAATATTTCACTAATTGCATCAAGTAATTCGGTTATATTAGGGGCTTTAACTTGCTCAAGCGTTGTATCAACTAGTGTTTGTAGCGAACTAAATACTCCAGCCATCTGAAGATATCTCCCGTCTTATTCGACTTTTTCCAACAACAATCAGGCATTCCTTAAATTTTTTAAAATAATATTGATATCTATATTGTTAACAATAATAAATAGCAAAATGATAAAGAATACCTAATCTAACTTTATTTAGAGTTTTTAAAAACCATCAAAACTAACGATATTTTTATTTTTTCTTTTCAGCTCATTTTCCAAACGTTGAAATGCTTCAGTACTCGGACGTAAATTGAGTTCTTTTCTAATTTTTTCCTTTTGTTTATCGATTAACATTTGATTGGATTGGAATTGTTTTTGTGTAAGTTCTAATTTTCGATCTAATAATTCTAATTGATTGTTAAATACTGTGATTTCATTATTGATATCTGTACTGTTTTTAACAGTATCAGATTGTGATACTTCATCAGCTAGTTTTCCTATTTTTTCCGAAATGACATTTATTTGTTCATTGACTTTTTCCATCGCAATATAGTTAGCCGCTAAGTTCAAATTCTCTGATTTACAAAGATTAACCAATTCTTTATGGTTATTTACACATCGACCATTAAGGTCCAGTTTTGAAGCTAATGCATTAGATTCTTTTGAAAATTTTCCACTAACTATTGAGTCATAGTTAGGCATAATTTTATCAATTGAACTAATATCCTTGACCAATGTTTTGACATTGAAATTTTTAACTTGATCTTTCACACCGCTTAAAGTACCTAGTTGAGCCTGACCTAAAGTAAGATTACTATTATGGAAGCTGTTTGTTGATTGCCATTGTTGTAGTTTTTCTTGCCACTCATTGAGTGCTCTTATACT
Organism: Gilliamella sp. CG16; assembly: GCF_046635785.1. Taxonomy (NCBI): domain Bacteria; kingdom Pseudomonadati; phylum Pseudomonadota; class Gammaproteobacteria; order Orbales; family Orbaceae; genus Gilliamella; species Gilliamella sp. CG16. The sequence continues at coordinate 12,832 of NZ_JBIDFL010000013.1, forward strand.
GGCTGCGCCATCAAATACAGGAACACCTCCAGATAATGCGTTATAAGATATAAAGCATAAACTTAACATTAATAATTTTGTTTTTTTCATTGTTTCCTCTCCCTTTCTTGATTCATATTTTCAGCTTGTAATAATTGACCTAATTTTTTAATCCAGATTTGAGCGTCATCTGTTTCTGCTATTAGTTTATCGGCGACTGCTCGTTCTGATGAACCAATGCTCAATATACGTAAATTCTCACCTAGGCAACCTAAATTTAATCGACAAACGATACTTTCAGGTTTTCCGGTATCGACACTGGTTTTTTTCACTAAAAATTCTCTATCTGCTTTTTTCAAAGTCTTTAGCAATTGAAACTCTTTTTCAGTAAATTTTAGACGTTCAATAAAATAATCTTCCCGATATACTTTTTCTGGCATAACTATTTTAGTTTCTGTCTGTGTTAATAGTACTTTGTATGTTTTGGTATGTTCAATCGAAGTCAGATCTTGTGTTGCCCCACCAATAAATCCTTGTAGTTTACGGATAACCCTAAACAGATCGTCGATCATGTTGTCAACCGTAGGACATTCTGCATATTTTTGTATTTCGTCGATAAAAACACCAATCCGTTGACCATTTAATAACAATTTTATTTTGTGGAGAATGTAAAACATTAACGGATCCAAGATTTCCTTATCATCTAAAAACTCTGTGCCATCAATGCCAAAAGTATTGTATTTTTCGATATCAAGATCATCTATTTCATTATCAAATACCCAACCTAAAAAACCATTTCGGCTCCATTTTTGCAGTCTTTCATGAATTGATTTTTCTCGTTTATCCTCTGCCTGCTCTATGTCCAATGTTTGAAGTAATAAAGAAATACCAAAACTTCTTTTGCTTCTTTCTCGGGACATGACTTGATTAACGGCTCTATATATCTCTTTATCTTGTAATACAGATACAGGACCACCGTCTAATGAGCAAAGTAGTTTAATAAATGAAACTAAAAAATTAATGTTTTCTTGCGTGCTTTCAAGCGCAAAAGGATTTAGATTGGTATTGAAACCTTTTCTGAGACTAATGTATTTTCCACCTAAGGCTAACATATGCATTTGAACAGCCCTATCTTTATCAAAATAGATAAATCTAAATTTTTTGGTTTGTTCTAATACATTGGTTTTAAACGATGTTGGACTATTAAATTTTAAACTTTGTTCCAATATCCAGGATGCAAGAACTGTTTTACCGGCACCTGTTCCACCAATGATCATAAAATTACCGACTAGATCTTTACCCAAATCATTAGTAAATGCGTTTTCTTCATGAATATTGAAATAATAGGGTTGTCCGCTTCTAGTTTGTAATACCGTTAGCGCGTCTCCCCAACAATTGCCGATTCGTTTACCAGCTAAAAAATTGTGTAATCCTGTTGTTCCTGCAAAATTTTTACTGGTGATTTCAACAACGCGTGTTCGATATTTAAAATTTGAAGGCAACTGCGCAAAGAAATTAGGTTTTAATGATATTGTGCTATCTTGTGCAATAAACCCTTTATTATTTAGCGATTGTATAATTTCTTTTGATTGATTTTGTACTTGCTCAAAAGAATTGGCACGGATAAATACATTAAAATGGTATTCTCCAATTGAAATATTGCCACTTGCTAAATCATCAATAAATAAATCAAGGGTCAATACTTGTGAAACACCATCATCGTTTGATGATTCAAATTGATTTTTCTTCCTTTTTATTAAATCCACTCCTTTTTTGGCTGATAAAATAGAAAAGGATTGCGTTATACAAATATCTATCGGTAAAGCGAGAAGAAAATCAAAGATACCTTGATTGGTTTCGTTAGAATAAGTTTTTATTTCAACGCATTTTATATATTTAGTTTGATTATTTGACTTTGCGATAACTGTCTGTTCACCAAAATAATAATCAGACGTGGCTAATAGGTTGGATAACCTTGTCGGTTCGATTATTATCGGTCGATCAATACCACTTAATATTAAGTTATATAATTCAATCAATTCTGAATAAACATAGTCATTTTTGCTATATAACCCTAGTCGCCTTGAGCCAAATTCAGATAATCCTTTATCAAATCTGAAACAGAGATCTTTCATTTGTAATAAGTTATTATCAATGAAATCCTGTTTTTCTTTGACATTAATCGATTTTTTCCCTATCAATTTTGTAATTATACTGGTAATGAAGCTATCTGCTTTATCTTGTAAATCCGCGCCTTTCATCACCAAAGAAACATAAATAAAAGTCTCTTTATTTTGCTGACTTTTTAGGTAATCGAGATATCGATTATTATTTTCTTCAGCAAACCAAAACCCCGTAAAATCACCGCCTATTTTGATATCTGTATTTTTTTTGATGACATTTACATATATTGCTATGTTTTCATTTGAAAATGAGCGAATAAAATTATCAAGTTCATTTTTTCTGATATCAAGTTCATCATCACCTTTTGTTTCAAAGGAAATACCTTTTACTTCCCATGTCGCCACTAAATCACCATTTTTGTTAATAATAATGTGATTATCGATATGACTTGAGTAAGGTATGTTTTTTTCGATAGTTGAAAAATGTTTTAAATTAATATTATTATCCACTTTTATTGCCCGATAAGACGATGATGTTACATAATCTATATTATTGCCATATAGCTTTTTACTTTGTGACAAACTGGCCGTTCCGCTTGAAACCAATAATTTCTTTCCCAATATAGAAAAAAACATTTCATCCTTTTTATTTAAAGCAACACAGGTAATAAAAAGAAAAATACCTAAACCGACAAAAAAGTATGAAATAAACATACATAACATAACAGTTAACCATGCAATAAATATGATTAACTGCAATGGTAATCCTAATATTAATGCAGGTCTGGTTAATGCCTTGTATAAAATATCTTTTTCCATTTATTTGACACTTATCCAAAGAAAATCGTAATGAATTCTGCCGCTCCACCTGCAAATGCGACTCCAATCACCCATTTAGAACACTCTTCCCATGTTTTTGATCCTCGCCAAACTAAAACACCAACAATGAGTCCTGTTATAAGAAATACAATTCCTACAATGGCATGTATCGAACTTTGCAGTTCTTTCATACCACTTTCGGTTTTAGAAAGTCCGGCAGCAAAACTTGGATTAGTAATCAAAATCCCAATTGACAACCAAAATAATTTTTTGATTAATTTCATTTTATTCTTTCTCCTTTAGTTCATATTGATTGTTTTTTTCAAAAACGATTCTTTTTTCTTGTGATTAGAAAAATTTTTTACTTGATTAGTATTTTTAACATTTGATGATCTGGCAATTTGTGTTGATGGTTGATTGTGATGATAATTTTCAACTTGATTTTTGAGTTGATAAAATTGGTCATAATCAAAATTGATAACAACATTTTCTTGCTTGTTAGCATAAGATGTTAAAAATCGTTCAACATAGCTATTATTAAAATCACGCTTAAAACCAGTTTTATCATTGCCACTGTAATAACAGCTCAATGCTTTTCCTATATCTTGATAATTTGAGTAACAATCTTTCAATATGACACTTGATAATTTGATGTTGTTACAAGGCTCTACCGCATCAAGAACAGGAATATTAAATCGATGAAGATTTTTGATATTGATTTGAGCAAGACCTACCGAATAATTTTTGTTTCTTTTTTCTAAATCATTAATAGTGTGCCAAAAATCATTTAAAGAGGTAGGTTGAGGAACAGAAGCGCCCACAACACCTATAGCATAAGGGTTATAACCGCTTTCTAATTGAATTAATGGTTCTAATAAATCAGAACTTACATTTAAAGCACAAGCTGTTAAAAGCGTAACTAACTCCACTTCCTCATTTCCTTCTATTCCTAATATAATGATATACGATTACAAATTATTGTAATTTTTTATTATTTTATTTTTTGTTTATAGTTATATGATTTTTATTAATTTATTTTTAAAATCGCACAAATCGCTAATTGAAACGAATTTGTAAAGATGGGTCGTACTATAATAGCTATTTTCGATATTTTCAGTTCTAATTTAGTAAATTTTGTAATTATAATTGTTGTTTGTTAATTATTATCTTTACGAAATATAACGATTTTTTTTGGAAAAAGATAACCAAAAACTAGACAGAATAAGCTTTTCACTATAGTTATTGAAACGTAAAAATTTTTTAGTACGTACGTTACCATTATGTTTTTTTTGAAATCGTTATCACAAATTGTTAATCTTTAATCACTTCATGATTTATAATCGTTGGTTGAGCGGTAGGATTACTTTCGATGTCAATCATTATTTCATCAGATAGGTTTTTATCTTTTTTAAGTTTGGATGCTAAAAAATCTTCTAATCCTGTAGTTTGATTAAGTAATTCTTTATCGACAGTGGTCTCATTTTTTTTCTGTTTTTTGACTGGTTGTTTTTCAACCTTGTTTTTTGGTGTTGTTTTTTTGTAGGTAAGTTCCAATCTAGGTGCTATCTGTAATACTTTATCTAATTTAGATACGATTATTGGGCTACTGTAAGCTAACTTAGGCAAGCCTTCTAATCCAATAATCAAGCCACAGCGTTTCGGTAAATTCTGTATAACACTCGTTTCAATATAATTGGCTTTTTGTTTAAAAATGGTTGTTTCTTTGCTTGCCATTTCTACGTTTGCATCATTTAAGCTTAAAGTTCTTCTTTCTACATCTTTTAGCGTTTCTGAAGTTAAATTACTTGCCCATTCCGCACTGTCTTTTATATCAAGTTTATATATCCATCTTAGTCCAACATTGTCGAGCATGATATTTTTGGTCGATGCAGGATCAAGATCTTGGCTTGACCCAACTAGATCACCTAACGATTGGTGAGTATAGATAATATTTGCTTTTTTATCTCGTATTGTTCCCATCATTTCTAACGTATTTTTAGATAAAATATATCGAACTTCATCAAGCATGATATTAATGTGTGTTAAATCTTGTTTTCTGTCCCTTTTTTCGATGATCTGCGTTATTCTCAATAGCAACATTTTTTGTAACATAACAACATTTTCATCTCGTAATGATCCTGTTATATATAACATGCCGGGTTTATTGCCTGATATAATGTTTTTTAAGTTAATCCCTTTATCAGTTTGAATACACTTTAATTCAGATAATTCTTCAAGCTGACCAAAAAAACTTGAACCTTGCTGTTTTAGGTCATTAGGTAGTTTATTCCATTTTTCCATAATCGTGTTGATGTTGATATTATCTGGTTCATCCTCAAACTGATTAGCCAATTCACGACATACTTTTCTATCACCAATTTTATAAAAGTCAGCATTTGTTCCTGTTCTGCCAAGTCCAAAACCGGCTACAAATAATTCATTAAGTTCTGTGACGGTAATATCTTGGAATATATTAAATTGAGGCTCTGCATCTCGATTAAGATCTATATAAAAGAACTGATCTTTCTTTGATTTATTCTTGAAAACACTATAAGCCCATTCGTCGTTTTTAGGATCGAACCATACATTGAAATCATTATAGTTTTCGTAACATTGGATAAATACAGATGTTGCTAATACACCTTTACCACTTCCCATTTTTCCGATTATTTGTACGTTAGTTTCATTCCATACACTTTTTTTATAAAATATGGGGGTCGATTCATCATCAATACCAAGAAATAACGAATCTTTTTGTTTCGCTTCTTGATAATAATCTGATGGATCGTAAATATCGACTTCATTAAATTTTAAATCTTTAACATCTAATAAACTACCGCTTCTTAAATCAGATTTTTTAATATTTGAAATCATTGATTCATTAACTTTTTTATCTAATTCTGAAAAAAACTGTTTTGTATATTTATGGTAGATAATCAGATAACAAATGACAGCTAAAGCAAATGCGACTGCTATCCATGCGATACCATAAACATTATATTCACTAAAAAGATAGTATTTATAGTATTTTAAGTTAATCATTTTACCTAAACTTAAAAAGTAAAAGATTATATTTAATAATAAGTTAGCAAAAATGATAAAACAAAAAACAATTGATAAATAGTTTAAAATAACGCCAAATAGTCTGATGAAAAAGATATTGCTGACAGGGTTATCATAATTGATATATTTGAACGCAAACTTTTTTCTTTTTTTTCCATCGACTGAAAGTTCAAACTTCCCTTCATCTCTTGTCGTAGAAATCATGCCTAATTGATATATATTTTGAGTGATTTTTAATGAAAAAAATATGAATGAAAATAGGAAGAACCAGATTAAAAATAGCATTTCTGCACTATGATAAAAGAAATTCGTTGAAAAAAAGTTCAGAAAATTGGCTAGTTTTATACTGTAAAAAGATTTCATACTTTTACCCATTAAAGATTTAAAACAACTTCAATACTGCTGTTTAATGATTTTGTTAGAACGGTTATAAACAATTGTTCATTTCACTTTCAATTTATTATTTTTTTATTAATTATTACCAAATTGGTTAGCTAATCTATTGACGTAAGTCGGTTATTTTTTCGAAAAATAGGATAGGCATCAAGCTGTTTTTGGATAAGATTTGTGATGAAGTGAGTGATAAAGTAAATTTTAATGCAGTGAAATTTACTTATATTAACCTTTTGTTTTTCATACAATAGAGTTAATTTCTTATTGTCATTGATAAAATTACGATATGATTATTTTGCTAGATTATTAACGTATTTCAATGCTTCCTCAATAAAATGTTGTACAAGATTAGCGTATAAATGTTTGATGATTTCATCATTTAATCATAATTCATTAGCTTGTTGTTCTCGTTTTTCAAGCATACACTCAAAACCTCCATTTGCGTAAATATCAGAAGTCTTCTTTTTAAATTACTGGCTTGTTTGACCTATTCAAATCGATATGCCAAGAATTTAATGATAGTGTTATCAATATTGTTGATTTTGTTTCGAACATCATGAATTTTAATAATTATTAAATCAATAATAAAGGGAACATTCAATTGTCAAGAATAAGATCCTAAGGTTGATATTACTTTCATCGTACAAAAACCAATAACTTTGCAGTAGTAATTAAAAAAATGATTTGTTCAACTGATCGCTCATTAAATTTCAATTAGGGGGAATATTTGGTTACGACATATATAAAAAAAGCTTATCCAATAAGGATAAGCTTATAAAGTTAGTTTGTTAGGATTTTATTGTTATTAAAAGTTGTATCGGTAACCCAGGTTGATCTGCTTTTTGTTAAACTTATTCCCTTTAGCAAAATCGACTTCACTGTAGATATGATGATTATTTTGTATGGTTGCGTTTATACCAAGTGCATTTTCAAACCAATGTCCACGATATTGATTAGATTCCTTGATATGATTTAATCGGTAAGAAGTATCACCATCAAACTCTTTAACATACCCTGTTTTTAAGTAAATATTGGTTTGATTTTTGATATTCGGTATCGCATATCCCATTATGACACTTGTACGTCCTATCAATGAGTTATAGCGATCATATTTAACTTTGAGTGCATTGCTCGCTTTTGTTGAATCAGCGCCATTACGAGTATAAACAACTTGTAGCTGAGGTTCTGCATATATCCCTTGTTTTGCCTCAGCAAGGTAAAAACGTTTACCCGCTTCTAACGATAAACTTAGTGCGTGGGTATTCCCTTTACCAGATATATTTTTACCTTGGCTATCACTAACATTAAATTGATTTTTTAATTTGGATAATTTGAAAATACCGTCTAAGTAAAAATCGTTATTGGTGATATAAGTAGAATAGAGACCAACATTATAGTTTTTTCCTGAACCACTTCCTTGTTTAAAATCTTGATCTACATCATAGTAGCCAATCATTCCACCTAAATAGAAACGACCATTTTCAGATTCATAAATAAGTTTATCGATACCACTTTGTAGCCCCCGATAATTGATTTTATAATCATTATAATCAACTGATGCAAATGAGTTTAATTGACCAACGACGCCTCTCATCCAAAAATCGCCTTGATGATCCGATATATTCCGTAAATCACCTATTCGTTGTAATAAAGTTTGGATATCAATATAAACAAGCATATAGTTAGTATTTGCAAAGCTTAGCGTTGCTTGAGCCGTTGAAGTTTTTGATGGTTTTGAAGGTTTCTGTTTTGAACCTGTACTATATAACTCCCAACCACCAAGATCGTCTGAATCAGGATCAGTAATTTGTCTGATATCATATTCATAACCACCTAATTCAACTTTATTGATTAATTTGAAATCGGCATGATTTCCATTAGTTTCAATGATGTCAATTTTTTCTGTTCCTGTCGTACTTTGCGATCCATCATTTTTTACAATGACATAATGTTGCCCATTCGTCCCATCTTTATCGGTTATTATTAATTTATCTGTTTTTTGGTTAACAATATCCGTTTGGAAATAAAAGCGACTATTATTACCCGTTAATTTATTTGTCTCTAATACAGTATAATTTGAAGGCTGGTTAGCATTTTCAAGTAATTTACCTTGCTCATCTTTCCAATTGTCGTAGCGATTGAGATAAATTTCACTATCTTGGACATTTAAATTAGTCACATTTGAATCACGTTGAATGTACCATGTAGATTGATTATTCAAGCTTATGTTGGATTGACTTGCTTGATTGTCTTTGTCTAAGGTTTTATCCGTAAAGATACTCCCTTTTAAGATCGATGCATTAGACGTCAAATTAAAACTACTTGAAACCTTATCAGTCACTTTAGCCGTTCCACCACCATAAGTAACATTTAATAGATCGGTATTTTCAGCCGCTGTTGCCGAACTATTTTTTAATAACAGCACACCATTTTTTACTGAATCAGCCACAGTCATAGCTAAATTATTATCGTTGATATGCGATAACATACCCACATCAAGGCTGTGATCCCCGACCTGAATTAAATTACCGCTAGCATAGGTATTATTTCCATTTTTGTCACAACCACCAAGTTTACAGATAAAACTGTTATTATCACTGGTATTAATCAATTCGAACTTGCCTGATTTTCCATCACTGGTAATGTCTACATTTTCGAGCATCATATTTTGGGCAAGATCTTTTGCCGAAGAACCATCTTCATTCAGACTGTAACCATTGCCAAAATTAAAACGTATTGCTGTGGTCGCTGAATGAATCGTACTACGACCTTGTCCATCCAACGCATGCATTTTTATGCTTGCTCCATCACCAATAAGTCGAAGACCATAAGAATTTTCTGAATCTGTTTTTATATGAGTTTCACCATAAGTTTCAATGCTTGAAGACGCGAGTTCCGATCCTATTTCACCGCCATGCTTAAAGATTTTTCCATCCTTATGCATTGTCCCTAATCGACCAGCGTTAATACCATCAGAAATGCTTCCTGTAGTATGAATTTGCGTGACAAAATTACTGTGTTTGTCGTTATTTAAAATGACAGATGAACCACCCGTTGCTCGAATACCCCGTGAATCCGTTCCATTAGTCTGTATAATTAAAGATCCTTTATCATAACCTTTGGCAATAACCTGTGACTGTTCCAATGTTCGAATTGCTGAACCGGCCCGACTAGCAAGGCTACCAATTTCACCTCCAGCAAATGTGACGGTTGACCCTTTATTTTTAGTATAAACCCCCATGACATAATCTTGAGAAGAATCAGTATTAATTTTAACAAGATCAAGATCTATCGTTCCTTTGCCTTCTGCCCATATGCCGGCACTTGATGCACCAGTGTTAGAAATTGTCGCAATTGACAATCCATTATTACCTTGGATTTTTATACTACCGTTGTTGACACCAATTGTTCCATAAGGTGTTGTGGCATTTTCAACTGATAAATCTAATTTATCAGCAAAAATAGTTAATTGACCGCCAGAGCCTGCCCATAATGCATTGTTTGCATTCCAATCGTTGGTATATTTATCCTTTGATTTGATTGTCACGTTATTTGCTTTAACGGTTGCTGTGGCACCTTTTTCAACAGAAATACCTCGACCTCTTTGATTTTTATTGTCGCCGATATCGATTGTTATATCTTTTGTTGTATCGGAAGCGTTTAATAAATAATTCGCATTACTACCAGTTACATTAATTCCGTTACTATTTGACTCAATCCCAGGATTATTGATAATTAAGCTACTAGCGGTATCATGGTTAACTGTCGCCCCTGCGTTAACATTAATATTGGTAAGATTATTCTCATTCGTCTCGCAAGAGTTAGTGGCATTAATTTGACCATTTGCGATACTACATGGTAAAGCATTAACATAAGTCGCGCTGGAAAGCGTTATTAATGCTATAGTTTGATATACAACAGAAAACTTATGATTTTTCATATAAATTAATAGCCTATAAAATATTTAACCTAAAATTAAATCAAAAAAAACATGATGTAATTTTCATTACATCATGTCGTTCTATTTTTTATTTTTCATAAAAACAGAATGTCAGTTTTAAAACATATTGATCTATTCATCGTTTAAAATAGATGTTTTGTCAGGGAGATTCACAAAATCAACCTTACATAATTATTATAAATTAAATATTATTTACTTACTATATACATTTCTTTACTATTCTTTAACTTTATATGATTTTCTCGCGAATTTTGGCATAGTAACGGTATATATAATCTTTTAGGATTATTAATAAAGCCTTATGCAATCAAGATAGTTAAATTTTCGTTTTAGCTTTTGCCTATTTTAATTATAGATGTATTCAGATATTTACTTGTAGGTATATGCCTTTAGGAGAATGAGTAACGCGATAACAGGAATGATAATGAAGTAGGATTTAATATCTTTAGTGTCATCGTTTGTGTTTGATTAACATTGACACATGAATTTAAAAAGTGGTGGAGCCAAGGGGGATCGAACCCCTGACCTCAACGCTGCCAGCGTTGCGCTCTCCCAGCTGAGCTATGGCCCCAAGTAGAAAGGGATAAAACTGTGGCTAATAATATTCAACTCGATTATAGGTGTCAATCTATTTAATATCATTTGTTTAAATAACAATCTGATATAACTCTGCTGGGCATCCAGCAGAGTGTAAAAGTTAGCGCATAATTGAAGGTTGATCAGCACCCTCAGCTTCACTTTTTTGCGGCATAAAGTGTTCTCGTTTAACGCCTAATTTTAGTGACATGTAAGCTGCTACATAAATTGACGAAATAGTGCCTAAAACAATACCAACGCCCAATGTTTCTGAAAAACCTTTTAGCATTGAACCACCGAAAATATAGAGAATAATGACTACTGCCAAGGTTGTACCTGATGTCATTAAAGTTCGGTGTAAGGTTTGAGTCAATGAGATATTAATCACATCATAAGGCGATGCTCGACGAATTTTCCTGAAGTTTTCACGAATTCTGTCAAATACTACAATGGTATCATTAAGTGAATAACCGATAATTGAAAGCATGGCAGCAATTATGGTGAGATCCAACTCCCGATCAAACAGTGATAAATAGCCCGCAGTGATGATGACATCATGCGCAAGCGCAACAACCGCACCTGTTCCAAATCGCCATTCAAAACGAAATGCAATGTAAATTAATATGCAAACCAATGCCGCGCAGATAGCTAATATCCCATCTTGAGCAAGCTCAGAACCAACGGTTGGTCCAACAAATTCAATTCGTTTTATCTCTGCATTTGCATCAATATCTTTATGAATTAACTTTGAAATGTTGACTCCTAACGCATTATCAATAACTGAAGATACGCTACCGTCATCCTTTTTTTCTGAAGCAAGTCTAATGATAATATCTTTACTGCTTCCATAATATTGAACAACGGGCTCATGATAGCCAGCATTACGTAAACTGTCACGGATGTCGTCAAGATTTACTGGTTTGGTTACCGTAATTTCGACTGTTGTACCACCTGTAAAATCTTGTCCCAAATTAAATCCTTTGGTCAAAATTACATAAATTGATCCAACAACAAGTAACATTGATATTGCAAAAGCAATAAAACCAAACTTTAAGAAGTCGAGGACTCTGCGACCATGATTTAGTTCTTTAACATCATGATTTTTTATATCATTACTAGTAACAATCACAATAAACCTCTAAATTGATAACTTGTTGACGCGACGACCGCCATAAATAAGATTTGCTAATGCTCGAGTACCGACGATAGATGTAAACATTGATGTTACTATACCGATACCTAATGTAATCGCAAAACCTTTGATTGAACCGGTACCGACTGCATAAAGGATAACCGCAGTAATTAATGTAGTGATATTTGCATCAAAAATACTGCTCCAAGCACCTGCATATCCTTCATTAATCGCATGTTGAACATTACGACCGTTACTCAGTTCTTCTTTTATTCGTTCATTGATCAGTACGTTTGCATCAACAGCCATACCGACAGTTAATACAATACCAGCTATACCCGGCATACTTAACGTCGCACCAGGCAATAATGACATCGCACCAACAATTAATATTAAGTTAGCAACTAACGCTAAACTCGCAAATACTCCAAATAGTCGATAAACCACTAACATAAAGATAACTGAGATTAATAATCCCCATACACAAGATTCTAACCCTTGAGTAATATTTTCTTGCCCCATTGATGGACCAACGGTACGCTCCTCAATGATTTGAATTGGCGCTATTAATGCGCCGGCACGTAGTAAAAGTGACAAATTTTTAGCTTCATTAATGTTACTAATGCCTGTAACCTGAAAACGATCACTGAAGATGCCTTGAATTGTTGCAACATTGATAACCCGTTCAAGTCGTTCAAAAATTGGTTTATCATTTTCATCACGTTTACCAGTATCTTTATATTCGACAAATAAAGTAGCCATTGATTTATGCAGATTTTTTTGAGTAAAATCGAGCATAGTTTTTCCCCCTGAACTATCAAGGGTAATAGAAACCTCTGGTTGGGAATATTCATTCAATCGGTAAGAAGAATCCGTTATATGGTCACCAGTCAGGACAATGCGTTTATATAACAGTACCGGACGCCCGTTTTCCATATATTTTATTTCTGAACCATAAGGAACACGCATTTGACCGTTAATGATAGCAGCCAAATCCGCTGAATTGTTTTCATTTACTTGTCTAAACTCAAGTGTAGCGGTTGCACCAATAATGCGTTTAGCCAATGCGGTATCTTGAATTCCCGGTAATTCAACAACAATTCGATCCGAACCTTGACGTTGTACAATCGGTTCAGCAACACCTAGTTGATTAACTCGGTTACGTAAAATCGTTGTGTTTTGCTGAACAGCATCGTTTTTAGCTTGTTGTAAGCGTTGTTCACTTATATTGATTATGATGCTGTTGTCGTTTTGAGAGTCAATCTTGTAATCTTGTAAATTATTGATTTTAGCAATGGCTTTGTTTCGATCTTGTGTATTAACAAACTCCATGACGATTTGTTGCTCACTATTGCGACTCAAGGATTTAAAGTTTAGTTTGCTATTATTAAAATCAGACTTTAGGTTTTCAATTGATTGCTCTACGAGTTTGTCTAATGCCGTTGTCATATCCACTTCCATCAAGAAGTGAACTCCCCCACGCAAATCTAGTCCTAATTTCATAGGTGAAGCACCAAACATGGAAAGCCACTTTGGCGTTGCGGGCGCTAGATTTAAAGCAACAATATAATTTTCACCTAAATCTTTTGAAATAAGTTCTTTGGCTTTAAGTTGCGTATCGTTATCAGCAAATCGAATTAAAATGGTTCCATTTTCGTAAACAATTGACTTGATATCGATGTGATTTTCAGCTAGCAATTTTATTACATTGCTTTGCGTAGCCGTTTCAATTTTGGCACTATCCGAGCCAGAAATCTGTATAGCTGGATCTTCACCATAAATATTAGGAAGCGCATAAAGTAGGCCGACACAAATTATGACGACCAACATAATGTACTTCCACAAAGGATAGCGATTTAACACGACATATTCTCTTGTGGGGTTAGACTATTAACACAATGAATTATCATAATAATATTGTTATTATAATGATTTCATTGTACCTTTTGGTAATACAGATGTAATAAAATCACGTTTGATTATTACTTCAGTTGAATCATTTAATTCTAATGCAATATAACCATTTTCGTTCACTTTAGAAACACGACCGATCAATCCACCATTGGTTAACACTTCATCACCTTTTGAAATGGATGACATTAATTCACGGTGTGCTTTAGCACGTTTTTGTTGTGGACGCATGATCATAAAATAGAAAAATAATCCAAAAACAACAAGCATGATCGGTAAAAAATAAGGATTGCTTTCAACGGCTTGTCCGTCAGCTGCGTACGCTTGATTAATAAAAAAGTCCATATTGATCCTCTGAATTCAAATTTATTTTATAAAGGTCGAAATTGTATCATAAAAAAAAGGTTAAATATGTACTATTTGTTGCCCCTATGCCTAAGAAAGCATAAAGATTAAAATATATTTAAATTATTCACTACTAAATATTTTAAATAGAATAAATAAGTTAATAAGGTAATTTATACCTAAAACAAAGTAATATTTGTCGATTTTTTAATTAAATTTTATCAGAAAGTACTTGAATTCTTTATCCGATCAATAGAAACTAAACAGAAAGTTAACCCACCTTTTGTATGTTAGTAACCGTATTATGTACGTTTAAAAGTTATGTGATTTGATAACTAAATTTTTGAATTATAATATAATAGTATGATTTAATTGATTAATAATAAATTAATTTTGCTCAGAACTTAATTTTTTTATATAGAATCTATCGATTATATCTATCAAAAAACATATAAACTATTTATTTTTATCTTGTTAATATATACTTAATAACACTTTTATTATGAATAAAAACTATGAAGACATTTCAATTATTATTGGTATTAATGTTATCTTTTTCATTTAGTGTCAAAGCTAATGAAAATGGTGCATCAAAAGCTCCAGAACTAATAATGACTGATCCTAGCTCATTGATTCCTTCTTTAAAGCTTTCGGCAGAAAAAGGGGATGCACAAGCACAATACACTTTAGGTAATATTTATAAACAAGGTTTAGGCGGTATTGAAGTTAATCATGTTCGCGCGCTGTTTTGGTTTAAAAAAGCGGCTGACCAAGGATTAGCTAAAGCCCAAAATAATTTAGCATATATGTATCAAAATGGTTTAGGAACTAAGCGTAATTTATCGAAAGCATTTAAATATTTTAAATTGGCAGCGGATCAAAATTACAGTTTTGCACTTTATAATTTAGCTTTAATGTACAAAAATGGGGAAGGTGTCGCCAAAAATAACGATAGTGCTATTAACTATTTTATTTTAGCTGGTGATCAAGGCGTGTTTGATGCTTACCTAAACCTAGGCATTATGTACTTTTTTGGTGATGGTGTAGAAGAAGATCGTATGCAAGCAGCCGATTGGTTTAGTAAAGCAGCGAAATATAATGTGCCTGAAGCCTTATATTATTTAGGATTAATGTCGGAACACGGCGATGGTCTGACTCAAGATTATGTTGCTGCAACCTATTTTTATACGCAAGCGGCAGAATATGGTAATGTACTTGCAATGTATAATTTAGGCATTATTTATGCCACAGGTACAGGCACTAGACCTAATAACCAATTAGCAGCCCATTGGTTCTCTAAAGCAGCAGAAGCGGGTAATGCAGATGCACAATATAATATTGGCGTAATGTATGATGTCGGCGGTGGTGTTCCCAAAGATATTAAAAAAGCGATTGAATGGTATATTAAAGCCGCTGAACAAGGCAGTGCTGATGCTCAATACAATTTAGCCATTAAATATCTTGAAGGTGAAGGTATCAAGAAAAATAAAGATACGGCAATTTACTGGTTTACTAAAGCGAGTGAGCAAGGTGATCGAGATGCTAAAACGTATTTAGATGAACTTTTAGCAGATAAATAAAAAAGGGCGATTGCCCTTTTTTATTTTTATTAAGTTATCCAGAATTTCTCATTCCAGCAGCAATACCTGATATTGTGATCATTAATCCTTGTTCAACTATTGTATTTTCTTCATCATTACGTTGACGAGAACGATTTAATAGTTCTGCTTGTAATAAATTCAACGGTTCAATATAAATATTTCGTAAAGCAACGGATTGCGCAATCCAAGGTAGATCGGCCATTAAGCTATCATCGTCAGTAATGGTTAAAACGGTATTAATATCATCCGTTAATAAATTACGTAACTCTTCTCCTAATGGCCACATGCTAGCATCAACTAAACGTTGTTCATAATACTCATGAATTTTTGGTGCAGCTTTAGCGTATACCATTTCTAACATACCTAATCGTGCATTAAAGAAAGGCCAGTTGTGATACATGTCTTTGAGCAAATCTTTTTTCCCCTCTTCAATCACTTTTTTTAAGGCACAGCCAGCACCAAGCCATGAAGGAACCATTAAGCGATTTTGTGTCCAAGCAAAGATCCATGGAATAGCTCTAAGACTTTCTATTCCGCCACCTGTTCGCCGTTTTTGAGGCCTTGAACCAAGAGGTAACCTTCCTAATTCTGCTTCGGGGGTGACCGTTCTAAAATAATCGACAAATTCTGCTTTTTCACGAACATAACGTCGATAGCACTGACATGAAATATCTGACATTTCATCCATGATATTGCGCCATGCTTGTTTCGGCTGTGGAGGAGGTAATAAATTTGCTTGAAGTATAGCTGAAGCATATAACATTAAGCTACTGAGCGCGACTTCCGGTAAACCAAGTTTAAACCGAATCATTTCACCCTGTTCAGTGACACGAAGCCCTCCTTTTAATGAACCAGGTGGCTGAGAAAGGAGTGCCGCATGTGCTGGCGCCCCACCACGCCCTATTGAACCGCCTCGCCCATGAAATAAAACAAGATTGATATTATATTTTTCAAATAAGGCGACTAATTCTTCTTGCGAACGATATTGTGCCCATGATGCCGCAAGGGTTCCTGCATCTTTAGCTGAATCCGAGTAACCTATCATGACCATCTGTTTACCTTGGATTTTTTGTCGATACCAAGGAATATCCAATAATTTTTGCATGACAGTCTTCGCATTATTCAAATCTTCTAATGTTTCAAATAGCGGTGCCACGGGGATATTTTTTTCACAATCGACTATTTTTAAGAGCAAATATACCGCTAAAATATCCGAAGGTGCTTTTGCCATTGAGATAACATAAGAAGCAATCGACTCTTCACCAGCTTTTTTAATTACACGACAAGTGTCAAATACTTCTTTAACTATTTGACTAGGTTGCCAATGATAGGGTAATAATGGACGATTAGATTGAAGTTCGGTTAATAAAAATGCTTGTTTCTCTTCTTCAGACCATTGTGCATAACTTCCTAGATTAAGTTCTTTCGTTAATTCATCAAGTGCTTCAGTATGAACAGAACTATCTTGACGTATATCTAATTTGACTAACTGTAATCCAAAGCTTTTTATTCGACGTAATGTATCAAGTAAAGGTCCGTGAGCAATAGTTGACATCCCATTATCAATTAATGATTGGTAACAAATATAAAGTGGATCCCAAAGTTGGTTATTTTTAATTAAAATATCAGCTGGAGCTAGGACTTGTTCATTATTGAGTACTGATACTATGTAACTGTGCGTTTTAACTAAACGGGCTCGTAGCTGCTTCATCACCGCTCGATAAGGTTCTGATGCTGTTTTATTTGGCTCATCTAACAGATCAATAACAGATTGGTTACACTCTGTCATCGATAACTCTCGCACTAATATTTGAATATCTGCTAAAAATAATTCAATTGCTTTTAATTTAGCTTGTAACATGACTTTTTCTGTCACATCAGCTGTGACATTAGGATTACCATCACGGTCTCCCCCCATCCATGAGGTAAATTTTATTGGAACATGTTCAACAGATAGTTGTTGATTAAACGCATCAACGAGTTGATCATTAAATTCCCGTAAAAAGAGAGGAACACCTTGCCATAAACTGTCTTCTATAACAGAAAACCCCCATTTAGCTTCATCGAGAGGTGTAGGCCGTTTTTTACGTATTTCATCCGTATACCAGGCCTGACAAACTAGCTGTTTTAATCGGCGCATAATACGTTCAATTTCGTAATCAGCAAGATCATTATGATCCAATTGCGATAAGCAATTGTTTATTGCGGTATAGGTATTAATCATTGTACGACGATTAATTTCGGTTGGGTGAGCAGTCAATACTAATTCAATCGATAAATCGTTAATGGCTTGTGTGATAGTTTGCTCAGAAAAGTTTAATTTTTTTAGGGTAGTAAATAAGTCTGTCATTTTTTTTGGACTGCTCGCCGCTTCCCCGTGCGGCGAAATGCCATAATATTCTGCCGCAATATTTACTAAGTTTAGAAACTGGTTAAATGCTCGAGCAACATGTAATAAATCTTCATCATTGAGATGTTCTATTAATTTGAGTAACTCTTGATGAGATTGCTTATTTCCTTGTTGAGCCGATTTTGATAGCTTCCTTATTTTTTCGACTAAATCAAAAGTTTCGTTACCGGTCGCTCGTTTTATTGCATCGCCAAGGAGGGTACCTAACATATTAACATTACTTCGCATAGAGGAGTATTCACTGTTCATTTTGATCTCATTTTATGTATTTAAAAATTAGGGTTAAGCAACTTTAAGCTGTAAGGGCATGTTCACAATTTAAAGAAATAAGTATAAATAATGGCTAATTTGCTCAAGTTATATACTTTATATCAATGCTTAATTGAATTTAAATAATAAAATTTTATGGTTTTTATTTTTTTTTATGTTTTAATTATATTGAAAATATAATGCACTTATCTTTAAATTCTTAGCTAATATTAAAAAATAACGTTCTATTTTTTATTAAATCACTGTTTTTCAATGAATAGCTCGCCTGTAATCTGTATCTTGCTTTAATTTGGGTATATACTAATAAGATTGAGAATATATATTGGATTATTTAATGATCGCTGTTTTTTATATTGCGTCGATTATAGCTATTTTTGCTAGCATGAAAGTGATTAGTTGCTTACAAATAGATAAAGCTATTTTGTACCTTATTGTTTCGCTTTTTGCTTCAGCGTTGATATTGATTCTACTTAATACTTATTTATCAGCTGTGCTTTATATCGTGTTCTTTATTGGCGGAACAGTAACGCTTTTTTTATCCATTGCAAGTATACTTAAAATTCGTAAAGACAATGTAGAAAATGATAAACATGGTATTAGCCCTAAAATATGGTTAGTCCCGCTAATGTTAGCTTTTGTTTTACTGGTCATCCTTATTTATGGAGTAGTAAGCACTGACTATTCACAGCTAAAAGAGCCACATGAATTAACCCATGAAATTTCAATATATGCCTATATTTTAATGGCAGAATTGGGAATATTTTTATTATTAGGTGCAGCGGTCATTGCTTATCATTTTATGCATCGTTTGTCGTCGGAGAGCTAATATGATTCCATTAATGCATAGCCTTATTTTAGCTTCTATCTTATTTGTCCTTGGTTTACTAGGCGTGATGATTCGGCGCAATCTCTATTTTTTGCTCCTTAGCCTAATCATAATGAATAATGGTGCCATTATTGCTTTAATTGCTGCAAGTAGCCACTGGCAACATACAGATGGGCAAGTACTGGCTATTTTAGCGATTGTAGCGGTACTTGCCGAAGTGTGCGTTGGACTTGCCCTTTTTAGAAAGCTAGTTTACCGAAAGAAAATTTTTAACATTGACTCATTAAGTGAAATGAAAGGATGAATTTACTCTATTTAACTATCATTGTTCCTTTGCTTTCTTTTTTAGCCCTTGTTAGCTTAGGAAGACAAATACGATCAATTAATATCATCATTATCGGCATTAGTACTATGCTGATTGTGGTATTAATTACCATATTTTCTTGTATTGATTTTGTTACTAACTCAGTCCCTGATATGTCATTAATTTATAGCAGACCATTATGGAATTGGTTTTCTATAGGGGATTTTGTTGTTCCTATTACTTTAACCTTAGATGGTTTGTCATTAACTTTTCTTGTGTTAATTGCTTTTTTGGGCATGCTTATCTATTTTTTTGCTGCATATTATTTAACATCTCAAAAAGATATTTATACTTTTTATGCTTATAGCAATTTGTTAATAGCAAGTATGTTAACAATTATTTTAGTCGATAATCTGTTGGTCATGCTAATTGGTTGGGAAGGTGTTACATTAAGTATTTACTTACTTATTGGCATTTACTATAAACAAATCCGTAATGGTTTTGCAGCTGTTAAAGCGTTTGTGATCATGCATTTGACCGATGTTTTTTTACTCATTGGTGTGTTTTTAATTTACCAAACGCTTCATACGTTAGATATTCGGAATATATTGACTCTCGCACATGCTAATTTAGCTATCGATTCAGATATCATCTATTGGATAACATTAATGCTATTGCTTGGTGCAATGAGTAAATCAGCGCTGTTTCCAATGCAATCATGGTTTACTGAAAGCACCTTAGCACCCATGCCTGCAATGGCGTTAATGCAAAGTTCAACGGTAATCTTAGCGGGTGTTTATTTAATTTTAAGACTCAGCAATTTGTTTATGATGTCAAGCGATGTACTTTCTATCATGACAATAATTTCATCGCTAACAGTTTTATTTGCGAGTTCTATTGCTCTTGTACAATACGATATTAAACGCATAGTCACTTTCATAAACCTGACACAAATTAGTTATCTGTTTTATGCATTTTCAACTCAACATTGGAGTTTATCACTTAATTGTTTAATCAATTATACAATGACAAGTACGTTACTCATATTAGCCTCGGCAATACTTATCAAAAAATGCCAAGGTGAGCGTGATATAAGTAAAATTGGTGGTTTATATAAAAAATTCCCCGTTTTGTTTATCATTTTTTTAGTCATTCTGTTATCGCTTAGTGCAATGCCATGGATTTCAGCTGCCTTTTACATTAAAGGTGACATTATTTGGGGATTAATGGCTCAAGATAATTTAATGAATGGAACCATTGGGTTATTAGGTATTTTGCTCTCGAGTGTTAGTATATTACGTTTAATATTTATGGTGTTTTATCATAAACCTAAAATTAAACAATTTGCCAAAACGAATTGGATGAGTTATTGCCCTATTTTCTTATTGTTAATATTTACCTCATCATTAGTTATCTATTTTCCGTTACCCATAAAAGGAATAATTCCAATTGCTGCATTAGATACTAATGTAAAATTGTCATTCCAGCTTCTTTTTGCTGCGGTAACGTTACTTAGCATTATCATCGCTTATACACTATTTGCTCATCCTAATAGTGAAGTGAAAGAAGTGTTAAACACGCCCATAGTGAAATTTTTTACACGACTGTGTAAAGCAGAATGGCGATTTGATTATTTACTCAATATTGTTTTTGTTAAGCCTTTCATCTTTTTAACCAGTAAATTGAAAAAGGATCCATTAGCAACTTGGGACAATTGGGTTATGCTGGGTATAAAAAAAATCAATTCATATATTGTCGGCTTCGAAAATGGACATCTCAGATGGTATATGGTTTCAATTGTAATGGGTAGTATTATTATATTAATGTTACTTGTGTTTATTTAATAAAGGTGCAATCTTTCATGTTGTTATGGCTTATTTTCTTACCTGTGACAGGTGGATTTATCGGTTGGTTATGTCATCTTTTTTTACAACGAATGGTAGCATCTGTTGATGCGCAATCACGTTGGAATAAACTGCCAATTTGTATCGCATTCATGACGATTATCATCTCGCTAATATTGGTGATCAATTTTTGGCTGGATGCGCAAGCTATTATGGATCAAGGAAATAGTTGGGTAGAAGAAGTCAATTTTGAATGGATTCCGTTATTAGGTATTCGTTTTCACTTAATTTTAGATGGGCTATCTATCATTGTTATTACTTCAACACTCATTATTGTTTTATTCACTATCGCCTATTCAAGCAAAGAAAGCATTAATAATACTGGATTATATTATCTGTGTATTTTAGCAATGACATCAGCTGTCATGATGTTATTTACAGTTACGGATCTCTTTTTGTTATTCTTTTATTGGGAAGCTGTTGCGATTCCTATCTATTTTTTAATTTCTTTATGGGGAAGACGAGATTCCAATTCTCAGCTACGCTTTAATGGTGCAAGTAAATTTCTTATTTATACGCAAATCAGTAGTTTGTTAATGTTAATCTCGATTGTTTCATTAGCTCTCATTAATTGGAATTTAACGGGTCATTGGACTTTTGATTATCAAATCCTAACCAAAACGCCTATATCAAGTAAAACAGAATATTTATTAATGCTTGGATTCATGGCTGCCTTTATTGTGCGTATTCCTTTTGTTCCATTTCACAATTGGTTTATTGAAGCACATATCGAATCGTCAACAACCGGTTCAATGATGATTAGTGGTTTATTACTTAGTACTGCCACTTTTGGGTTATTGCGTTTTGTCATACCATTATTTCCTAATGCTTCTGCAACAATTGTACCTTTAATTTTAATACTTGCATTAATCACCGTTTTTTATTCTGCACTACTTGCATTTAATCAAACGGATATTAAAAAACTAATTGCTTATGTTCATATTGCATTGATGGGCTTTGTGACCGCTATCATATATAGTGGTTCATTAATCGCCTACCAAGGAGTGGTCATACAAATTATTGCGATTAACTTAGCGATTGTCGGTATGTTCATGATTAGTGGTTTATTAGTTGAATGTTATTCAACACGTAACATCAGTCAATTTACTGGATTGAAAGAGCGAGTCAAATATTTATCATCATTTACGTTATTTTTCATATTGGCCGTATTGGGTATACCTGGCACAGCTAACTTTATAGGAAATTACCTGATGTTACTTGGAAGTTTCACAACATTTTCTTATTCTACAATTTTATTAGCACTAGGATTACTTATGCTATCTATTTCATTCATTATTCGTATGCAACCTATTTTTCATGGCGGTCACGATAATAATGAAACCATGAAAAAGTGTTTTCTTAATATCAAAGAGCTTTTATTGTTAAGTAGTTTATTGGCTGTTCTTATTTTTATCGGATTATATCCTAAAGTCATTTTAGATATGTCATATTCTGTCATGAATCAAACTCAACACTATATAACAACAGAGCGCATGGGAGAGTAATAAGATATGATAGCTTTATCACCTATTTATATATTAAGTCTTACTATTATTGCGCTAATGTTTGCATTATTTCGTTTCAAAGTAAGTACAAAATACTGCGCTATTTTATCTTTATGTGGTTTGATATTCGCATTAATTTGCGCTTCTGTCATGGGATATAAAATTTCAGCCAATGATCAGAAAATTTCAGATATCAGCAGCGATAATATGCAAATATTTATCTCTTCTTTGCCACTGACTTCTCCTGATTTTCAGAATGCAAAATTGTTAGCAGTGGATGCCGCACCAACTCAACCAGATCCACAAACTAATCAGACAGAAGCACTGAGTGACAATAATAATGATGCAAGCGTAGAATCAGCGACTCAAGTCCGCCAACCTCAGTTAGACGAATCCAATTCGGAACAGACTATAACATCTGAAACACCGAAAAATGAAAACATTGCGGATAACCAAGAAAAAAATCAATCCCATTCAGATATTCAACAACCGAATAATGTAAATAATTGGAACTCCCAAGAAATTACAGTACTTTTCACCTGTGATGGCTATGGTTTACTTTATACCAGTTTGATTTTATTAATTTCAATTATCGTCAGTTGCTTAGCATATCGTTGGTTTAAGCAAGAACAAAAGTCTCATGGATTATTTTATATAATATTACTTTTCATGGCATTAGGTGGAGTGACCTTAGTCTACGCCAGCCATTTAATCGCTTTCTTTATTGGTATTGAGTTGCTTTCCATTCCTTTTGTGGGTTTAATAGGATATCAATATATTCAAACCCACTCCCTTGAAGCAGCAATTAAATATATGATTTTATCCGCCGTTGCAAGTGCTTTTTTGCTAATGGGTATTGTTTTTTATTATGCATCCACTGGTGAATTAACGTTCAGTGGTTTAAGTTATCAGTTATCCACTATGACCTACCCAAGCACACTGTTATTAATGGGGGTCTGTTTAATGCTTGTAGGTGTCGGTTTTAAATTATCACTTGTTCCTTTCCAACTTTGGTTACCCGATGTTTATCAAGGTGCACCAACGGTTGTCGCACTTCTTTTATCCACAGTGGGTAAAGTTGCGATATTTTGCGCTATCGCAAGACTATTTTTATTAGCTCCTATTGTAAACAATGAAACCATCCGAATTATTTTAGTTGTGATGGCATTTTGTTCTATTTTATGGGGTAATTTATTTGCTTTTATGCAAAGTAATTTAAAACGTCTTCTTGCATATTCCTCAATCGCACATTTTGGTTATTTATTAATTGCATTAATTGCTGTGCAATATCAAGTTTTGGCCTTAGAAACAATCGGCGTTTATTTGATAGGTTATATTCTTGCAAATATTACTGTTCTGGGCGTAATTAGTTTAGAATCTCACTCAAATGAGCTTCAAGATCATGAAAATGAGCTAGATTTGTCTGGATTATTTTGGCGACGCCCTATCCTTGCATTATCTATGGGAATAGGCTTGCTTTCATTAGCTGGCGCACCTTTAACTCTCGGTTTTATTAGTCGATTTTTATTAGTCCTATTAGGTGTCACCGCTGAACTATGGTGGTTAATGGCAGCAGTTGTAGTCGGTAGTGCGCTAGGCCTATATTTTTATGCTCGTTTAGTGATCAACCTTTATATCAAACCAACTTGTCGAGATGATCAATTTATCAATAATTCAGTAGTAAGTTTTAAATGGCATAAAATTGGAATGAGTGAGTTGCTCATTACCCTTTCTGCGTTACTTATTATGATTTGCGGAGTCTATCCTAAATGGGTATTTAACTTAGTGAGTATGGCACAATACTTAACGGCTTAAACTAATTTAAATAGATGTTCAAACTAATTTATTTATAAAAAAACCACTCCTTTGAGTGGTTTTTTATCTGTCTTAAATAAGCATTATTTTGCGGTTGCAGTAACTTTAAGTTTATAACCTTGAGCACCTGCTTTGTAGGTCGTACTGTACATTGAATCGTTGTTAAGTTGACCTAATGTTATATTTTGATTTTGTGCTAACGAATCTGTTGTCGCTCCAACACCGGCATAAGTACCGTCTAACTCCCAAGTAAAGTTGTAATTTGCAGATAAGTCAGCTTCACCACTATCTAAAGCACCATTGCCATTAGAATCTAACCATACCACAGCTCGATATTTTCCGCCTTGTTTAGGTACGAAAGTACTACCCGCTATACTATAGTTATCATTTGAATCAGCAGCTAAAATGTAGACCCTCATGTCATCAGATTCAATTGGTCCACTTGTAATTTTATTCGGATCTTTTTGTTCACCTGGACCATCATTAGGGTTACTACCTATTTCGTCTTTATTCGGGCCATTAGTATCATCAGTAGGGGCTTTACTTGGATCTGTCGGATCTAATGTATCCACTTGTCCTGGTGCTTGCGTACTCCAAATATCAGCAACTTTTAACCATTTATTTGTATATGGTAAACCAAACTCAGTTTTTTCTAATACTTTGAAACCAATTCGTGTTGCACCAGCAAACTCATTTGTGATTTTAAACGTAATTTTACCATTACTGAACTTAATATCTGAGTCAGCTAAACTGGCTTCTTTCCATTCACCAGACGCACTTTTATAAAATGCTTTAAACGTTTCTTTTACTACTTTACCTGAAGGATCGCTGTCACCATCTTCATCATGTAAAGTATACTCGATAACGACATAATCATTAACTTTTGCAGCTCGACCACCCACGGTATTGTTACCATCAGCATCAGAGGATACTGACACTGTTAAACTGTGATCTTGACCGCCAAGACTTTTAATTACAGGTGCATTACCCACTATATATTTAGCACTCACACCGCTAAGTGCATATGCGTTACTTGCTGCACATCCAGCGATTAACAGACCTAAAGCAATATTTTTTATCATTAAACTTTTCATGTTTAACTTCCTATTTTTCATTTATTAATTATTGTATATCAAAAATAATATACACCGTTTTGTATTTAACTTTTAGATAACCCTTATAAATGGGTTATCTAAAACACTTTTTTAATTAACCATTCTATTTAACAAATACTTGTAATCTAAACCCTTGATCACCTGCACATGCTGAAGGCGTTGCGTTTATCGGATCAAGATTTAACTCTTGTGGAGCATCAGCATTAGCGATAATGCTCGAACCAGAAGTTGCATAACTACCTGTTTTTATACTTCTAATTTTATAATGTGCGTTATATCCCATTGCGACATTAAACCAAGGCCCATTTGGTTTGTTGCTTGCATCAGGTAATGCTGCTGTTGCCGCTCCATTAGGACATGCAACCGCATTAGACCCCACAAGAGACCAAATCACATATGGACTATTCATTTCAGTGACACCATCTGCTGCATATGCTTTGACATAATATTCATTATCAACTTTCCACTCTTTTGAACCATTAGGATCAAACTCTAATAAGTTTCCAGCTTGAGTCGCAACCAATACCCCATCACTTCGATAAACTTTAATTAATCCAGCTTGACCACCAGCAAAATCTATGGATACTTTATTGAACGATGCACCAAATTGATCTATCGAAGTGGAAAATTCAACCACCCCTTCAATATTAGAAGCGACATCTAATGCATAACTATCACCAATTGCATCCATGCCTCCAGCAGTAGCTGCCTTAGCAGAAATTTTTTGACCCATTTTGATTTTTTCAAAGGATTTCACAATGACACAAGGTTCTTGTTTAGGACAAGACGTTACTTGACCCGAAGTACCATCAATTAAGGTGATTTTTTTACCATTACTTGTTGCTGTCCAGCCTTTAAGTACAGAATCAAATGAGTCTGGAATTCGGTTCATGAGTTGTTCATCACTAAACCCAACTGCATCCTCTATTGCTGAAATTGTTCCATTTGGTACCTTCGGCTTTACAAGGCTGGCAATCAATGTTATAGCACTGAGACCATCGGCTGAATTAGAAGCCATTGTGGTTTTATTGCCGTTACGATCAACAGCCCAAAGACCAATCTTACGCATGACAGGATCGGGGATAACTTCAAATGACACTTGATTTGATGTTGCTGAACGACCTTTTTTATCGGTAACGGAAACAGATAAGGTATATTTACCATTAGATTGAATTGGATGACGTTTACCATTTTCATCTACATAACTTGGTGCAACAATTTTCCAATTTTGAGTATCTGCTTTTGGTGTAGCCCATGATGAAGATGTACAAATACCTGTTGTATAACAAAGGAATCCACCATTTGCATCAATTTCAAACATATCACCATTCCATTTTACACTGCTTAATCCTTTCGCATTATAAACAGCGATACTAACATCATAACTTTGTCCTTCAACGAGTTGTAAAGATTCAAGTCCTAAATCAACACTTAATTTTTTCTCTTTATATTCAAGAACGATATAGTTGTTACGATCAACTAAGTCATAACGACTACCAGCTAATGAACGTGCTGCTTGAACCATATCGGGATCTAACTGATCTTTTAAAGGAACCCCCATACGATAATTCATCGTCAATGAAGCAGAAGTGGCTTTTTGATTATTTTGTCCTCGCTTATGTTCCGCTTTGAGGGTAAAAAGTGGCACTGGTGTGTAATCAACGCTTGCTGTCACTGCTCTAGGATTTTTTTGTAGGTTATCTTTACCAAATAATGCCACTTTATCACCAAAGTATTGTTCATACATTAATGAACCACCTAAATGAGGGTACTGTGGTAAATAACCTTGAAAACGAACATCAAAACCTTTTGCAGCACGTTCTAAATAATCATCAAAATCACGAGATTGTTTCCAATTTGATAATGGATGATAATAGTTAGCTGCAAGTTTCATGTAGTCACTCCAAGCCTCAACACCTAAACCTAAACGATTGTGTGAACGTTGAAAGTCATGATCCAAAAATACGTTATAGCCTAATAACCATTTTTTATCTGCAAAGTCCCAACGTTGACCAATACCAATATTTCCAATACGTCGTTTATGTTCATATTCTTGAAATGATATTTGACTAAATATCAAGGTATTTTCTGTATCATACCAAGGACTAAATAGTTTAACGTTGACGTTACTAAATTGTCCTTTATCACTAACGTCAAAAGATAATTGAGCCGTACCAAAACGCCCTAAGAAGTCTTGGGCAGCGGTACGAAGTGGATCAACAACATGATTTTTCACACTACTGCGTAAATAATCCTCTGCGTAATCCTTACCTCGATTGGCCAATTGACTTGATAAGCCACCATTTTCAGATGATAATAGTTGTTTCCAATCTTGTGTTGCTAATGTCTGTAAAGCATAAGCAACATGAGTTGCAAGCTTATCTTTATCTGCCTGTACATCATAATTTTCATCTGATCCTAAATCCGGTAAATTTGTATATTTGTTTTGTTTAGTATCTTCAGCTTTACTTGTACTGATGGCAGGTAGTAGTGGGGAGTTTTCAGGAAGCACGAGAAGCTCACCTTCTTCAATCACATCCTTTTTATCAAAGCGCCCATTGTTCATTTTGCGTAGTTGGTCAACATTTATACCACTTATTAATGCTATTTGGTAAAGGCTAGCCTTTTTATTGTTAACCATTTCTCGAACTTTAATACCATTTTTAAGTTCAATAACTTTACTGTTGTCTACAGCAACAGTAGAAGTGCCTTGTTTCGAATCCAATGCCATAGCTGTCTGGCAATTTAATGCCAGAACAACTAAGGTTGAAACAATTTTTAAATTAAGATTTGTTTTCATCTTAATCATTCCTCATATTTCACTTTATTGATAATATATGTATCAAAAACACGTTTTATTCAGCTTTTTGATAAAAAAGCTTCTTTGTTTAGAATAAAAAAACGATAGCATTTTTATTGTCTTTAAAATTCTTTACAAAAAATTACTTTTTTTAAGATTATATTACAAAGAAGTCATTGTTCAATAACTTTTTTAAAATATTTGTAAAGATTTGATGAAAATGTCTTCAGAATATGAGGAGAGATAGATTAAAATAAAACGTGGGATTTATTTATCAATTTGATAATATTAATAATACATTAGTTCTCTTTATCTAATACTAAATAAAGCAGATAAAAAAGATAGAAATATTAGAATATTAGTATCTTTTTTTATAAAAATGTCATTTTCAGCAAGAATACTAATTATTGTTCTTCATTATATATTTCAAGATTTTCTGATTCTTTACTATTAAAAGCTTTTTGATTTTGATTTCTTGTTTGTTCTAATTGAAGCAAATAGCTTTCATCAATACCGTCTGTAATATATTGCCCATCAAACACTGAACACTCGAAATGATGAATCTTAGGGTTCTCTTCACGGATTGAGTCGATTAAGTCAGATAGATCCTGAAAAATAAGTCTATCTGCACCAATATCTTTAGCAATTTGCTCGACGGTGCGATTATAAGCGATAAGCTCACTGGCTGTTGGCATGTCAATTCCATATACATTAGGATGCCTAATCTCTGGCGCAGCCGAAGCTAAATAAACTTTTTTAGCACCAACAGAGCGAACCATTTCCAAAATTTTTTCCGAAGTTGTACCTCGAACAATAGAGTCATCGACAAGAAGGACATTCTTTCCTTCAAATTCAATGCGATTAGCATTAAGTTTACGTCTTACAGAAAGTTTGCGTGTAGCTTGACCTGGCATAATAAATGTTCGTCCAACATAACGATTTTTGACAAAGCCCTGCCGATAGGGTTTATTTAAAATTCTAGCAATCTCAAGCGCAGCATCGCAAGATGTTTCAGGAATTGGAATCACAACATCAATATCAACATCTTTCCATTCTCGTGCTATTTTTTTACCTAATTTTTGTCCCATCAATATACGTGATTGATAAACCGATACCCCATTCATGAACGAATCGGGTCGTGCAAAATAAACGTATTCAAAGATACATGGATAATATTGGGGATTGTCTGAACATTGTTGTGAATAAAATTGCCCATCTTGTGTAATGTAAATCGCTTCGCCGGGTTCGACATCACGTATAAATTCGAAATCAAGTATATCTAAAGCAACACTTTCAGAAGCAACCATATACTCCACTTTTTGATTATTTAAAATGCGTTTACCAATAACTAAAGGACGAATGCCATAGGGATCACGAAATGCAACCAATCCATGCCCAATAATCATTGCGACACAAGCGTAAGCGCCTTTAATAATATTATGTACATGACGTATAGCGGTAAAAATATTATCTGCAGAAAGGGGATAAGTTGGAAATTTGTCTAATTCACTGGCGAAAATATTAAGTAGCACTTCTGAATCAGAATTAGTGTTAATATGGCGTCTTGCTAATTCAAATACTTTATTTCGTAATTCGTTAGCATTGGTTAAGTTACCATTATGTGCAAGTGCTATGCCATAAGGCGAATTAACGTAGAAGGGTTGAGCTTCTGAAGGACTTGAACTTCCTGCTGTAGGATACCGTACATGTCCAATTCCTAATGTACCTTGCAAACGTTGCATATGATGTTCTTGAAAAACATCTTTAACTAAACCATTAGCTTTACGTAAACGAAAGCAGTTTTGTTCATCAATGGTTACAATACCCGCTGCATCTTGACCTCGATGCTGCAATACAGTCAATGCATCATAGATAGATTGGTTAACTGTACTACATCCTAAAATACCAACAACACCACACATACAATGATTACCTCAAAATTACTGCACTAAAAATGAAGACGAATGTTGTATAAAATCAAAAAACCAACGAATAATAACATGAAAATGAGGAATAAGTTGTGATTCTTTCCAGTATTGCGATTGCGAGAAGGGAGTGAAAGTATCAATAAAAAAGAGAACAGCTGCAACCACTAATATTCCACGTAATGCACCAAAGCAGATGCCTAATACTCGATCTGTCCCGGATAAACCTGTTTTTTGGACTAATAAGCCAATAACATAAGAAATAAATGAGCAAACGAGTAATGTCGCTAAGAAAAGGATAGCTATTGCGACAGAAGTACGGATCAATTCGCTATCAAAATAGGTTAAATACTGAGTAATATAAGCATAAAATCGGCTCGCAATGAAAAATGCCAGCACCCAACTAATCAGAGATAATGCTTCTCGAACAAAGCCCCGTATTATACTGACCATGGCGGAAAAAATTATTACGCCAATAATAGTAAAATCAATCCAATTCATCATAGTAACTCACAATTAATTATTTATAGGAGATATTATTTATTACTTTTATTTTTGAACAAATTTTTTTTTAATTAGTAATAATAATGCTTTTTTGTTTTGTTAAATTATTAAGATTATCGATTACTTGTTCTGCTTGCTCCCTTTTAGCATAAGGCCCAACTTGTAATTTTATTAATTGGTTAGGTTCTGGCTTTTTAGGAATAACTTTAACGTTATAATTGTTTAATCGTAATAACGCAACAAGTTCTTCAATCTTTTGCTTGTTTCTTAATGCCGCTATCTGAATCATATATAATTTTGAATCTTGCGTAGTTGTGACCGTTTGATCTGTCGTTATCGGTTCATTGACATCTTCTGCATTGATTTCAGGTGAGATTAATGAACTTGGATTTTGGTCTGTGTCTAGTGCATAAGGAAAATTAGCAACCTCACTTGAGTTATTTTGTGTAAAGCTGTCATCAGGAGTATGTTCGACAGATTGAAACTGCTGATTCACTATGTTCGGTTGTAAAATAGGCGTAGTCGATGTTGTTGTATTCGATTTATCGGTGATGATCCATGGTGCTATCAAAGCTAAAATAAGTAATAAAGTGGCAAAACCAACAAGTCGATTTCTCATTCTATTCTGATTATTTGAAGCGTTATTTTTGTCTTTCGTCATGATTAATTTCACTTAATTCATATTGCTCTAAAACTTCAGCTACCGTATGAAATGAACCACATACGACGATAATATCATTATCTTTGGCATCTTGCATTGCTTTTTGATAAGCATCCGCCACATGATCAAATGTTAAAACACTGGTTTCTTCTTTATCAAGCAAGTATTGCTTTAATACTTCAGCTTTGCAACCTCGCTCACCATAGAGTGTCGCGCAATACCATACATCGCCTTGTAAAATGGATAATGTACTTTTTATATCTTTATCTTTCAACATGCCAATAACAAATCTTATTTTACCTGTTTTGGATTGTTTAGCTTTTAATTGAGCTAATTGTTTAATTAAATAAGTTGCAGCATGTGGGTTATGAGCAACATCAATAATAACCAATGGTGAATGTTGTAGCGTCTGAAATCTGCCAACTAAGCTTGCTTGTTTTAATCCTTTAACGATATCGTCTTGGGTAATATTTAAAGAAGAATAACTTAATGCTGCAATTGCTGTCGCAGCATTAGCTAACGGAACATTGGCTATCGGTAAATGATGATAATTTGCCAAGGGGGATTCAAAAGACCATTGATTATCATTAATTTGTTGATAAGACCAATCGCTATTTACCGTATAGATAGGACAGTTAACTGATTCTGCCACCAATGGAATGGTGACAGGAACATTTTGCTCACCAACAACAGCAATGCTTTTCGATTTAAAAATACCGGCTTTTTCACGCCCAATACTTTCTCGAGTATTTCCAAGATAATCTACATGATCAATGTCTATTGTTGTGATAACAGCAATATCTGCATCAACAATGTTGGTTGCATCCAGTCGTCCACCTAACCCAACTTCCAACACAACTACATCTAATTTTGCTTTTTTAAACTGATAAAGTGCTGCAAGTGTTGCATATTCAAAATAAGTTAAAGAAATATCACCACGAACTTTTTCAATTTCTACAAATGCGTTAACCGTTTCTTGGGCTGTTGACTCTTGATTATTAATTCTTACCCGCTCTGTGAAACGTAATAAATGAGGAGAACTATATACGCCAACTTTTCGTTTTGAAGCGAGTAAGATCATTTCCAATGTTCGGCAAGTTGTACCTTTACCATTAGTTCCTGCAACCGTAATAACATAGGGAGCGGGTTGCAAAATATCTAAACGCTGAGCAATGATTTTTACTCGCTCTAATCCCATATCAATAGTAGTAGGATGTAGTTGCTCTAAATAACAAAGCCATGTCTTTAAGTCAGACATGGCATTAGGTTTTTCATTTTGCATGATCAATTAAACTGTCTCATCAATTGTCATTTCATCGTTATTCACATCATTAAATGGATCGGGAAGTTTCATTAATTTTGCAATTAGGCTGGCAATTTTAGGTCTCATTTCTTTACGATGAATGATCATATCAATTGCGCCTTTTTCCAGTAAAAACTCACTTCGTTGGAATCCTTCTGGTAAAGTTTCCCGTACAGTTTGTTGAATAACGCGTGGGCCTGCAAAACCAATTAATGCTTTGGGTTCGGCAATGTTAATATCACCTAGCATCGCTAAACTAGCTGAAACCCCACCCATAGTCGGATCGGTCATGACAGAAATATAAGGTAAACCTTCATCTTGCATTTTAGCAAGTATTGCACTGGTTTTAGCCATTTGCATCAATGAATAAAGTGCTTCTTGCATTCTTGCACCGCCACTTGTTGAAAAACAAATTAACGGGCATTTATCGGCTATCGCTTGTTCAGCAGCACGGGTAAATAAAGCCCCAACAACTGATGACATCGATCCACCAATGAAAGCGAATTCAAAACAGGCAACCACAACAGGAATACCAAGTAATGTTCCTTTCATGACAACCATAGCTTCTTTTTCGCGTGTCTCTTTTTGAGCCGCAGTTAAACGGTCTTTGTATTTTTTAGTATCTTTGAATTTTAAAATATCTTTTGGCGCAAGATCAGTTCCAATTTCTACATCTGAATCCTCATCTAAAAAATGGTATAACCTGACGCGCGCAGGGATATGCATATGGTGATCACACTTAGGACAAACCTCTAAATTACGATCTAATTCAGCTTGGTAAATGACTTGTTCACAGTTACTGCATTTTGTCCAAACGCCACCGGGTATATTCGCTTTTTTATGATCTGATGATATATTATTTTTACTTAAAATCTTTTCAATCCAGCTCATTATGATTCTCTCATTGTGCTATACTCTAGAAAATATCGGGCTATTGTATAATACTTTGTGCTAATTCTTAATAGTTGTTTTAAATTTATCTTATTTGTTAACCATGTTTGTAAAAAATATTCTTTTACCAAACAATCGTATTTTTTCATTTTAACGCTGATTTTAATATCCAACCAACTGAATATTTTAGATTAAATTATTGCATTTAAGTCATAAAGACAGCCTCTACTTCAATTAAGCGGTATGCTTACAATAATTCGGTTTATTCATAAAATTTTGAAAAAATCATTTAATCAATTCGTTTAATGAAATGCCTGATTTTAAACCCCATTGCAATCAATGATGCAAAATAGATAACGATACCTACCGTGACCAATAACAATAAACGACTTATTCGCATTAACATTGAACCCGTTGACCAATCTGGTAATAATTTCGATCCAAACCATAACACTAATGACATTAACAGTACCGCTATCACAATTTTAATTAAAAATTTACACCAACCTGGCTGTGGTTGATAAAGTTCCTTTTTACGTAATTGCCAAAATAATAATCCGGCATTAAAACATGCTGCCAGCCCAATTGATAATGAAAGACCAGCATGTTGTAGTGGACCAATAAAAACCATATTCATTAGTTGCGTTAAAATTAATGTGACAATCGCAATTTTGACAGGTGTCTTAATATCTTGTCTGGAATAGAAAGCGGGTGCCAAAACTTTGATTAGAATAAGTCCAAGTAAACCGATAGAATAAGCTATTAAAGCACGTTGTGTCATTAATGTGTCATTAATTGTAAATTGTCCATATTCAAAGAGTGTTGAGATAAGTGGACGAGAAATCACACCTAATGCGACAGTGCTTGGCAAAGCCAATAAAAAACAGAGACGTAATCCCCAATCTAATAATTCCGAATATTGTTTATGATCACCATTTGAAAAGCTTTTAGCTAATGACGGCAATAAAATGGTACCCAATGCGACACCCAGTACGCCAGCTGGGAACTCCATTAATCGGTCAGCATAATACATCCATGAAACCGATCCCGAAATTAAGAAAGAAGCAAAAATCGTATTAATGATAAGAGATATTTGCCCAACGGATACCCCTAAAATTGCAGGTCCCATTTGTTTCAACACTCGCCATACACCACTATCTTTTAAATTGATACGAGGTAGCACTAGCATACCTATCTTTTTTAAAGTCGGAAGTTGATAAAGCAATTGTAAAATGCCGCCGACTACGACAGATACCGCTAATGCCAGCACCGGTGGATTAAAATAAGGCGTTAAAAATAGCGTAAATACAATCATGCTAATATTAAGCAATGTCGGCACGAAAGCAGGAACCGAAAAGCGATTCCACGTATTAAGTACGGCACCAACTAATGAAGCAAGTGAAATAAAAAAGATATAGGGGAAAGTGATGCGAAGCATGATGGTTGCAAGTTCAAATTTATCGATAGATTCTTGCATAAAACCTGGCGCTGTCAGCATAATGATAAAAGGTGCAGTCATTACCCCAATTAACGTAACGATAGCCAATACTAATGTTAATAGACCGGCAACATACGCAATAAAAGTCCGTGTTGCCTCGATCCCTTGTTGATTTTTATATTCAGCCAAAATGGGGACAAATGCTTGTGAAAAAGCCCCTTCAGCAAATATTCGTCTCAATAAATTAGGAAGTTTAAAAGCCACAAAAAACGCATCGGTAGCCATTCCTGCACCAAAAAAACGTGCAATTATTGCATCTCGAACAAAGCCTAAAACTCGAGATACCATTGTCATTGAACTTACAGTGGCTAAAGATTTTAATAAATTCATAGATAAGATAGGAGCCAAAAAACAAATGATAGGCATAGTCTACAAATTATTCATTTATTTCACCATGCTTTTTTATAAATAATAATGTTTATGAATTGAAATATTGTTACTATTCAAACAATAAGCGGATTGAAATACTAATCAGACAAATATTATCATCAATTATTCAATATAGAATTTTTATTTCATTCCGCTTTTATTTCTTCATTGGTTATAATTTATAACTTGCAGTTAACAATACAGCTCTAGGCGTGCCAGGCATACTACTTGAACGCCAATATTCTTTTCCTAATAAATTTGTTACTGCAAAAGTCATTTCAAAAGAAGAAGATTGATACCCTATTGCAGCATTCCATACAACATACCCAGGACGTTTATATTGATTTTTATCATCATTAAACATTGATCCCTTATAATTAACCTCAACTTCAGAAAACCAATTGTCATAAGGCAAATAACGTATATTTAAGTAACCGCTATGCTTAGATGTATTGGGCAAATATTTTCCTTGATTAACTGGCATTTTTTTATCTTTATGAACTTTAGCTTGCTGATAACCAATACCGCTGTTAATGTACCATTTTGGTGTTAATTGTCCGATGATACTTAGCTCGATACCTTGACTACGGTCACTGCCTTTTACCTGCCAATTATAAGGATCGTTCACCGCATCGGGTTGATAACGAACGTTGTATAATTCAAGATTATAAAGTGCAATTTGAGAAGATAATTTATCATTTAACCAATCACTTTTTACGCCTATTTCATATTGCCTTGAATATTGTGGTTTATTATCGTAAACCGTTTTCGAGTCTGTTGAAATGGTAATCAGTCCTCGTCCACCATAAGGTGCAAAATTTTTACTATAGGAAGCATAAAAACTTTGCGATTCGATAGGTTGCCAAATTAAACCGATTCGAGGGCTTAACGAGTGACCATTATATGAACGGCTTTGATGTTTAATTTTATCATCTGATGCAAATTCGTAATTGTCATAGCGTAAGCCCATCAACAATTTCCATTGTGATGTAAAACTCATTAAATCTTGCCAATAAATCCCTTTTGAAGTCGCTTTATGATTCGTTTTAGTATTTAGCTTATTGTAATGTGGTTTTTTAGAATTCCAGTGTGGATGGTAAGGCTCAACGACTTCAGGGTAAACACTCGTTAATGCTAATCTAGGTTGACGTTTTTCTATATTATATTCAATGCCGACTAACATATCATGACCGATACTTGCTGTAGTAAATTTGCCTATTATATCGAGTGTATTACTATAGGTTTTATTATCAGTTTCTTGCCAAGCTCGTCGAAATTGTAGTTTACCTGCATAGTTACACGTTTTTCCACTATTTGTTTTGCCATATAAATGGCAATAATCACCACCATAAATATGGTCAAAATTTTGACTCGCTTGACGATAAAGGTTAGTCAATTTTAATGACCAATCATCATTAATTTCAAAACCTATCACCGAACGTAATGATTTAAAATTATCTTTTACGTAATCATCAGGATGCGCATAAGTTGTTTTAATTGAAACCCCTTTTGGTAAATTATAGTAAGCTGGTCCTCGGTCTGGTTTACGCCATAAGTGATCATGAGTATATTGTACTAACCAATTAAACCCGTCTAAATTATCATAGAGTATACTTGGCGATACCATGGTGTCTCTTTGTTTAATTCCTTTGCGAAAACTTTTTTCTGATTGGTGATCAACTGTCATTCGGATCGCTAGTTTCTCATCGACAACATGATTAATATCGACCATACCGCCATATTTATCCCATGAACCACTACGTAAGCTTAAAACAGTAGGTGAATCAAAATTAGCTTGTTTACTAATCATGTTTATCATTCCCCCACCAGAACCACGACCATAGAGTACCGAAGCGGGACCTTTTAATATTTCCACGCGTTCAATATTAGCTGTACTTTGCCTAACTTGCCCACTTGCACGGACACCATCCCGATAAATATCGCCAGAACTTGCGGAAAAACCGCGTATTTTTATGCCTTCATCCCGCATATCATAAGTAGTATCAACACCGGGTATTTTATTGACGATTACACTTAAATCATTTTGTCCAAAAATTTTTTCTTGATCAATGTTAACAGAATTAATGGATTGGGGTATATCTTTAATATCAAATGGCATTTTTGTCGCGGTTGATGATTTTTTTATTCGCTGGTCATTGATATCGGTAATGTTGGCAACAACCTTCATTGTTTCGATGTTTGCAACATCGTCTATTTTATCTTGAGCGCTAACAAAGGGTGCTGTACTTATTAGCCCCAAAATAGCGAATTGATGACTTAATTTCATTGTTTTTCCTATCTTTTATCGTTTTATTATAATTTGTTTCAGTTGGCTAAAGTTAAAGCAACAATAAATATGATAATGATTATTATTTACATTTACAACTTATTTTCTGTTTTATAAAAATATTGCGACAAAGAATATTAAAATCTAACTGAAATTAAGCGTTATTCAATGGTGTTTAAATGGATTGCGGTTTGAGTATAATTAATTAAAAGGAGGTCTCTGTATTTACCCTATAGATAGGCTGTAAAATAGATTGCTTTAAAATCGAGAAAATTTAACAAATGAACATAATTTTTTAACCCTTTTGTTGTGTTAACCCATCTTTTAAGCTTAACAGAATAATGGTTTAATATTATTTCCGATAAATATGATCACTAAGATTTGTTAAATTCAATTGATTGCTAATTTGATTTTGAAAGAGAAAAAGTGGTGGGTCGTGAGCGATTCGAACGCTCGACAAACGGATTAAAAGTCCGCTGCTCTACCGACTGAGCTAACAACCCATTATGAAGAGACGCTTTGCACCTTTTTTGCTATAGGTACAAGCAATTTCGGGTTGCTATATTACTTATAATTATTAGGTAATGCAACCCTTTTCTGAAAGCTTTTTTTCAAAAGCTGGTTTTTCATACGTTTTGACTAAAGTGAAGCGAGTTTCTTTTTGGCAAGGTTCACTGCATTTTTATCTTTAGGGTATTTATTGACTACTTGTTGAAAAACAGCTTTAGCATTCTTATTATCTCCTTTTTCAAGTAAAATCAAGCCTACTTTATAAAGACTATCTGGTGCTTTCGCTGAGTTTGCAAAATCTTTCACTACCGTTGCATAATGAAACGTCGCATCATCTTTTTTACCTTGCTTATAATAAACTTGACCAAGCCAATAATTCACATTAGCACGATATATCGATTTTGGGTAAGTTTCTAAAAACTTTTTAAAAGCTAAAATGAGTTCATTACTTTGATTAGCATCACTAATAAATTGCATAATAAAATTATAATCGGTTTTATCATTTCCTGTGGTTGTCCAATTTATTAAATTTGATGAAGTTGCACTCGATTCAGTTTGGGTAGTTTGTGATGCTGATTGATTAGATGAGTTGTTAGTTTGATTTGATGAGAATTCGGTACCATTGGTCATCTGTTGTAAAATCATTTTTTGACGTTCAATAGTCTGATTTAGTTGATATTTGGTATCTTCCAATTGACCACGTAAGGTATCCACGTCTGATTGTAAATCACTAATCTTTTGCTGACTCTCAATCAATAACTGTCCTTGTGCTTGTATCATTCTTTCTAATTCAGCATTACTTGCTGCATAACCGTAACCGGTAAACAAAAGCAATATGAGTGATGTAATTATTTTTTTATGCATAAATGAAAACTCAATATGAAAAATTAACGGCTGAACATTCAGCCGTTATGAAATATAATTAATATACAACAACCGCTCGACGATTTTTAGCGTACGCAGCTTCATCATGACCTAATACGGCAGGTTGCATTTTACCAAATGATCTTATCAGCATTTGGCTAGAAGAGACACCATTCGCTTGTAGATAAGAAGCAACAGCTACAGCACGGCGTTCACCAAGTGCAATATTATATTCTGGTGTTCCTCGTTCATCAGCATGCCCTTGAATCACAACTTTCATTGAAGTATGAGCACGTAAGAAACCTGCATGAACATCTAACATGCGATTATATTCAGGTTTAACATTATATTTATCAAAATCGAAATAGACAGTATTCATTTCTTGTTGTTGTAATCTTGCAAGCAAAGCACGATCTTCTCTTGTTAAAGTATCGCTAAAATTACCATTCGCGTCGGTACCATTTTTAGAAGAACATGCTGTCAAAGCAATTAATGGTAAAGCTATAGCTGCTACCTTAAGATATTTAGAGAATTGCATTGTAATAACTCCTTTGTGTTTTTAAATAAATTAATATTTATTTTTAGCCGATCCAACTGATTTCAAATATCGTTTGTTACCAGTTTGGAAATAAAGTTGATATATTATATTTCTTAACTCTTCAGTATAAATTGAATATTTATTATTTTAATTTATCAAGTTCGACAGTAATTTATAAATAAGGTGACCAAGATGGAAATTTCACTTGTC
This sequence comes from Gilliamella sp. CG16, assembly GCF_046635785.1. NCBI lineage: Bacteria > Pseudomonadati > Pseudomonadota > Gammaproteobacteria > Orbales > Orbaceae > Gilliamella > Gilliamella sp. CG16. The sequence continues at coordinate 53,244 of NZ_JBIDFL010000013.1, forward strand.
CATCTGATACGGGTAATTCAGCTTTAAAAAAGCCATCAGTCGATACAAGATTCAAAATCGACCCTAATCCTTTCGTCGAACTGTAAATAATCATGGTACCATTTGGCGCAATACTTGGAGTCTCATCCAAAAATGTATCAGTCAATCTTTGGTAGGTTTTGGTTGCCATATCATATTTCGTGATGTGTTGTTCACCATTGTTAGTTGAAATCATTGCAATAAACGATCCATCTGGAGAAACACGAGCATTCTGATTTTGAGTATTATCCCATGTTAATCTTTGAGGTGTACCACCATTTATATTGATACTGTAAAGTTGTGGACGTCCAGCTTGATCTGACGTATAAACAATTGTTTGGCTATCTGGCATCCAAGAAGGTTCAGTATTATTACTTCGACCAGTTGTAATTTGAGTGATTTGTTTAGAATTTAAATCTTTAATATAAATATTTAAGTTACCATCTTTAGAAAGTGCAAATGCCAACTTTGTACCATCTGGCGAAAATGCGGGAGCACCATTATGTCGAGGGAAAGAAGCAACGGTTTCAATGGCGCCGTTTTCTAAATTTTTCATGACCAATGCAGAATTTCCACTTTCGAAAGTAACAAACGCTAATTTTTTACCATCCGGAGACCAAGTTGGTGACATAAGTGGGGCTTTAGAACGATGAACGGTTACTTGATCATAACCATCATAGTCTGACACTCTTAATTCATGCGTGTACGGCCCTCTGTTGGTCTCTACAACATAAGCGATGCGTGTTCTAAAGGCACCTTTAATTCCAGTAAGTGATTCGAATATCTCATCACTTGCCGAATGTGCGGCCAAACGCACCCAACGTTGACTTATTGTAAATTGGTTTTCAGCCAAAATAGCACCCGGTTTATCAACGGTGTCGATTAATTGATAAGTAATGTGGTATTTCCCTGAAGCATCAGGTTGAATTGAACCGACGACAACAGCTGAAACGCCAAGATTTTTCCATACAGCAGAATTAACTTCAGATGCGGTTGTCGGTTTTTGTGGCATATTTGCGATATCGATTGGATTAAATTTACCGCTATTGCGTAAGTCAGATGCAATAATATTTTCAATTATTTGGGGTGGTTCTCCCGATCCTGTCCATTTAAATGGTGAAACAGCAATAGGCTTTGCGGTACTGACACCTTCAGTAATATTTATTTGAATCCCTGTATTATCTGCCCAACTATTACTGATTAAAGCAAATAAAAATATAGAACAAATTATCAAAAAGCGAGAGGCGTATTTGATCATCTTAAATTCCTTAAATTAAACATAAATAACTACGTTAGATTCACTATATATTAGTAGTTGGAGAAAAGTAATAAAAATTAAAACATACGATTATTATCACTTAAAAATGGCAATTTTTATATTTCAACAATTTCTACATACTTTTTCATTAAGAAAGATAGCTGATATTAAATAACAAGTCTATAGTATATGGAATAAAAAGGTTAATATAATTTTAACGCTTTTTTTGTTAAAAAGATTGGTTATGCTAATTTAATTTTTGAGTTATCAAAAAAAGAAAAATAATTGTTTTAAAATTAAAAATTTTCTAACTGTCTGAAAAGATGTTTTAGCCTAGTGTGTTTATTAACATATTTATTGTTTTGAAAAAAATAAGTATCCATTTGTTTTTTACTATTTTTGACAATTATCACAAAAAAAAGTATTCCGCTGACCTATTTTTTGCGATTTTATTATAGTTTTGCAATTATGGCATTCTTGACCTTCTCGCCCATATACTTGTAATTTTTGAGCAAAATAACCAGGCTTTCCATTAGATTGAAGAAAGTCTTTTAGTGTCGTTCCACCTTGTTTAATCGATTTAGTCAGAACTTGCTTGATCGCTGAAACTAATCTTTCAAACTCGACTAATTGTAATGAATTCACTTTTCGATTGGGATTAATTTTTGCCATATGCAACGATTCCGATGCATAGATATTTCCTACACCAACAACAATATGATTATCCATAATCCAACTTTTAATTGGTATTTGACGATTTTTCGCTTGCGCCAACAGATACTCTGCTGAAAACGCATCACTCAAAGGCTCAGGCCCTAAATGGTTTAATTGAGAAACCTCTTCAAGCGAATTAGCCCAGAGCCATGAACCAAAACGTCTTGGATCAGTATAACGCAATACAACACCATTTTCTAAAACCAAGTCTATATGATCATGCTTTGCTACTTCCTGTTGTTCATCAAGTAAAATACGCAAACTACCTGACATTCCCAAATGAATGATAATCCAATTATGTGCTAGTTGTATCAACAAATATTTTGCACGTCTTTTGACATCCAAAATGACTTCTCCATGAGAACGATGAATGAGTTCATCAACAGGCCAACGTAAATTTGGTTGCCTAACTACTATTTGCTTTATAGTTTGCCCTTTTAAATAAGGCAAAATACCTAGGCGACTTGTTTCCACTTCGGGTAATTCAGGCATTTTATTTCACCTAATTATTTAACATTTCAGTGACCCAAGTTGGTACTTGCTGACTTGGAGTCGGTTGATTATTGTTGTTACATAAGCTTTGTGTATTGGTTGTCCAAACAGGTAATTTTCGACCACTACGATCATCACATTGCCACTGACCATTATCATCTATCGATAACATATAGATATTTTGAGGTATCGGGAGCGATAACCTTTTAGGTGGATTATTTTGTAAGTATTCACTATATATTTTTAATGCACCTGTTGCACCTGTTAATTTCATTGGCGAATGGTCATCCAACCCAATCCAAACAACAGCGACATTTTTACCATCAATTCCTGTAAACCAACTATCACGAGAATCATTACTGGTTCCGGTTTTAGCAGCTAAGTTAAATGATCCATATTTTCGTTTTAGAGACCGTGATGTCCCCGATTCCACAACTTGTTGCATAGCATAAGTTGTTAAATAGGCTGATTGCTGTGAAACAGCTTGAATCTGTTTAGGATAGTTTTGATATACCAATTCTCCCTTATCCGTTAGTACATATCTTAAAATAGATAACGGCGAACGTTGTCCATTGTTTGCAATCGTTTGGAACATTTGTGCTGTTTCTAAAGGTGTTAACTCTAAAGCACCTAATAACCGTGAAGGTAGATTCGTAATACGATCACTTGGCACACCCAATGCTTGCAGGGTATTTTTAGTCGCATCAAGACCAAGAGCCATCCCTAAGTTGACGGTTGGTACATTTAACGAAAGTGCTAAAGCATCCACTAACATGACACGATCACGAAACTTACGATCATAATTTTTCGGTTGCCAGTACGAACCATTATCAAGCTTTATTGAAAGTGGTGAATCATCCAACCACGTATTAAGTTGAAAACGATCCGGTTGCCCTAATGCTGTTAAATATGTTGAAGGCTTAGCAAGTGAACCAATTGCTCTTCGGGTTAACCATGCACGGTTGTAACCAGGATAACGAGGCTCTGCACTACCAATAATTGCACGAATTTCGCCGGTTTCTCGGCTAACAATAACCATGGCTGTTTGTAAATCTTTATTAGTTGATTTACGTAATTTTTCAATTTCATTCGTAACTGATTGTTCTGCCGCTGCTTGGGCAACAGGATCAAATGTCGTAAAAATCTTCATTCCTGAAAGGTGATCTGCTTTATCACCTAATTGCTTTCTTAATTCACTACGAACAACTTGCATAAAAGCAGGTTGTGGCGAAATAACACCACCTTTTGGTAAAACAGATAGTGGGCGCTGACTTAATAGATTATATAACTCATCATCAATAATTCCTTGTTGCTCGGTCAGCTTTAGAACAACATTTCGGCGTTCTAAAACTTGTTTAGGTTGCGTCCAAGGATTATATAACGAAGCCCCTTTTACCATTCCAACTAGAACTGCTTGCTGATCGAGCGTCAATTCATTAACAGGACGACCAAAATAGTAAAGGCTAGCAAGTGGAAAACCGTGGATCTCCTCACTCCCAGCTTGTCCAAAGTAAACTTCGTTTAAATACAACTCTAAGATACGTTCTTTACTATAACGAGCATCAAGAATCATCGCCATATAGGCTTCGCGTATTTTACGGCTTAAACTACGTTCATTAGTTAAAAATAAGTTTTTTACAGTTTGTTGAGTTAACGTACTTCCACCTTCAGTACGGCCCGTGGTAAGGTTGACATAAATTGCTCGCCCAATCGAATATAAACTCACGCCATGATGATCATAAAAACGTTTATCCTCAGTAGCAACTAAAGTTTTAATCAATGAATCAGGAAATGCTTTGAGAGGAACAAATAAACGTTGTTCTCCATTAGGTGAGTGCATCATTGTAATTAATTTTGGATCGATCTTAAGTAATCCAAAATCACGTCCTGTATCTAAATTAGTAATACGATCTATTCGATTATAATAGAACGTAATTCTAACTCGAAAAGCTTGTTCTTCACCATCAGGAAAAGTAAAAGGGCGACGGTATATTTCAACAGCATCATTACTGACGATGAATTCACCGGGTCGAGTAGCTTGTGTATCCTGTTGTCGATATTGTGCACCTATTAACAACGTTACAACATCGCTTAAACTGTATTCACTTTCCGGCTCAAGATCGATAATTTGACCATAAACAGCTGCAGGTAATTCCCAAACATTACCATCTATGCGTTCTTTTATTTGTTGATCGAGATAAATACCATACATTACGGTCACAGCCACAAAAACCAGAAACAGTTTAAATAGCAATGACAAAAATCGGCGCCAAAGTGAGCGTTTTTTATTTTTATTTTTTTTTACTTTTTGAGTAGGTTTCTTTTTTGTAGATTTAGTCGAAGTATTCAAAGCTCACCTAAAATTCGTCATAAAATATATTTCGTTATCATAACACAATTTTTCAAAGATATATCTGCCTTGTTTATTTAGCACATATTTAGCTTAAAATGGTGTATCTACAAAATTAATTATTAAATTCTAGTCGTGGTTTAATACTTTTCACTTTCGCAACAAAAGCGTTTTTAGATTTACCTGTTAAACCTTCATCTATAGGTAAATTAGCTGTTAATGGATTCACAGGTTTATTATTGATATGTAATTCGAAATGTAAATGTGGCCCTGTTGAACGTCCAGTATTGCCTGACAATCCTATTTGTTCACCTTGTTTAACCTGTTGTCCTGGTTTAACTAGAATCTTATCTAAATGCATATAAGTCGTCATATACTGACGCCCATGCCTTATAGCGATATAATTACCAGCTGATCCACTATATTTAGCGATCACAACTTCACCATTCCCCACCGATAAGACAGGTGTTCCACGAGATACCGCAAAATCAACACCATTATGAGGCGCTATTTTTCCTGTCACAGGGTGTAAACGACGAGGATTAAATTGAGAAGAAACACGCGCTTTTTTTGCTAATGGATAACGGAAAAAACTTTGGGATAAGCTATCTCCATTAATATCATAATATTTACCGTCATCGGCGAGAACAGCATAATAGTCTTTTGAGCCATTTTTGAAGCGAACCGCTAACAATTGGCTATTCGATAAACGGTCGCCATGCATCTCACGAGACAGAATAACCGAAAATTTGTCGCCAATTTGTAAGCGTTTAAAATCTAATCGCCATTGTAAAGCACGAGTAATAATACCGATTTCAGTGCTAGTTAAACCACTTTTACGGGCATCAGCAATAAAATTAGATTTTATTTCACCTTTAATAACAACTTCTTGTAAAATTCCTTCGACCGTTTCTGAATTCTCAACAAAGTCATTACCCGATTTTTCATACATTCGGATATTGTTGCTTGAGATAGTCCAGTTCAAGTTTTGTAAATTATGGTCATCGTCTGTTGTCCACATCAACTGTTGACCAATTCTTAAATTAGCAAGCTGTTTAAATTTGGACGTTAATTCATAAACATCATTTCGATTTACGTTATAGCGTAATAAAATATCATGTAAGGTATCGCCCCGAACAATGGTATATTGTACAGTATTGTCTTTTTCATCAATGATTTTATCTAAGTCATCTTTGACAATTTCATCTTCCGGTTCATCAGAGGATTCTATCACAGTAGAATTTGAATTACCGTCGACTAACTCAACCTGACCATCTCCAATACTTACAGGCACAGAAGTATTATTCACGGTTGTTTCAACTTGAGGATTCAACGGTATATAAACCGTGCGATCCAAATTCAATGGTCGCCATAATATCGTAAAAAAGATAACAACAAGAAGAACGCCTAATATTGAAAAATAGGGAAATTTCACTTTGCTTTTTTCAATATGACGATTTTCAATCTTTCGAGCCAAAATAAACCTTAACTATTTATTATCTATCTGATTATTTATCTAAACAATCCAACAATTGTTGAGTTAATTTCATTAAAAATTGAAAATACGCATCTTTTGAAGGCATTATATCTGTCCCCAAAGGATTCAATTCTCCAATTCTGACATTTGTTCCATTAACCAATTTTTCAATAACTGCTGGGCTAAACTGAGGCTCTATAAAAACACATACTGCTTGGTGTTCTTTTAACTTTTGTTGAATAGCATAAACTTTTTGAGCGCCCGGTTGAACTGCTGGATTTATAGTAAAACTACCTAGATTTTTTAATCTAAACTGTGATTCAAAATACCCATAGGCATCATGAAATACAAAATACCCTCTATTTTGGACGTTTATTAATTTTTTTGCAATGTTTTGTTCTGTTTCAGATAATTTTATAGTGAATTCGTTTAGATTTTCGTCAATTTTTATTTTTTTATCTGGATAAAGGGTGATAAGTTTATCATGAATGGATTGCGCAATAATTTTCGCTATTTCAGGCGAAAGCCAAATATGTTCATCATATTCACCATGATGATCATGGTCTGATTGATGATGATTTATTTCTTCATGAGAATGATCATCGTGATTAGTTCGAAGCAAAGTCTTAATTGCAGGAATTTCCATTAATTCAATTTGCTTTTGTTTATCGATATTTTTCAATAAGGTTGGCATAAAGGTTTCCATATCTTCACCAACCCAAATAACTAATTCCGCTGACTTAATATTCTTTAAATCAGAAGGTTTTAATGAATAAGTATGAGGAGAAGCACCGTCCGGTAAAAGAATTTCTGCATCAGTGATGCCTGATGTAATAGCTTGAGTAATAAAACCTATTGGTTTAACCGACGATATAACCGTAGCATTAGCATAATTACTTGCGCTTTGTATTATTAATATTGGGGTTAAGATTATTAAATACTGTATAAACAGTTTAAAAGTCTTCACGATATGATTTTTCACGTTATTATCCAATGCTATAATTTATGATAGAATAAAATTTAATATTGTTATAATATAACATAACATTTAGGTGAGCAAGGGCTACCCGTTACATGACTCAATTAATTTCACTTGAAAATGTCTCCGTTGAAATCAATCATCAAAAAATATTAGATAATATTTCATTAGCTATTAAGCTAAATCAGATTATTACATTACTTGGGCCTAATGGTGCAGGTAAATCAACGCTGGTTAAAGTCATATTAGGATTACTACCCCACTCTTCGGGACAGATTTGTCGTTTACCGAATTTAACAATTGGTTATGTTCCGCAATCGATAAATTTAAATCCAACTCTCCCTATTACTGTAAAGCGTTTTATGCGGTTAAATAAACAATTAAAAAATGACGATATTTTAAAAACGCTTTCACTTGTTAAAGCAGAATACTTAGTCGATAAATCAATGCATCAATTGTCGGGTGGAGAATTACAGCGTGTTTTACTTGCTCAAGCTTTAGCAAAACAGCCTCAATTACTTATTCTTGATGAACCGACACAAGGCGTAGATGTTAATGGACAAATTCTTTTATATGATTTAATTGCTAATGCAAAAAAACAATTTAATTGTGGGGTATTAATGGTCTCGCATGATCTCCATTTAGTCATGGCTAAAACGGATGAAGTCATCTGTCTGAATCATCATATATGTTGTTCGGGCACACCTGCTACTGTGTCAAATGACCCTGAATTTGTTTCACTATTTGGTCAACATGGCGCATCACAAATCGCTGTGTATAAACATCATCACAATCACCAACATGACTTATGTAGAACATCGGCTGATCATCAACATGATAAATTAATGCATATAGAAAGGGATCATTAAAATGATTGAATTGTTATTACCTTCTTTGTTAGCTGGATTAAGCTTAACAACCATTACCGGTCCATTAGGAACGTTTGTTGTTTGGCGTAGAATGTCTTATTTTGGTGATACTTTATCTCATGCAGCTCTACTCGGTATTGCTTTTGGTTTTTTATTAAATATTAATCTATTTTATGCAGTAATTCTTGTGACACTGATTTTAGCATTAGGATTACTTTGGCTAGAATCCCAGAAACAACTTCCTATTGATACATTACTGGGTATTCTTGCTCATAGTGCGTTATCTTTAGGTTTAGTTGTAATCAGTCTAATGGGAAACATACGGATTGATTTAATGGGTTACTTATTTGGTGATCTGTTATCGATAACTTACACTGATATCTCTCAAATCGTAATTGGTGTAATATTTATCGGTTTATTATTGATTTGGCGCTGGAATGATTTTCTTTTTATTACCGTTAATGAAGAATTAGCTTTCATTCAAGGTATTAATATTCGATTAACAAAATTAATTCTAACACTCCTATTAGCCTTTACTATTGGTATTGCAATGAAATTCGTGGGAGCACTGATTATCACCTCTTTACTTATTATCCCTGCAGCTACAGCTAGATACTTTTCCAAAACACCTGAAGTAATGGCTATACTTTCAATTATTATTGGAATGATATCGGTATTAAGTGGTTTATTATTTTCATTTCTCTATGACACACCGACAAGTCCATCAGTAGTTTTAAGTAATGCTGGCTTATTTTTTGTGTGTTTATTTGTATCGAAGTTTTTTACTGATAAAAATTAACTATTCAAAGAAAAATGGCAATGTTAATTGGACACTACATCACAATAAATCAATATTAAGCCACTTCTCTCATTTTAACAAAGTAACATAATAAATCATTTTAACCATTAATGATTATTTTTATGTCACTTGCAATTATATACACACGAGCATCTATTGGTATACAAGCACCATTAATAAATGTTGAAGTCCATATTAGCAATGGACTACCAGGCTTTGTATTAGTTGGTTTGCCTGAAGCAACAGTCAAAGAATCCAAAGATCGGGTACGTAGCGCTATTATTAACAGTGGTTTTACGTTTCCTGCCAAGAAAATAACTGTAAATCTATCACCTGCTGATCTTCCTAAAGAAGGAAGTCGTTTCGATCTGCCGATTGCCATTGCAATTTTAGCGGCAACGGAGCAAATTCCTGCTCAGGATTTATCGCAATATGAATTTTTAGGTGAACTGGCGCTATCTGGAAATATTCGCGCTGTGAAAGGTGCTATCCCTGCTGCGATTTCATCACAAAAAAGTCATCGCACATTAATTATTTCAACAGAAAATCAGTCTGAAATTTCTTTAATTCATCATAGCAATGCATTAATCACCAATAATTTATTTGAATTGTGTCAACATCTCAATCATGAAGTGAGTTTATCTAAAGTAAATTACCGTCTAAATGATGATGTAGAAAGTGAAACAGTTAATTTACAAGATGTCATAGGCCAAGAACATGCTAAAAGAGCTTTAGAAATTGCAGCCGCAGGTGGACATAATTTATTGCTTATTGGACCACCTGGAACAGGCAAAACTATGTTAGCCACTCGGTTAACTTCTTTATTGCCGCCATTAACCGATGATGAAGCTCTTGAGAGTGCAGCTATCACTAGTTTAGTCAGTCTAAATGGTTCAATTAAAAATTGGCGTAAACGACCTTTTAGATCGCCACATCATAGCGCGTCAACTGCAGCACTAGTTGGTGGAGGAACAATTCCAAAACCGGGGGAAATTTCACTGGCACATAATGGCGTATTATTTTTAGATGAATTACCTGAATTTAATCGTAAAGTTTTAGATGCGTTAAGAGAACCCATTGAGTCTGGTGAAATTATTATTTCAAGAGCAAATGCTAAAATACGCTTTCCAGCTAAATTCCAACTTATTGCTGCTATGAATCCAAGTCCTACCGGTCATTATCAAGGAACACACAATAGAACGACGCCTCAACAAGTCATTCGTTATTTGAACCGACTTTCTGGTCCATTTCTTGATAGATTTGATATCTCTATAGAAGTACCACTTTTACCAAAAGGTTCACTAAGTCAGAAAAAAGCATCTGCTGAATCAACAGTATCTATTAAGCAAAGAGTTTTACAGGCAAGAAATACACAATTTGATAGGAATAAAAAATTAAATAGTCAATTAGAAGCAAGTGAAATTGAACACTATTGCCAATTATCTGACGATAATAATGAATATTTAGAACAAGCCTTAATCAAGTTAGGACTTTCAGCTAGAGCTTGGCATCGAATATTGAAAGTATCTAGGACAATTGCGGATTTAGAAGGTTCAAAGAACATAGAACGAAAACATATTTCAGAAGCTTTAAGTTATCGTTCTATGGATAGACTGTTAATTCAATTACACAAAAATATTGGTTAACAGAATCAGTCATCATTATCGACAAAATCATCGTTTACATCAATTTGCGGTTTTCCACCCGATAATGTATGAAAACGTTTTGGTTTATTAATACGAGAAAGGTATTTAAGCCAAACTTTTTCAAAATCGGTTGCAGGCTCTTTTTTACCTTTACAAACTGCAACAAATGATTTTTCTTCTGCTGTTGTCGGTTTTTTTGTTTCTGCATCAAGATCTTTAAATGCACAACCATGCTTTTCTAAAATTTGTGCTTCTTTAATAGTAAAATCGCCATGACGAGAAAATCCTCGTGGATAATTTTTATTATCAAAAAAACGTTGTTGACTTACAAAACTTTCAGCCATTTTTTTTCCTCTGGATTGTAAAAGTAGTTGGGCGGAAATTATAATTAACTAAGTAAATCTGTAAATAAATTTTTTTTATTTATATAGATAAAAATAATCAAACGACTAAAATTAAGACAAATTCATGATTTTTTGTGGCAGGGGCGGAGAGTCTCGAACTCCCAACACCCGGTTTTGGAGACCGGTGCTCTACCAATTGAACTACGCCCCTAAATAAGGTGGCGGAACGGACGGGGCTCGAACCCGCGACCCCCTGCGTGACAGGCAGGTATTCTAACCAACTGAACTACCGCTCCACCGTATTTGGTATGATTACATAGTATAACTTAAAATTTAAAAGTCTGGCGGCACCCTACTCTCACATGGGTAATACCCACACTACCATCGGCACTACGGCGTTTCACTTCT
>NZ_JBIDFL010000014.1:0-63305 GCF_046635785.1 Gilliamella sp. CG16
ATTATCAGTGATAAACCGATTGGTCAGGCACCTAATCCTATACAAATGCCTGAGGTATCACCACCACAGACTATCTCTGGTGGGATAACACATGGTGTCAGTCAATTTATTGTCGGGTTTATACCGGCGGTAAGGGCAACCAAATTTATTAAACCCTTGAAAAATGTAGGCTCGTGGGTAAAAGGGATGATAGCAGGCAGTGTCACAGATTTTACGGTATTTAGTCCCCATGAAGAACGCCTGTCAAACTTAGTACAAGAATTTCCCGAACTGGCTAACCCAATAACCGAATATTTACAAGCCAAACCGGACGATAGTTTTGCAGAAGGACGATTAAAAAACAGCTTAGAAGGAATAATAGCCGGCGGCTTAGCCGAACCCTTAACCCGTTCACTACGCTTATTAAAATACTCCCGAATTAAAATAACCGGCACTGAAGTCAGAACCAAGGTACATCATAAAATTGAAGCGTTAGAGGTTGAATTAGATGAGATTAATTGGAATAATGTTGTTGAAAAAGAAACAATAAGGAATAATTCTTTACTGGCTAATGCAAATAAAGAATTAGATCAATACATAGCATCTTTAGCTAACAGCAAATATAAACCAGCTACAGCAGTTGGGGCTGTTGATCCATTAACGGAGAAAGTTGTTACTGCATCAAGTGGAACAGTTCCCACTAAAATAGCACCAGAACTACAAGTTTATGCTGATAAATTAGGAGGTTTAGGTGTTAAAACTTCATGTGGTAATGTATTAGGAGCTTGTGCTGAATTTAGAGCAGCCAACGAATTGTTATTAAATAATCCTAATCTTAAATTAAAAGATATACAATTTACTCAAGCCGTACGCCCTCGCAATGGTAAACCAGTGTCCCGTTGTGAAAATTGCACAAATATATTTGGAGTTGAAAAATAATGAAAATGACTGATGAGTTTATAAGTACTAACGATCTTGACTGGTATGCTGCATTTTATAATGGTAATCTAGCACACTTTGCTTCAGGTGGCACAAGAGCTGTACCGAAGAAAGTAGCTGATTCGGTTAAGAATTATGAAGAACTATGTGATTATTTTTTTGAATTAGAAAAACGATCTGATATTGAAATCATTGAAGATAATTTGCCTGAATTTCCCGATCAACTTAAAAGAGAACAATATTTAAAAAGCTATGTTGATTCGGCTTTAAAGGGATTATTTAGTTATGATGTTAACTATGAAGATAATAGCTATTTTTTAGTTGTAAAACCCCTGAGTCCATTATCTTTAAAAGACCTACCGAAAAATATAAAAGAAATAATCTATACTTTACCAAAAGAAGTAAAATCTGCTTCAGTAAGTATAACTGAATTGGAGTAGTCACAACGTAAAAGCACTCTAATTTATTAGAGTGCTTTTACGTTCTTATAGCTGCATAGTAAGTGAAGTGAGTAAAAACGATAAAAAGTGAATGATGTTAGAAAGCCAAACCCTTAACCCGTTCACTACGCTTATTAAAATACGCCCGCATCAAAATAACCGGCACTGAAGTCAGAGCGAAAGTACATCATAAAATTGAAGCGGTAGAGGTTGAATTAGATGAGGTTAATTGGAATAATGTTTTAAATGAAATAAAAGATCTAAAAGAATTGAGCCGATACTCTGGTGACTTGATAAAAGTAAACAAGCCAGATGCAGCAGCTGATGCTTTAGCGATGAGATTAAATGGAGTGTCAAGGGTAAGATTTGCTAATGATACAAGAGAGTTTGATGTGATTAGTGATTTATATATAGCTCAAACAAAACCACCCCTAAAGCAATTAAATCAAAGTGTAAGATCTCAAATGAAAGCAACATTTGAAGCAGCTAAAGAAACTAACCGTTCTGTATACTATCATTTTGAGGGTGAACCAGCAAAATCAGTAATAAATAAATTATATGAATATAGTAATCGTTATGATGTAAAAGTCATTATCGATACTAAACCTCTTAACTAAAAATAAGGTAATAAAATGATCGAATATTATGGGTGGATATCATTAAGAAATTCTACATACGAAAACAATGAAAATGAGATGAATTCAATTCTAAATAAACTTACTTTATTCATATCAGAACATGAATTTGAAAATAGTACAGGATTTATTAAAATTCATAAAGTTAATGGTTGTTGTCAGCTTTTGTTTAGTGGGAATACTAATCATTATTCTCAGGATGTAGCAGAAATTTTTGAGTTATATCAATATGTAGCAAAAATTTCTCAAGGCTCATATGGTTTATTGTATGTTAAAAACGATGAATCTTCGGATAAATTTAATGAATTTGAAGTATATGTCTTAGCTAGAGGGAAAATAAAAAAAGAAAAAGATCAGTTTTTGTCTCCATGTATTCCTAAAATAGAAGATGATTAAGGTTACATTAATCAAATAAAAAGTCGTTTAAAACGATTATGAATCGGTGCTTTAGTCAATTGGTCAGTGTACTTAATTCAAAAATAAAAGATAAAAGATCCTTATCTTGCATCATTTTAGGCATAGTTATATTATGGATAGAGTGCTTTATTATTTAAGGAATGAGTTATGTTAAAATCAATTGATCCAACTACCACTTCATCTTGGAAATCCCTTCAAGCAAGTTATCAAAAGCATCAAAATAAGACCATTGCGCAGATTTTAAAAGAAGAGCCAAAACGAGTTGAAAAACTCAGTATTCCGTTTGAGGATGAGTTTTTGGTTGATCTTTCTAAAAATCGTATTACGCAAGAGACTTTAGCAATACTTCATAAGCTTGCTGATGAATGTGATCTTAAAGGTGCAATTTCAGCTATGTATAGTGGTGAAAAAATTAATCGCACCGAAGATCGTGCAGTTTTACATGTTGCTTTACGTAATGTATCGAATACCCCTATTTATGTTGATGGCAAAAATGTGATGGATGATGTCAATGCGGTATTAGAAAAAATGGAATCATTCAGTAATAAAGTTATTAGCGGTGAGTGGAAAGGGTATACCGGTAAAGCGATAACTGATGTGGTAAATATCGGAATTGGAGGTTCAGATCTTGGGCCTGTCATGATTACTGAAGCATTGCGTCCTTATAAAAATCATTTAAACATGCATTTTGTTTCAAATGTTGACGGTACTCATATTGTTGAAGCATTAAAAGGCTTAAATCCTGAAACAACCTTGTTTTTAGTAGCATCAAAAACATTTACCACACAAGAAACCATGACTAATGCACAAACAGCTCGTTCTTGGTTACTTGATGCGGCTAAAGATGATAAAGCTGTTGCTTTGCATTTTGTTGCGTTATCCACTAATGCCAAAGAAGTTGAAAAATTTGGTATTGATACAGCGAATATGTTTGAATTTTGGGATTGGGTAGGCGGTCGTTACTCTTCTTGGTCTGCGATAGGTTTATCGATCGTTTTATCTATTGGATTTGATAATTTTAAACAATTTTTGGCTGGTGGCCATGCCATGGATAAACACTTCCAAAATACACCAATTGATAAAAATATTCCTGCATTATTAGCCTTAATTGGGATTTGGTATAATAATTTTTATGGTGCTGAGACAGAAGCCATTTTACCTTATGACCAGTATATGCATCGATTTGCTGCCTATTTTCAACAAGGCAATATGGAATCAAACGGTAAAAGTGTCGATCGTAATGGTCATAAAACAACTTATACTACTGGCCCAATCATTTGGGGTGAACCAGGGACCAATGGTCAACATGCATTTTATCAATTAATTCATCAGGGTACTAAACTTATTCCGTGTGATTTTATTGCGCCAGCAATTAGCCATAATCCAGTTGGTGATCATCATCCTAAATTATTATCTAACTTTTTTGCTCAAACTGAGGCATTAGCATTTGGTAAAACCAAAGAACAAGTTGAACAAGAATTTATGGCTGCTGGAAAAACGCTTGATGAGGTTAAAGCAATTGTTCCGTTTAAAGTGTTTGAAGGAAATAAACCGACTAATTCAATTTTAGTTAAGAAAATTACTCCGTATAGCTTGGGTGCATTAGTTGCGATGTATGAGCATAAAATTTTTACTCAAGGTATTATTCTGAATATATTTAGTTTCGACCAATGGGGTGTTGAGTTAGGTAAGCAATTAGCCGGCCGAATTTTACCCGAATTAGCAAGTGATACGCCAGTAACTTCACATGACGATTCAACAAATAATTTGATTAATCAATATAAAAAGTGGCGTTAAACTGATTTAACTTTAGACAGTTAATGAATTGAGCAGAAAAACCTTCAGTAAAACTGAAGGTTTTTTTTTAGCTTATTTTTTCACGCGCATAACAGGTGTTTTACCTGCTTCTACGGTACCAGAAAGTTTTGTCAGTTCGACAATACTATCCATATTAGAAATGACAACAGGTGTTAACACTGATTTTGCTTTACTTTCAAGTAGTGGTAAATCAAATTCGATAATGGTGTCACCAACTTTTACTTGTTGACCTTCTTCAGCGATACGGGTAAAACCTTCGCCTTTTAATTCAACAGTGTCAATGCCAAAGTGTACAAATAGCTCAATACCTTCATCTGATTCAATAGCAAACGCATGATTAGTTTCAAAAATTTTGCCAATTCTACCGTTTAGTGGTGCAACAATTTTATTACCAGCAGGTTTAATTGCAATACCATCACCAACGACTTTCTCTGCAAAAACGACATCTGGTACATCTTCGATTTTAACGATTTCGCCACTCAGAGGTGCAATAATTTCGATGCTATCATTGCTATCATCAGATTTGATGAATTGCTTCAATTTATCGAATAACCCCATTATTTTCTCCTAACAAATTTGCTTTTCAGCGTTATATTTTTCGATTAAATCCATAATTTCTTTAGAAGTTGCTTTTTCAAGCACATTGTCTGCAAGTTTTTTCGCTTCTTCAAAATGTGTATTACGAATTAATTTTTTGATTTTAGGAATTGATACTGCACTCATGCTAAATTCATCAAGTCCCATACCAAGTAATAAAATCGTTGCTCGTTCATCACCAGCAAGCTCACCACACATGCCAGTCCATTTACCTTCTTTGTGCGAAGCATCAATGACTTTCTTAATCAGTGTTAAGACAGATGGTGAAAGTGGATTATAAAGATGTGAAATTAATTCGTTACCCCGATCAACCGCTAATGTGTATTGTGTTAAATCATTGGTTCCAATACTGAAGAAATCAACTTCTTTCGCTAAATGATGAGCAATGACAGCAGCCGCAGGCGTTTCAATCATTACACCAACTTCGATATTTTTATCAAATGCTTTACCTTCGGTAGTTAGTTGTTCTTTGAGGATATTAATTTCAGATTTTAAGATACGAATTTCTTCAACCGATATGATCATCGGGAACATGATACGTAATTTACCAAATGCTGATGCGCGTAATATTGCGCGTAACTGTGCATGGAGTATTTCTTTACGATCTAAACAGATACGAATTGCACGCCAACCTAAGAATGGGTTTTCTTCTTTTGGTAAATGCATGTAAGGTACATCTTTATCGCCACCAATATCCATTGTTCTGACAATAACAGATAAACCATTCGTTGATTCGGCTACTTCTTTGTAAGCTTTGAATTGTTCGTCTTCGTTAGGATAGGCATCACGATCCATAAATAAAAATTCAGTACGATAAAGACCAACACCTTCATAACCGTTGCGATCCGCACCAGCGATATCACGCACCGTACCAATATTCGCACAAATTTCAACTTGGTGACCATCAAGCGTGACGGCAGGTAAGTCTTTTAATTTTGCTAACTCTTCTTTGTCGGCAATATATTTTGCTTGAACTTGTTTGAGTTTTTCTTGGGTAGTATGATCAGGATTGATATAAATGGCGTTATTTATAGCATCAAGTATAACAAAATCACCTTGTTTAATTGTTTGTGTTGCATTTGATGTACCAACAATTGCCGGAATTTCTAATGAACGAGCCATAATTGAAGTATGGGATGTACGTCCACCTGCATCAGTAATAAAACCAAGTACCATATCTAGATTTAGTTGTGCAGTTTCAGATGGAGTAAGATCTGTTGCAACTAAAATACAAGGTTGGCTAATAGCACTTAAATCGACAATTTCAATCCCTAAAATATTTTTGAGTAAACGTTTGCCAATATCACGAATATCAGCAGCACGCTCTTTTAAGTATTCATCGTCTAAGTTTTCAAGCTCTTTAGCTTGAGTTTCAAATACTGATTGGACAGCGGCATCAGCGGTTGAATGCTTGCTTTGTATACGAGAAATAACTTCTTGCTCCAAATCCTCATCTTCTAAAAGCATAATATGCCCTTCAAAGATAGCAGCTTTATCTTCGCCTAATGTGGATTTTGCTCGTTCCATTATCGCATTTAATTGCTCGCTGGATTTTTGACGAGCATCTTTAAAACGCGCAATTTCAGCATCAATTTTGTTATCTGGAATTGCCCTATTATTAACAACAATAGGTTCTTCTTTTAATAATAGCGCTTTTGCAAAAGCGATACCGGGGGAAACAAGTATACCTGATACCATAACATTTAATCCTTATTCAATTTTAAATCTGTTCTTTATCGCATTTTGGAGCTAATTATTCCAATTCAGGAATTAATTTAACTAGATGATTTACCGCTTCTTTTTCATCTTCGCCTTCTGCTGAAATGGTGATGGTAGTACCTTGTGTTAGACCAAGTGTTTGTAGTTTGAATAGACTTTTAGCACTAGCACTTTTACCATTTGATGTGACGGTAATTTCAGCATTAAAGTTTTTTGCTTCTTTTACAAATTGTGCAGCAGGGCGGGTATGGAGACCATTTGGTGCGGTAATGGTTACATCTTGTTTATACATAATAATTCTACTCCTAAAAATATTTTCATTTACGCGACCAATATAAATAAAAACCGCCTTAATGGCTAGTAACATTTAATCGATCTTTGGAAATTTAGTTAATCTTATTCAAATCAAAATATAGTTGTTATATCCATATTTCTCAATAACGGTAAATTCGAGTGATTCTATCACTACATTTTTTAAATTCTACTTCTCCATGTATACCACGCTTTATATTTTCAAAAACAATTTCTTCACTTCCATCAAGTTGTGACTCTTTTATTTCTTTACTGCAAAATGTTTCAAATCGTTGAAGTTCTTCTTCACCATTACCTAATTGGTAATTATGAGGTAAATCGTGACTTGTTATGAATGTTTGGGTTTTGTTCTGCACGTCAAGGATGATAGTGCCTTTGTTAGATAACCATGAACTACAAGCAGTTAATGATATAGCAAACGCCAGAAGGAGAAGGGAAAATTTCATCACAAATCTTACAATATTCAAAATAATTCCTTTATAAAGCTTAGTAACCTGTTTATTATTTATAGCTAGTTGTGGATTATATACTAATAATTAATGAAAGTGCAGAGTGCTTTTTATTGATATGACAAAATCAGGGTGACATTAATGACCAAAACTGTAAATTATGATGAACTTAATCATGAATTAAACTTAAATAAAATGGGTATTACTGCTGCTGAATTACATGGTTTTATTTCGGGTATTTTAGCCGGAGGCAATCATGATGAAAGTTGGCGCCCTTTAGTTGAAGATATGCTCAATAATGGGCAAAAAATACCAGAATCTTTAAATAAGAAAATGGTGGAACTTTATTGTATTACCAAGCAACAATTTTTGGATGATGATTTTGAATTTCAATTGCTACTTAACGAACATGATCTTTTTTCACAAATAGATGATTTAGTCGGTTGGGTTAACCATTTTTTATTAGGGATTGGATTAGTTCAACCAAAATTAAATCGTATTCAAGGTGATGTAGGTGAAGCAATTTATGATTTAAGGCAAATTGTGAAGCTAGGTTACGATGAAAACGAAGATCAGCAAGAGTTAGGCTTTGCATTTGAAGAAATCAAAGAGTATGTTCGCATGACTTCGATTCTCTGTTTTGATGAATTTAATGAGGCTGATATCGCACCAACCATTCATTAATATTAACTTGTTTTTAAAAGGTTATCACTATGCTAAATATCGATACCAAAAAAGAGCTTTTTTCTCGTCGAGAAAAGCTTCTTTCGCAGATGCAACCTAACAGCGTCGCACTTTTTTTTGCCTCACCCGAAGTCGTCAGAAGCAATGACACGCATTATCCTTATCGGCAAAATAGTGATTTTTGGTATTTTACCTGTTTTGATGAACCCGAAGCCGTATTAGTGATGATTAAACAACAAGATAATCATGCTCGATATGTGCTGTTTAATCGTAAAAAAGACCCTCTGGCTGAAACATGGACAGGCTATCGTTTAGGGCAGCAAGCTGCGTTAGAAACCCTTGGCGTTGATGAAGCGCATCCTTTTGATAAAATTGATACTATTTTGCCTGAGTTGTTGAATGGTAAGCAGGCAATTTATCATGCTGATCTGCAATATGATTATGCTGACACGATTGTCAAAAAAGCCCTTACGATTTTAAAACAAGGTGCAAGATTTAAGCTTTCAGCACCCAGTAGTGTGATTGATTGGCGTCCTATTGTGCATGAAATGCGGATGTTTAAATCTAATTTTGAAATAGACCTTTTACGTCAAGCGTGCAAAATTAGTGCCCAAGCCCACTGTCGAGCCATGCGTAGCTGTAAA
This sequence comes from Gilliamella sp. CG16, assembly GCF_046635785.1. NCBI lineage: Bacteria > Pseudomonadati > Pseudomonadota > Gammaproteobacteria > Orbales > Orbaceae > Gilliamella > Gilliamella sp. CG16. The sequence goes on from NZ_JBIDFL010000014.1 coordinate 8,634, forward strand.
CCTTCGATGTATGAATATCAGTTAGAGGCAGAAATTTTACATGAATTTGCCTGGCATGGTGCGCGTTCTCCTTCCTATAATACGATTGTAGGAGCCGGAAACAATGGTTGTATATTGCATTATGAAAATAACAGTGCGCTTTTAAACGAGGGTGATTTAGTGTTAATCGATGCCGGCTGTGAATATCAATATTATGCAGGGGATATAACACGGACTTTTCCTGTTAATGGTCAATTTAGCCAAGCGCAACGGGATATTTATCATATTGTTTTAGCTGCTCAATATCAAGCAATTGATCTGTTAAAACCTGGAACATCGATTATGGAAGTAAATGATCATGTTGTGAAAACTATGGTGACGGGCTTAGTTAAATTAGGCATTATGCAAGGGGATGTCGATTCGCTCATTGCTGATAAAGCTTATACCGCATTTTATATGCATGGTTTAGGGCATTGGCTCGGCATTGATGTACATGATGTCGGTAGTGGAAGGGATCGTATTTTAGAGCCGGGTATGGTGTTGACTGTTGAGCCGGGGCTTTACATCAATCACGATGCAGATGTGCCGGAGTGTTATAAAGGTATTGGTATTCGTATAGAAGATAATATTTTAATCACAACATCGGGTAATGAAGTATTGACCAGTGATGTGCCAAAAGAACCAGAGCAAATCGAAAAATTGATGTTATCGGATCAATAATCTTATCGCTAAAGCAATAATCTTCAAACTGTGATTATTGCTTTTGTTTTGATTATAGATAATAAAATCGTATTTTATTATTTTAAGAAACTGTTCAGACGATTAATTATCTAATCTGATTGATTTATCCCGATTAAAAATTATTTTTATTTTTAAATCTTTTGCTATTTTACCTTCGTATTTCCACGTTTTCATCGCTGTGATAACTGAACGATTAAAAATATTGTTCGGTTTGGTTTCGATAATTCGAATATTTTCGACCCGCCCATTACTATTGATATCAAAGAGTACAACGACATAGCCTTCTATGCGCATATCAAGTGCCCGACGAGGATATTCTGGCTGATTACGACTAATTGGCGAGGGATTACCCGAATGTTGACGGCTATCAGAAATGGAAGATGCGACGGCTGTTTTGGCAAAGTTATCCGTGATCACTTCTTGTCTGACTTGCTGACGAGACTCTTTTTGAATCGGTTTGGATTCCGTTCTTGGTTTGGGTTTTGGCTTCGGTTTCGGTTTTTGCTCGATGACAATGTTATTTTCGGGCATGACTTCCGGTTTTTTTTCAACGATAGGTTCCGGTTTTTCTTCATTAGTCATTTGGGTTTCAATAACTGGCTCAACTATCGGTTCTGGTATTGGTTTATTATCGATAATGTCACTTTCTTTTACCCCTTTGATATCAGGTGTATTTTCAACTAATGATTGTTCAGGCGCTGCCATTTGCGATATATCAATCATGATCGCTTTAATTGAGTTGTCACCTTCATCAACGATGATATTTTTGGCAAAAAGCATAGGGCTGAACAGCAACGCCAGTAAAAATAGATGTGACACAATCGAAAGTGACGTGAATAAATAAACACTCTTGGGTTTGATATGTGTTGGCGATTGAGGCGCTTTTTCGTTGCTAATGTCTATATCAAAATTGATTTTCATAACAATTATCATGTTTAACTTAAGGTAATCATTCTAAATGAAAATGCTTATCATTTGTAGTCTTTTTTAAAATATGCTAATCCAACACCTTGTTGCTCGGCAATATTTATCAGATAATAGCAATTAAATATCTATTTTTTTAGTGGTTTGGGTGATGAATAATCCTTCAATGAGTCAAATACTCGATCTTGTAAAAGATGACTTAGTTAAAGTTAATGAGGCAATTCAGGCGGAGCTTAGTTCGGATGTTGTGCTTATTAATCAATTAGGTAATTATATTATTAGTAGTGGCGGTAAGCGTATTCGCCCTATTATTGCGTTGTTAGTTGCCAAAGCACTTAATTATCAAGGTGACAAGCACATCGTTGCCGCTGCGTTCATTGAATTTATTCATACTGCTACATTATTACATGACGATGTCGTTGATGAGTCCGATCTCAGGCGTGGAAAGTCAACCGCGAATGCATTATTTGGTAATGCAGCCAGTGTTTTAGTTGGTGATTATATTTATACGCGTTCTTTCCAAATGATGGTACGGACTGAATCTTTCAAAGTTTTAACTATTATGTCGGCAGCAACAAATGTGATTGCTGAAGGTGAAGTGCAACAATTAATCAATTGTAATGATCCCGATATTACTAAAGAACAATATTTAGAAGTCATTTATCGTAAAACCGCTCGTTTGTTTGAAGCAACTTCGCATTCGGCAGCGGTATTAGCTGGCGCCAATGCAGAACAAGAATTTGCCTTACAAGAATATGGAAAATATTTAGGTACGGCCTTCCAAATTATTGATGATTTATTAGATTATAGTGCTGATAGTAATCAAACCTTAGGTAAGAATTTGGGTGATGATCTTAATGAAGGCAAACCAACTTTACCATTGTTACATGCGATGCGTCATTGTCAAAATGCTGAGGAAGCCAAATTGATTCGTCAAGCCATCGAGCAAGGAAATGGGCGACATTTGTTGGATCGTATTCTGCAGATCATGAATGAGTGTGGTTCACTTGAATATACATTACAAATAGCACAGCAAGAAGCCCAAAAGGCTTTTGATGTGATTGCTATCCTGCCAGACTCTCCCTATAAAAAAGCATTGCAAGATCTCGCATTGCTCTCAGTAAAAAGAGAAAATTGACAGGAGTTAAATCGAAGTATGGATTGAAAACATTCCTACTCGTACTTATATGGACATTTTATATTAAATCATCATTAGCAATGATCAAAAATTGATTTCTTTAGATTTCATCGTATGTTGTGAAATGACGAGCAATTTTTTCTGATTATATTAACAAGGTAATTAGGCATGTTTAAACGATCTTGGCCGGTCTTTATTATTTTTATCTCTATGATTTCGTTACAATCAAGTGCATCTATGGCCAAATATCTTTTTCCGGTATTAGGCCCTGAAGGGATGACTGCTTGGCGATTAACTTTTTCATCCTTGATGCTTATCATTATTTTTAAACCATGGCGTAAACCCATTACTAAACAAGCTTTTAAGTATGTGTTTTTATATGGTGTAGCAACCGGTTGCATGAATTTGGCTTTTTATAGTGCCATTGCCAGAATTCCGCTTGGTATTACCGTTGCGATAGAACTTACTGGACCGATAGTTGTCGCAATGTGTTATTCGCGTCGGTTAGTTGATTTTATTTGGTTAGGCGTTGCAGTTATCGGGCTTGCGATACTTTTACCGATTCATCAAGCTTCTGGTGATTTAGATCCCGTTGGCATTTTAATGGCATTATTAGCAGGTTCAGGTTGGGCATGTTATATTGTCTTTGGGCGTAAAGCTGGGGCATTATATGGTTCATCAAGTGTTGCGATAGGGTCTTTGATAGCGTCGTTATTTGTATTTCCTATTGGTGTGTGGGATAGTGGGAGTGCTATGTTTTCTTTGGAACTTCTTCCTTTAGTGTTTGTGGTTTCATTATTGGCGTCGGCCATTCCTTATGGATTAGATATGATAGCGTTGCCAAGATTACCCGCTCAAACATTTAGTACATTAATGAGTTTGTCGCCAGTTTTTGCTGCTTTGTCAGGCTTCATTGTTTTGCAAGAGCAATTAACGCGCTATCAATGGTTAGCCATTACATTTATTATTGTTTCATCAATCGGGACGGTATTGACAATGAGCCGACCAACTAAAATTAAATCGGTTAATCCATAATGTTTTTACCAGCATTACGCAGATTAATACGCAATGCTCGTGTAAATATCGCTTGTTATACTTTGTTTAAAGCATAACAAGCGAGTTGATATCAGCTTATTAGCGGTGGGGGAAGCCCATTCCGCCACCCATAAGTCCTTTCATTTGGCGCATCATTTTCATCATGCCGCCGCCTTTCATTTTTTTCATCATTTTTTGCATATCTTCAAACTGTTTAAGTAGTTTGTTGACGTCTTGTACTTGAGTACCTGATCCATTAGCAATTCGACGTTTTCGAGATCCTTTGATGATTTCAGGATTGGCTCTTTCTTTTAACGTCATTGAACTAATAATCGCCTCCATTTTAATGGTAATTTTATCGTCCATTTGCGCTTTAATGTGTTCAGGTAGTTGCCCCGCACCGGGAAGTTTTGCCAACATAGCTCCCATTCCACCCATATTTCGCATCTGTTTAAGTTGATCTTGGAAATCGTTAAAATCGAACTTGTCGCCTTTTTTTAACTTCTTGGCAATTTTTTCTGCTTTTTCACGATCAACATTCTGTTGCAACTCTTCGATTAAGGAGATGACATCTCCCATACCTAAAATTCGTGAAGCAATACGATCTGGGAAGAATGGCTCTAAAGCATCTGTTTTTTCTCCCATTCCTAAGAATTTAATCGGTTTGTCCGTAATATGACGAATCGATAACGCCGCACCACCACGGGCATCACCATCAACTTTGGTTAAAATCACACCGGTAAGTGGCAAAGCATCATTGAAGGCTTTTGCGGTATTGGCGGCATCTTGCCCTGTCATTGCATCAACAACAAATAACGTTTCGATTGGGTTGATAGCCTGATGCAGTTCTTTGATTTCATCCATCATGTTGCTATCAATATGTAAGCGTCCCGCTGTATCGACAATTAACACATCGAAGAACTGAAGTTTAGCGTGAGAAATGGCTTTATTAACAATATTCACTGGTTTTTCGTGAATATCCGATGGGAAAAATTCCACATCAATGGCTTTTGCAAGCGTTTCTAATTGTTTAATTGCAGCCGGACGATAGACGTCAGCAGACACAACCAGCACTTTCTTTTTTTGCTTTTCTTTTAAAAATTTAGCTAATTTAGCGACGCTGGTGGTTTTACCTGCCCCTTGCAAACCAGCCATCAAAATAACAGCGGGGGGCTGTGTTGCCAAATTGAGGGTGCTATTAACTTCACCCATAGCCGATGTGAGTTCAGCTTGCACTATTTTGATAAATTCTTGACCTGGTGTTAAGCTTTTAGAAACGTCCAGACCAACGGCTTTTTCTTTTACTTGATTAATAAATTCACGTACAACAGGAAGTGCTACGTCGGCTTCAAGTAATGCCATACGTACATCACGTAGTGCTTCTTTTATATTATCTTCAGACAGTCGTCCTCGACCACTGATATTACGGAATGTCTGCGATAAACGGTCGGTTAAATTCTCAAACATGTTAACTCTCAATAAACAAAAAAATTGTGATTATCATAACAGAAAATCTTAAGAAGTCCCATGATCATAATTTTGTTCTTACTTGACACTAAATAGTGTTCCTGTTCAAATGTTGAAAATTAACTTAGCATAATATTCCCCTTTATTTTTTTAGCAAGGGCAGATGATTACAGGAGATATTGATATGAAAAAAATCATTAATACAGATAACGCACCCGCAGCAATAGGACCTTATGTACAAGGCGTTGATTTGGGCAATATGTTATTTGCATCAGGACAAATACCGTTAGATCCAGTTACCGGTAAAATGTCAGATTGTGTCAAAGAACAAGCTAAACAAAGTTTAGCAAATGTAAAAGCTATTATTACGGCAGCGGGTTATCAAGTTAGTGATATCGTTAAAACCACCATTTTTTTAGCTGATATGAATGATTTTGCGGCCGTTAATGCAATTTATGAAGCCTTTTTTACAGAACATCATGCTGCGTTTCCTGCTCGTTCTTGCGTACAAGTCGCCAGAATACCCAAAGATGCTAAGGTTGAAATTGAAGTCATTGCTGTAAAATAAACGCAATACATCCTTTACTCTGAAAAATTTTGGACTTATACCTAGTGCCCAAATCGAATTGGTGTAGTCACTTGGTGACTACTTTTTAATTGCATGAATTTTCGCCCTTCATTTCCGCTTTTTTTAGATAATCCTATAAGGTAGTCAGTATACTCGTTTAGGGTGACAAACATCTTTTATGATTAGCAATATCTAAAGAAATTTTATCGTTTAAGCCTTGCCATATTTATCTTTTTTTACATTAATCATTCAAGTGAATGATTAATCATACCCAGAACGTGTAAACTTCTATTTAATGATTGATTGCCGATTGAGTTGATGCAATAATCTACAATTATTTATCATTAGTTGCCGTGTAATTAGGTTGCAAATATGTTTGAAAAAGTTGAGTCGTACGCAGGGGATCCTATTTTATCATTAGTTGCTGAGTTTAATCAGGATAACCGAATGAATAAAACAAATTTAAGTATCGGTTATTATTATGATGAAAACAGTGTTGTACCTCAATTAGCATGTGTAAAAGCTGCACGGGATTTTATCTATCAAAACGATAAAACTGCATCACTTTATTTACCGATGAGTGGATTACCTGATTATTGTCGAGCTATTCAATGTTTGCTATTTGGTGAAGCACACAGCGCTCTTAAAGATAAACGCATTGCAACCATTCAAACTTTAGGTGGTTCAGGGGCATTAAAAATAGGTGCTGATTTTTTGTTTCGCTATTTTCCGAAATCAGAAGTTTGGGTCAGTGATCCAACATGGGAAAATCATATAGACATTTTTCATGGTGCTGGATTTAAGGTAAATAAATATCCGTATTTTGATTCACAAACTTGTGGCGTTAATTTTGATGCAATGCTTGAAACTTTACATCAATTAACGGCTAAAAGCGTTGTTTTGCTACACCCTTGTTGTCATAATCCAACCGGTGCCGATTTAACACATGCACAGTGGGATCAGGTTATTGATATATTAAAAACACGCGATCTTATTCCCTTTATGGATATTGCCTATCAAGGATTTGGTAAGAGTATCGAAGATGATGCATATGCAATTAGACGAGTGGCAGAGTTAGGGATATGTGGTTTTGTGTGTAACTCTTTTTCAAAAACATTTTCGTTATATGGTGAAAGAGTGGGTGGTTTATCCGTTTTATGTGATAACAGCGAAGTCGCTAATCGTGTACTTGGTCAACTTCAAGCAACCGTACGTCGAAATTATTCAAGTCCTGCGGCCTATGGTGCTCATCTTGTTAGTTATATTTTGAATAATGTCGAACTGAAAACCCAATGGATTAATGAAGTTACTGCAATGCGTGAACGTATTATCTCAATGCGAATAAAGCTTGTTGAATTACTAAATAAGTTAGTACCCGAAAACAATTTTGATTATCTGATCAAACAGCGAGGTATGTTTAGTTATACTGGATTTTCTGAAGAACAAGTCACATATTTAAAAAATAACTTTGCTGTTTATTTGGTGGGCAGTGGACGGATGTGTGTGGCGGGTTTAAATCACCATAATATTCATCGAGTAGCAGAAGCGTTTGCTACATTAAAATAACCATGTAATTAATTAGAGGAGTATTTAATATGTTCCGAAAAATGTTAATGTTAATGCTAGGGTTAGTTATGGCAACGTTTGTCGTGGGTTGTAATACGGTAAGTGGTGTCGGTAAAGATGTTCAATCTGGTGGTAAAGCAATTACCCATACGGCTGATGAAGTGAGCGATAGATTATAAATGGAGCAGTGAGTCGAAATATACATAATTTATCATTCACATTTACTTCTATAATAAATCTATTTTTCTCATAAAAGCACAGTTCGTCAAGTTGACGAACTGTGCTTTTAATCAAGTAACTGTTAGATATTTAATAATATATATTAATTCATATTGCGTCAGATCTTATTTTTTTTTTGAAATGAATATTTACATAAAATGATTTTTGATAATTTATTAAATTGAGACAAGCTAATACTAATACAAAAAAATTGTAAGGATTAGAGGGTTAATTCATTGTAGTCGACATTGGTATTTTTTAACTTATTTTTTATTGGTTATTAACTTTATGATTGATTACATATGATGTTTTCACTGTTTTTAGGAAGAATTTGTTTATAGTAATTCACATCATTTTATTCCATATATTGATAAGTTGTTTTTATTTGAACTAATTGGGAATTCGCTGATAATTGTTATAAACATCTATTTAACTTACTTATTTTCTAAAACAATATAAATTTGCTAACGTATTCGTTTTTTTACAGATTATCAATACTATTTTTATCGTAGGCGATCATGGTCTATACCAAAATCTATTGGTTCAATTTTTTAGACCAGTTTGATCGAAAAAAGATGTAGAGAGCATTTATTCATACACTTATTTTGATACCTTTTATGTTAAAGTCTGTGAGCGTTAAAAATACCATTTATAAATGGTCGTCCAACGGAAGCAAATTATGATAGTATTAGCCGTTAATTTTTTTGAGGAATGATTATGTCATTTAATTTTGAAAATTCCCTAAAGGGTAAAGTAAAAAAAGCGGTTATCCCTGTTGCTGGTCTAGGAACACGCATGTTACCCGCAACTAAAGCAATTCCTAAAGAAATGTTACCTGTTGTGGATAAACCACTTATTCAATATGTGGTTAATGAATGTATTGCAGCCGGTATTACCGAAATCATTTTTGTTACGCATTCATCCAAAAATTCAATAGAAAACCATTTCGACACCAGTTTTGAATTAGAAGCCATGTTAGAAGCACGGGTGAAGCGTCAGTTGTTGCAAGAAGTGCAAAGTATACTTCCTAAACATGTAACGATAACAAGTGTACGTCAAGGTTTAGCTAAAGGGCTTGGTCACGCTGTTTTATGTGCCTATCCTTTAGTGGGCGATGAACCTTTTGCAGTAGTATTACCGGATGTGATTATTGATGAATATGAAAGCGATCTCACTTGTGACAATTTAGCTGCCATGATTCATAATTATCACGAAACTAAACATAGTCAAATCATGGTTGAACCTGTGCCTAAGGAATTAGTGTCTTCATATGGTATTGTCGATTGTCGTGGTGAAGAACTTGCCGCAGGGAATGTGGCACAGATGTATAGTGTGGTTGAAAAACCGTCGGTTGAGGATGCGCCATCAAATCAGTCTGTGGTTGGGCGTTATGTATTATCTGAGAAAATTTGGCCATTACTTGCTAAAACGCCATTAGGTGCTGGCGGTGAAATTCAATTAACAGATGGCATTGCAATGTTACTTGAAGAAGAGCCTGTCGATGCGTACTGTATTAAAGGACAAAGTCATGATTGTGGTAATAAACTTGGTTATATACAAACGTTTGTTCAATATGCCATGCGTCACAAAACATTAGGTAAAGATGTTTCTGATTGGTTGAAATCACTTTAATTGGTTTGAATGGTTTTATTAACCTAAAAAAGGACGCTTAATCGCGTCCTTTTTATCATTGAATATATATTGTTGTTACTTAAGCTTCGGCGTTGTCATTATCCAGAGTGACATTCGGATCGTTAAAGACATTCATATTCATTAATCCTACTTCACGATCTGTGGCAACCGCTGCGGTCATTGCACCCGATACGTTAGCTAAAGTTCGAGCCATATCAATAATTGGATCGACAGCGAGTACCATACCAATTAACGGGAAGTATTCGACCATTCCCATCCCAGATAAAACCACTGTTGCTGCAACGGTTGCTGTTCCTGGAATGCCTGCAATTCCTATTGATCCAATGACAACGACTATTACAAGCATAATGTAAAATTGAATATTGGTATCTATCCCAACCATATGGGCGACCATTACCGCTAATAATGCAGGAAAAAATCCAGCACAACCATTCATACCCATGGTGCTGCCAAGTGAGCCAACTAAGTTTGCTGTACCGGTGTTGACCCCCATTCTGACGGTTAATGTTGAAATAGTCATTGGTAAGGTGCCTACTGACGAGCGGCTAGTGAATGCTAATAGCCATGTTCCTAATGCTTTTTTGATAAACATTACTGGTGAAATACCATGAATTAAGACAATTAATACATGTACGATAAGCATAACGAGAGTTGCAATATAAACCGCTGCAACAAAACTTGATACTTCAACAATTGCAGGAATACCATTAGATATGATTGTACGGGCGAGTAACGCAATGACAGCATACGGCATATATTTAATAATGGTCATTGCAATTGACATAACAATTTTGTATAGCGCTTCAATAAATGTTTTAAACAAGGCAATCGGTTGAGGGTTTTTCTTTTCCATTCTATTGGCGGCAAGCCCCATTAATGCTGAAAAGATAACTAATCCTACAATATTTTCTTTTGCCATGGCTCCGATAATATTGCTAGGGATCAGATTAACGAAGGTATCAATAATATTGGTATAATGTTTAGCTTGAGCATGATGTACTGATGTTGAGCTTATTTCACCGAGTTCAAAAACGTTAGCTAAAACAATGCCGACTATACAAGCGATTGCCGTGGTGAAAAGTAACCAAAAAATGCCACGGAATGCTATTTGGGGTAAATTCTTTTTTCCCGAAAAATCAATAATAACTTTAACAATTGAGACAAATACCAGTGGAATCACTAGCATACGTATAAAGGCAATAAAGGCACGCCCAAAAAGACCATACCATGTTGCAATCTCTTGCATCCAAACTGTTGAACTTTTAGGAAAACCTGCCGACCATTGGATTCCCAGACCAAGAACTGCCCCAAGTATCAAGCCAACTAACATGCGAACTGAAAAATTAATTTTTTTGTCTTGTAATGGTTTCATTATGACAAAAAAACAAATAAGTAATAGCCCAAGACCAATTAATGTTTGGTAATGAGTAATGGATAGGAATTTTTCAAAAAAAATCCCGTGAAAAATGGCATCTGACATAATCGATCCTCGCCCTTTTAGGGGGTATATAATTAAATAATTATCAATAATTCTTTAATTTTATTTATTAATCAATTTGTTAAGTGCTTTAAAGGTTTGTTTTAATACTGAAGCAATTGATTAACAAATTTAATTTTTTATTGACTATTTTTGAGTGATTAGTAAACACTCTTTTCATCATCTCTATTTGGCAATGGAACCTGCTATATTTAAAATATCCCAAGGCCGTGAAAAAGGTGGTGCATACAGAAAATCTAACATTGTAAGTTCGTCAATCTTCATTTGTGACCATATTGCTGTTGCTAATACATTTATTCTCAATGCAGAACCAGTGCCGCCGACTAATTGTCCCCCCAAAATCTTGCGTGTTTCAGCATGATAAATAAGTTTAGCCGTAACGGGTGATTGACCTTCGACATAATTACTGTGGTTTTTATCGTTTACTAAAACCGTTTTATAGGGGATACCTAATTTGATGGCTTCATTTTCAGTTATTCCTGTTCGTCCTGCTTCAATATTAAATACTCGGAGCGCTGATGTGCCTAACGTACCAGGAAATTGACAATTGCCACCTGCAATGTTTTCACCTACAATTTTCCCTAATTTGTTTGCGCCAGTTGCTAATGGAATATAGACTTTAGTTTGGCTGACTTTATGGAACAGCGTGGCACAATCTCCAGCGGCATAAATATCAGTGATATTTGTTCTACCTAAATCATCGGTAATAATGGCACCATTATTTAGGGTATTAATGCCAATGTTTTTGTAGATTTGACTATTTGGTCTAACACCGGTAGCGATAATAACCAGATCAGCAGGATATTGTCCTTTATTTGTTATAACCTGCGTCACTTTATCTTGACCAACAAAACCTTGGACACTTTCTTGTAAATGTAAGTCACAATGTTGCTCAATATTTTCCTGAATAATGTCAGTAAGTTGCTCATCGAATGCTTCGACTAATACTCGATTATCTAATTGAATTAATTTTACTTTCTTTTTTAATGCAACCAATGATTCGGCTATCTCCAATCCAATATAACCAGCTCCAACAATAATAATATTTTTGCATTCCGGTTTTGACAGCGCTTCTTTGATTGCTAATCCATCATAAAGATTGCGTAACGTAAAAATATTGTCCAGCTGATCATTCGCCAGTGTTGGAATAATTGGACTTGCACCTACAGCAAATAGCAATTTGTCAAAGCTATCTTCAATGTTTTCACCGTTATTTAAATCTTTAATAAGTAATTTTTTTTGTTTAACATCAACAGATATCACTTCATGTCGTGTTTTTATTTCAATACCATCTTTTTGAAATTGTTCAGGTGTTCGGGATATCATTTCATTAGCATCAGTAAAATGATTGCCAATATAATAAGGTAAGCCACACGCACCGAATGAAACAATATCCGATTTTTCATAGATACGAATTGTTGCATTAGGGTTTATTCTTTTGGCTTTAGCTGCAGCACTCGCCCCAGCTGCTTGAGCTCCAATAATGATTATTTTCATCTATTATTCTCCTTTGTGCGCCTATTTTGAACACTTATCTGCTCATTGATCAAGGTAAAGTAACAAAGCATATCGATAAGTATTCATAATTGTCCATTTTAATTGTAATAAATGTACAATGATGTGTTAAATTTAACATTTCACTTGCAAATATAGTTTTAATCTTATTTTAAATCAAATTAATCGAAAAAAAAGTCGGATCGGTTTTTAAGATTCCGTCTGATGTATGAGATCGATGATAGTATTAATATGTTGTTGTGAATCATTTAATGCAGGGATGTAATGAAAGTGTTTTCCTCCTGAATTAAGGAATATTTCTCGATTTTCATGATCTATTTCATAACAAGTTTCAATACAATCCGCAGAAAATCCTGGGCACATCACATGAACACGAGTCACGCCATTTAAAGCTAAATTTCTAAGTATGTCACTCGTGTTTGGTTCAACCCATTTTCCTTTTCCAAATTTTGATTGATAGGCCATTTGTATTGGCAGCGTGATGCCGTTCGCTAAACACTTTTCAATTAATAATAAGGTGGTGAGTTCACATCGCTCGATATAATCATCATGGCGTTTAATAATATAGCGCTCAGGCATACCATGATAAGAAAGGAGTAAAACATCGGGTTGCCCTTGTTCTAAAAAAGCCTGTTTTATCTGTAAATAGAGTGCATTAATGTAACTTGGGTGATCAGCATAGTCTCGAATATAGTGAATATTACTTCTTATAATATTGGTATCATTTAATTGTTTGATTTTATCCAGAACGGCAAGTGTTGTGGTTGTAGAATATTGCGGGAATAGGGGTAACAACGTAATTTTTTTACAGGATTTTAAGTTATTTAAGGCAGCTTGAAGACTCGGCTCACCATACGTCATGGCAAGTTCACATTTTATATTGGGTAAGTGTTGCTGCAATTTTTCGTGTAACAATTTACTGTAATGTAACAAAGGTGAACTACCCTTTATCCAGATTTTTTGGTAATGCTTGAGAATGTAGGGGATACGTTTAGGTAATATAATATATTTTAAAATTGGATACCAAATAAAGCTGGGCAGATCAACAACATGTCGATCAAGCAAAAATTCTGTTAAATACTGTTTTATAGCATCTGGCGTTGTCGCGCTAGGTGTACCTAAATTAACCAATAATAAACCGTTTTTTTTATCCACAGCTTAGCCTCATTTGATATTAAGATAATGGTTAATAACTGCTAAAAGTCTACTGAGTGCTCCTTGATTTTGCTTCAAAACGAGATAGGCATTTTCGCCCAGTTGTACTCGGCGACTATTATCATTTAATAGGCGATCTATTGTTGAATATAAATCATCCGCTGAGTTTGTGCAAACAATCATTCCTTGCGCTTCAATCAACTGTTCACAAATCACTTGGAAATTAAAAAAATATTCACCGGTAATAATAGCAATATGGTGCAGTGCAGGCTCTAAAGGATTATGTCCACCCTGTTTTACTAGGCTACCACCCACAAAAGCGATATCTGCCATTGCGTAAAGCTCTACTAGTTCGCCCATTGTATCGCCCAAAACTATTTGAGTTTGTTCTGTAGGTATTTGATTTGTACTACGCTTTAAATAATTAAAACCATTATCACTAATGAGTTTTTCAACCGTTTTAAAACGTTCAGGATGACGTGGAACCAGAATTAACAATAAATTGGCATGTTTAAGCAGTAATTTTTTAAATGCAGTTAAAATAATTTCATCTTCGCCACTATGGGTACTTGCTGCAATTAACACTGGCCTTTTTAATTGCCATTGTTGTTTTAACTGGTTTATGTTTTGGCGCTGCTCATTGGATAAGTTAATATCAAACTTTATGCTGCCTGTTATTGCTAAATGATCAGCAGGTAAACCAAGTGAAACAAATCGTTCACCATCTTGCTGATTTTGAGCTGCCACCATACTGATTTTCGAAAATAATTGTTTGACTGCTTTGCCTAATTTGCCATAGCGAGCAGCAGATCGTTCTGATAATCTGGCATTTGCAATAATTAAAGGAATTTTTTGTTTATAACATTGGCTAATTAAATTAGGCCAAAGTTCAGTTTCCATAATTATAACAATTTTAGGCTTTGTGGTTTTTAAGAATCGTTTTATGGCTCCGGGCAGATCATAGGGTAGATAAACATGACTGACACTGTCTTTTAATAACGATTTTACTCGCTCAGAACCTGTCGGCGTCATGGTGGTAACAGTGATTGGTAACTGTGGATATTTTTGTTGCAATGCTTTAATTAGCGGAATCGCCGCTATTGTTTCACCTACGGATACGGCATGCACTAAAATACCATTTGGTTTGACTTTATTTTTGCAAAAACCATATCGTTCTAACCAGCGCTGACGGTAGGCTGGCGCTTTACGACTGCGCCATAATAGTTTTAGCCAAACAAATGGCTGAATTAGATATAATAAAAGGGTATAGATAATTTGCATGCACGTTAATGATCTAGATTAAAAAAATGCTGACGATAATAGACAAGTTCTGAAATGGAATCACGAATATCGTCAAGTGCTTGATGGGTACCTTGTTTTGTAATGCCTTTCAAAATTTCGGGTTTCCAACGTTTTGCTAATTCTTTAATAGTACTGACATCTAAATAACGATAATGAAAATATTTTTCTAACTTCGGCATATAGTTAAATAAAAAACGTCGATCTTGACCAATCGTATTACCACATATTGGTGAGCAGTTTTCTGGTACCCATTGTTGTAAAAATGCGATGGTTTGTTGTTCGGCTTGCTGTTCTGAAATAGTACTATTGCGTACACGGTCGATTAATCCCGAATTGCCATGAGTGTTTTGATTCCATTCATCCATGAGCGCTAATTGTTCATCTGATTGATGAACAGCAATAACCGGACCTTCTGCAAGAATATTAAGGTCAGAATCAGTTACAATAGTGGCAATTTCAATAATACGATCAGTTTTTGGATCAAGTCCCGTCATTTCAAGATCAATCCAAATTAGATTACTACTATTAATTTGAGAGTGTTTGATCATAATTTGCTGTGGAAATTTTCTTTTTAATGCCGAGTAGTGTAGCATATCTGTCAAACTGTTTAGTAAAAAATTCGTAACTGTGGCAAAAAATCAATTATCAAAAAATCAAAAAAGGCGTGTAGCTGCTAAACATCAGCAACGATTAGAGACAAGACAAGATGACAACTTGTCGAGTTTTTCGTTGCCGCGTGAAGGTGTCGTTGTGAGTCGTTATGGTAAATCCGCTGACGTCGAAGATGATACTGGACTAATTTATCGTTGCAGTATTCGCCGTACCTTACCGTCGTTGGTTACCGGTGATAAAGTAATATGGCGAGAGAGTTTGGAACCCAATACTAATGGTATTATTGAGGCAGTACATCCTCGACACTCAGAATTGGTGCGTCCGGATTTTTATGACGGTGTAAAACCTGTCGCAGCCAATGTCGATCAGATTGTCATTATATCGGCAGTTTTACCGGAATTATCCTTGAACATTATTGATCGTTATTTAGTGGCTTGTGAAGCAACCAATATTCAGCCCATAATTGTGTTAAATAAAATTGATTTACTTACCCCTGAACAGCGTACGGAGATTGAAAAGCAGTTATCAATTTATCGGGATATTGGTTATCCGTTATTGTTTGTCTCTTGTCAAAATCAGCAAGGGTTAGCCCCTTTGCAAGATGCGTTGCAAGGAAAAGTGTCTATTTTGGTTGGTCAGTCTGGCGTAGGTAAATCAAGCATTATTAATCTGTTATTGCCTGAACAGGCACAATCAGCTTTAACAGGCGATATCTCTGAATTATCGGGTCTTGGTCAACATACTACAACCTCTACACGGCTTTATCATCTACCCAATGGTGGCGATATTATTGATTCGCCGGGGATTCGTGAATTTGGATTGTGGCATCTTGAACCTGAACAAGTTATTCATGGCTTTATAGAGTTTGATGATTATTTAGGCGGGTGTCAATTCCGTGATTGTAATCACTCAAATACACCAGGATGTTTGTTACAAAAAGCGGTACAAGAAGGAAAAATAGCACCATCGAGGCTTGATAATTATCATCGTATTTTACTATCCATGAAGGATGTGAAGGCTAAAACAAATAAAAGCTATAAATAGCCTGCTTTTCAATACGTTCAGAAAATGACAGTGAGCTTGAATGAGTTAGAAAACATTGCTCATAATCTCAAAACACATGATTATGAGCAATCAGATTAGCTATTTTAACTATTGGCGCTTTTTAAGTGCAAAACCGATAGCAACATACGCCCAACCTTGGAAAATAAGGTCAATTCCTAAAAACATGCCCAATACCCAAAGACTATCGTATGGCCAGCCGGCAATAATCATTAAACCTAAAATTAGCGTAATAATCCCCGATGCTAAAATCCATCCCCAACGTGGTATTTCTCGGTTATTTAATGAAGCAAATATTTGTGTAAACCCACTGATAACCAGTAAGAGTGAAATCAGTAATGTAAATGCAGAAGAAACGGCAATAGGTTGGAAATACGCCATTAATCCGATAAAGATATACAAAATGCCCATTACCGCCCATAAGGCTGTTTGACCAAATCCTTTAATATTAAAGGCATGTATTATTTGTGCAATACCTGCAATTAAAAGTAATGAACCGATAAAGTAAACAGAAAAGACAGTTGCAATAAACTGGTAGCCTAATGCTAAGCATCCCAAAATAATTAAAATCACACCGATAAAAATAAACCAGCCTGTTTTTTGTTTAAGATCTTGAGTGTTATTTTCAGTAGATATCATATTAAATTCCTATTTTATATGGTTAACTTTCGGTTGTAATCAACATAGCCTTTCAATTCAAACTTGCCAGACGTTTTTAGCGAGCGAAAAGAAAGCATGACGGAGGTAATGCTAAATATGCAAAGAAAATGCGTACTATTTTCTTTACGTATAATAATTAATCAATATAATAAAACTAATTGTCCTTTTAATTTTTATCTTTCAGTGCTTCATCTAATGTTGAATAAAACATTAATTTATTCGAAATCGGTATAAACTTGGCTCTGGCTAATGTTTTCAATGGTTGGAATTGTAATTCACAAATAGATAAATCTACTTGTGCTGGCAATTCATCAACAAAATGGCGTAATGCATTAAGCCCACCCGCATCAAGAATAGGCACCGCATCCCACTGTAATACGATGTGCTCATAGCCATTTATCTTCTGATAGATTTCGGAAAAGGTACGTTCAGCGGCGGCAAAAAATAGTGGTCCATTAATGCGAAGTACTAATGTTTTTTCACTGCTTCGATTGAGTTCAACCAATCGTGTCATGTGTGCAATACGACGCATAAATAGGATTGAAGCTAACACTATGCCAAGTGTTATAGCAATAACCATATCAAATAATACGGTTAAAGACATGCAAATAAGCATGATTAAAATATCATCTTTAGGTGCGCATTTAATTATATATATCACTCGTTGCACAGCGCTCATATTCCATGCCACAATTAATAACAAGGCAGCCATTGCTGATAAAGGTATATAGGATAATAATGGTGCAAAACAAATGAGGGCAAGCAATACTACAATCGAATGCAGCACGGCAGCAATAGGTGATGTTGCGCCTGCTTTGACATTAGCAGCGGAACGGGCTATAGCGGCTGTTGCTGAAATCCCTCCAAAAAACGGCGCAATAATATTGCCTAATCCTTGTCCGATAAGTTCACTATTTGAGTGATGTTTTGTATGGGTCATTTCATCTAATACGACGGCACATAATAATGATTCAATCGCGCATAGCATTGCCATTGTAAGCGAAATTGGAAGCAGAGCGGATAACATTGACCAATCCCATTCAAAATCAGCGTGCTGCCAAGGTAAGATAAATTCGGGTAAAACGGACGGGATACCATGACCGATGCTATTATCAGGTAAAATATAGGTAAATCGAGAACCGATAGTTTCAATTTCATAGCCAAATTGATTCAAAATAAACATGACCAAAATACCCGTTATTAATGCAGGTAAATGCCCAGATATTTTTATTCGAAGTTTCGGCCATACAATCAGTACTATCAGTGTTACAATCCCCACTAAAGTATCGGCAAAATTAATAGTTGGAAAGGTTTTAACTAAAGCGGTTACTTTGCTGATATAACTTTCCGGCATGTGTTCAAGTGTTAAACCAAAAAAATCTTTGATTTGCATGGTGGCGATAGTTATCGCAATGCCAGAGGTAAAGCCTAAAACAACAGGTAAAGGAATATATTCAATTAATCGACCAAGTCGAATTACTCCCATGATTATTAGAAAGACACCGGATAATAAGGTCGCAACAAGTAATCCAGACAAACCAAATTGTAATGAAACGGGATATAAAATCACGACAAATGCCGCTGTTGGGCCCGATACGCTGAAGCGTGAACCTCCGGTTAATGCAATGACAACACCTGCAATTATTGCGGTGTAAAGCCCATGTTGTGGTGGAACACCACTCGCTATTGCTAAAGCCATGGCTAATGGTATAGCAATAATACCAACCGTAATACCAGCAATTAAATCCTTAAAAAAACGGGTAGATGTGTAACGATCTTTTATGCACGCTGCGATAAAAGCGCAACAAATTTTGGTGCCAGTTATGCCATATAATTTCATTATTTTTATTCGACTAATAGAAGTTTTTTGAAATGCTTACTAAGATAATCTTTTTTACAAAAATTAAAAGAGTGTTATTAAAATAATTTATATTGTCATTTAATTGCGTTAGGCTTTTTCAATTGAGGTATAAATAAGTTTATTAGGAATGATTTTGTAAATTGTTTCTAAGATGCTTTTTTCTATTGATTTGATACCAGTATCGTTTAAAAATAATGTCGTAGACCCATTCGCTTTTCTTGATATGGTATGATTAGCAGGAGCAATGTATGGTAGTAATTAATCAAAACGTGTTTTTTCATTCTTCTAGGGGAATAGGTGCAATTATGTTACTTGCTTTCTCTTCATTTTGTTTTGCATTACCACAACTAGCAGGCTCAAAGACGGCCTATCATTATGATACTAAACAAACCATTACCCCTGTTCCAAAAGGCTATCAAGCATTTTATATTAATCACATCGGTCGCCATGGTTCTCGCTATATTAGTAAATCAAAATATGAAGAGATTGCTTATCACACATTATTATTAGCCGACAAAGATAATCAACTTACTGATAGTGGAAAATTGCTACTCAAGCAAGTTTTGTATATTAAACAGTTGAATAATAATCACTATGGAGAGCTAACCGATTTAGGGCGTCAAGATATTGGTCTCATCAGTCAACGGATGTTAAAAAACAATCCAACTGTCTTTAAAGGACATAACATTGCGGTGATTTCATCTACGTCGCCTAGAGCTAAAGAGACGGCTGAAATTTTTGTTCAACCGTTTAAAGAAAAGTATCCTCATGTTCAAGTCACGACCCAGCCCGAAAATGAACAAACGTTGTTACGCTTTTTTAACTATTCGCCTGCTTATGATAAATATAAACAGAGTAAAGCGGTTAAAAATGCTTTAAAAGAAATTAAATTTTCACCTAAAACTATCGCACTGAGTCAAACAGTTGCTATGAAATTTTTTACCCTTGATTTTATTGAAAAATTAAATGTTGGAATGGATATTGGTGAATATAATTCGATTAAAACCGAAGATTTTAGTCTGGCCGTTTATCAACTCTATCAAGAGTTACAGGCATTACCCACAGAGGTATTAGTTAATCATCAACTTAATTTTGATGATTATTTTTCAGAGGAAGCAAATGCGTGGTTTAATACGGTTGTCACTGCCAAAAATTATTTACAAATTGGTCCGGCATTTGATGCCAATGGTATTCAAATTAAAATTGCTGCACCTTTATTAAGGAATATGCTAATGACAGCCGATAACGCAATTACCAATAATAATGTTGATGCTAATTTGCGTTTTGCCCATGCAGAGACGCTTTCTCCGTTTGCAACGCTAATGGAAATTGAGGGTACAACAAAAGTTGCCAAGACGCTATTTGATTATCCGACTGTCTGGCATGCAGAAAAAATTATTCCTATGGGCGCCAATATACAATGGATTTTTTATAAAAGTGAACAACCACATCATCCGATACTGGTTAAAATCTTATTAAATGAACAAGAAGTCCATCTGCCAATTAGTACCCAACAATATCCTTATTATCGTTGGCAGGATGTTAAACAGTATTATACCAATAAATTAAATCAATTAGGCTTAAATGAAAATCAATCCGATATCGATATGCTTAAAAAATTAAAATGATTCTAGATTGAGCATATGGTAAATGACTGTTTTACTGAATTAGGTAAAGTAGAAACTATTTCTGCATAAGCCTATGATCCGTCAAATGACTAAACCTGAAGCCAGAAGGTTACCGGACCATCATTAATTAATGATACTTGCATATCTGCTGCAAACTGACCAGTTTGCGTCTTAATATTCTTTTGGCATTGCTCAACAAAGAATTGATACAGTTTATTGGCATCTTCTGGTTTAGCCCCTTTGGTAAAGCTTGGACGCATTCCTTTTTGGGTATCTGCAACTAAAGTAAATTGGGATACAACAAGAACTTCCCCTTGAGCTTGATTAACATTAAGGTTCATCTTGCCGTCACTGTCACTAAAAATACGGTAGCCAAGGACTTTTTCACATAATCGAATTGCTTTTTGTTCATCATCATCTTGCTCGACGCCGAGTAATATCAACAACCCATGATTAATTTTTCCAATAATCTGATCTTCAACAGTGACAGAAGCTTGTTTAACACGTTGGATTAAGGCGATCATAAAAATATTACTCCGGTTGAGTTTGGTTATCCGATATTCGTTTTTTAGGACGGTTAAATTCGGTTAAGGTTGCTGCAAATTCAGCGCCAAATAAGACAATACACCAAGAACAGTAAATCCAAACAAGCATGATTGGAATAGAAGATACTACGCCATAGATTAACTGATAAGTTGGAAATGAACTTACATAAAACGCA
Source organism: Gilliamella sp. CG16 (assembly GCF_046635785.1). Taxonomy (NCBI): domain Bacteria; kingdom Pseudomonadati; phylum Pseudomonadota; class Gammaproteobacteria; order Orbales; family Orbaceae; genus Gilliamella; species Gilliamella sp. CG16. Next base: position 29,938 of record NZ_JBIDFL010000014.1, read on the forward strand.
AAGGCACGTTTACCTATTTCAAATAATATTGCTGCAACAATCGCACCAATGAATGACTCTTTAAAAGGAACGGATTCAGTAGGGATAATACTGTAAAGTAACCAAAATCCAACGACAGAAATAATAAACGGTAAACTACTCAGCATAATATTCCCCGTTGCTCCAGTTGATAACCAGTTTAACGAAAATATATACGAACTGACCGCTACACTTGAGCCCGCTAAAATAGGCCCCAAAGTCAATATTGTCCAGTACATAGTTAGATTATACATAAATGAGCGTTTGCGTTTCGTTCTCCAAATATGATTAAGCGCACTATTAATTGAGTTAATAAGCAATAATGAGGTAACGATTAATCCAACTATACCCACTACCGTCATCTTTTTAGTATTGGTGATAAATTGTTCTAAGTAATTTTGAATGGTATCACTTGCTGTAGGCACGAGATTACTGTAAATGAGCTGTTTTAGCGATAGGCTAATTTCATCAAACATTGGAAAAGCGGATAATAATGAAAAAATAACAGTGATAAGCGGAACAAGTGCCAGTATTGTGGTATAGGCAAGGCTGGCAGAGGATGTGGTCAACTGATCCTGATTGATTTTAGCCCACAACATTTTTAAGAACAACGTTATCTGCTGAAATGTTTTCATGGTTTTTTCTATTTGTTAGAAAGAATACAATTATTGATCCCACTATTTTTTAATGAGTTCAACGCCTTATCAGCTTCGCTTTTGCTAGTATAGGGCCCAGCTGTAACGCGATATAACTGACCAGAAGAAATATTACCATTTATACCTGTCATAGCAAGTTGAGCTTTTAGGGTGTCCGCATTGGCTTTTTCCTTAAAAGCACCACATTGTAATGTCCATTTCGTTGTTGTCGATGAGGTTTGATTGGTATTCGATCGTGTATTGGTGTTATTCGCAAAACTATCTAAAATTTGTTGCCGTTCGCTTGCAACTGAATTCGATGTTGCGTTTGAACTGGCATTGGGTGTTTCTAGCGCTTTAAGGTATGTCCAACGTTCCTGAGGTTGCTCTGGTAAGGTAACGGCAGGTGGAGGCGTTTTGACTTTTGGTTGTTCAACGGGTTTGTTAGGTTTATTATTGGTAATTAAATAGAGAATGGTGGAAAATAAGACAATAAGAACAATTGCCATAAATATCATAAATTTTGGCATAAAGCTTGATTTGTTTTTTTTCGGTCGACTTTTTCTTCTCACATAATCACGCTGAACCACAATATACTCTCTTATTCTTTTTTTATTGATATGGAATAACTGATTATTATACAAATAAAAAAAGTGGCTTACACCACTTTTTAGCATTTTCTTTAACTACAATAGTTAACAGATTCGGGCATTAAGCCAATGCTTTAATCTGTTTAATTAAATTTGCTTTATGACGTGCAGCTTTATTTTTGTGGATTAAGCCACGAGCCGCTTGACGGTCAACAACTGCTTGCATGTCTTTGAATGCTACTTCAGCTGTTTGTTTATCACCAGCTGCAACAGCTGCGTAAACTTTCTTGATATAAGTACGCATCATTGAACGGTTACTAGCATTATGTTTACGGCGTTTTTCGGATTGAACCGCACGTTTTTTAGCTGATTTGATATTAGCCAAAGTCAACTCCCAAGTTTAAATAAAATTACATATTAATAAGGCGGCAAAATATGCCTGATTTTCTGCCAGTTGTCAATGCCGTTACATAAAAAATTTGCAATTTATAAATTACACATTGATGACAAACGTTTACTATTTGAACAATAATCGCTATAACCTAAAAAGAATTTTTATGTTAGAATACATGAAGTTTATTTTTATTTATATTTTTTTATTAAGAGGAAGTCTCATGTCTGTTATTAGAATGCAAGATCTTGATCTAAAAGGGAAACGTTTATTTATTCGTTCAGATCTTAATGTACCAGTCAAAAATGGTAAAGTCACTTCTGATGCACGTATCAAGGCATCATTACCGACAATTGAAGAAGCAATCAAAAAAGGCGCTAAAGTGATGGTGACTTCTCACATTGGTCGTCCAACAGAGGGAGAATATAACCCTGAATTCTCATTGCAACCAGTCGTTGATTACTTAAAAGAACATGTTTCATTTCCTGTCCGTCTTGTTAAAGATTACCTTGATGGCGTAGATGTTAAAGAAGGCGAGTTAGTTGTTCTTGAAAATGTACGTTTCAATGTGGGTGAAGGTAAAGATGATGAAACGTTATCTAAAAAGTATGCCGCACTTTGTGATATCTATGTAATGGATGCATTTGGAACAGCTCACCGTGCTCAAGCTTCAACGCATGGTGTGGGTAAATTTGCACCTATCGCATGTGCTGGTCCTTTATTAGCTGCGGAACTTGATGCGTTAGGTAAAGCACTTGATAATCCGGCTCGTCCAATGGTTGCGATTGTTGCAGGTTCTAAAGTATCAACTAAACTTACTGTACTTGATTCGCTTTCAAAAATCGCTGATCAAATTATTGTCGGTGGTGGTATTGCTAATACCTTCATTGCGGCTGAAGGTTATAATGTAGGTAAATCGCTATATGAAGCGGATTTAATCCCGGAAGCGAAAAAATTGATGGCTAACTGCCATATTCCTGTTCCAACTGATGTACGTGTTGCGACTGAATTTAGTGAAACAGCAACGGCTACAGAAAAATCAGTTTCTGATGTTAAAGAAAATGAACAAATTCTTGATTTAGGTGATAAATCAGCTGAAGCATTAGCTGATATTATTAAAAAAGCGAAAACCATATTATGGAATGGTCCAGTTGGTGTATTTGAATTCCCTAATTTCCGTCGTGGAACTGAAATTGTTGCTAAAGCAATTGCTGATAGTGAAGGTTTTTCAATTGCCGGTGGTGGTGATACGTTAGCTGCAATTGACTTATTTGGAATTGAAGATAAAATTTCTTACATCTCAACTGGTGGAGGTGCCTTCCTTGAGTTTGTTGAAGGTAAAAAACTTCCTGCTGTTGCAATGTTAGAAGCGAGAGCAAAAGCATAATATAGATTCAGTAAAAAGGATGAGATGATTACTCATCCTTTATTTTTTATAATAATTAAATCATAGGTAATAAAATGGCTACAAAGATTTCTGATGTCGTTAAACCCGGTGTTGTAACTGGTGATGATGTTCAAAAAGTATTTCAAATCGCTCGTGAAAATAACTTTGCTTTACCAGCAGTTAACTGTGTTGATACCAACACAATTAATGCGGTAATTGAAACAGCGGCAAAAGTAGGTTCTCCTGTTATTGTTCAATTCTCAAATGGTGGTGCACAGTTCATCGCTGGTAAAGGTCTTAAATTAGAAGGACAAGAATGTGCAGTACTAGGTGCTATTTCTGGTGCAAAACATGTTCATTTAATGGCTGAAAAATATGGTGTACCAGTGATTGTTCACACTGACCACTGTGCAAGAAAATTACTTCCATGGGTTGATGGCTTACTTGATGCTGGTGAAACTCACTTTGCTAAAACTGGTAAACCACTATTTTCTTCACATATGATCGACCTGTCAGAAGAAACATTAAAAGATAACATTGATATTTGTTGTCAGTATCTTGCTCGTATGTCTGCAATGAAAATGACATTAGAGTTAGAATTAGGTTGTACTGGTGGTGAAGAAGATGGTGTGGATAACAGCCATATGGATAGTTCAGCACTTTATACTCAACCTGAAGATGTAGCTTATGCTTATGAGCGTTTAAGCGAAATTAGTCCTCGTTTCACTATCGCTGCATCATTTGGTAACGTGCATGGTGTTTACAAACCAGGTAATGTTAAATTAACACCAAAAATTTTAGATAACTCACAGAAATACGTATCAGAAAAATTTAACTTACCTGAAAAATCACTGAATTTTGTATTCCATGGTGGTTCAGGCTCAACACCTGAAGAAATTGCAGAAGCAGTTAGTTATGGTGTTATCAAAATGAATATCGATACCGATACTCAATGGGCTAACTGGGCGGGTATTTTAGATTACTACAAAGCTAATGAAGCTTATTTACAAGGTCAATTAGGTAATCCTGAAGGACCTGATGCGCCAAACAAAAAATACTATGATCCACGTGTTTGGTTACGTAAAGGTCAAGATTCTTTAGTTGCTCGTTTAGAACTTGCATTTAAAGAACTTAACGCTGTTAACGTACTTTAATTAACGTTTTCATTTTTAATACAAAGTGGGGAATCTCCTACTTTGTATTAATTGTTCATAAAATAAATCTTGCATTTGTATATCAATTGTAGGATAATTCTGCCCTCATTTAACTTAGGGGAGCTGTCTATTTATATAATAGAAGCGTTTGCACCCGAGAGAAGGAAACCAAAAAATGGCAAAAAAAGTACAGGCTTACATCAAGTTGCAAGTTGCAGCTGGTGCAGCAAATCCTAGTCCACCAGTTGGTCCAGCACTTGGTCAACATGGTGTTAATATCATGGAATTCTGTAAAGCATTTAATGCGAAAACAGAAAGCATGGAAAAAGGTCTACCTATTCCAGTTGTTATTTCAGTCTATTCAGACCGTTCATTCACCTTTGTTACTAAGACTCCTCCTGCGGCAGTATTATTGAAGAAAGCTGCTAAAATCAAGTCTGGTTCAGGTGAGCCTAACAAGAAAAAAGTAGGTAAAGTAACGAGTGCTCAAATTCGCGAAATCGCTGAATTAAAAGCTGCAGATATGAATGGTGCTACCATTGAATCAATGATGCGTTCTATTGAAGGAACCGCTCGTTCAATGGGCTTGGAAGTGGAGGGTTAATCGATGGCTAAATTATCTAAGAAAGCTAAACTTATCCGCGAAAAAGTGAATGCAACTAAACAATATGAAATCAACGAAGCAATTGCTTTATTAAAAGAGCTTGCGACTGCTAAATTTACTGAAAGCGTTGATGTTGCTGTAAATTTAGGTATTGATTCACGTAAATCAGACCAAAATGTTCGTGGTGCAATTGTATTGCCACATGGTACTGGTCGTAGCGTTCGTGTAGCTGTGTTTACACAAGGTGCAAATGCAGAAGCAGCTAAAGAAGCGGGTGCTGAATTAGTTGGTATGGACGATCTTGCGGATCAAATCAAAAAAGGCGAAATGAATTTTGATGTTGTTATCGCATCGCCAGACGCTATGCGTGTAGTTGGTCAATTAGGTCAAATTTTAGGACCACGTGGTTTAATGCCAAACCCTAAAGTAGGTACCGTAACGCCTAACGTTGCTGAAGCAGTAAAAAATGCGAAAGCAGGTCAAATCCGTTACCGTAACGATAAAAATGGTATTATCCATACTACTATCGGTAAAGCTGATTTTGATGCAGCTAAACTTAAAGAAAATTTAGAAGCATTACTTGTTGCGTTAAAACGTGCAAAACCAGCATCTTCTAAAGGTGTCTTTGTGAAGAAAGTAAGTCTTTCTACTACTATGGGCGCTGGTGTTGCTATCGATCAAACAACATTGAATGCATCTGTTTAATTAATCATTATTAATTAAACAAAAAAATCGGTTGGTGTCTGGCCTTAACCAGACCCCGTCCAAGACCGTAGGTGTAATTGACGTTTAATTACTTAATTTTCCTACGTAGACGGTGACAGAACCTGATAAGATATAATACAGGAATTCTGCTCATCGTGGTTGTGCTAACTATATTGTTATAGTTAGTTTAAATAAGTCTAGGCTTTGCCTAGTTTTAATCCAGGAGCAAAACCAATGGCACTAAATCTTCAAAATAAACAAGAAATTGTTGCTGAAGTTAATGAAATCGCCAAAGGTGCGCTATCTGCAGTTGTTGCCGATTCTCGTGGCGTAACTGTAGAAAAAATGACTGCATTACGTAAATCTGCTCGTGAAGCGGGTGTTTATATGCGTGTTGTTCGTAATACGCTATTACGCCGTGTTGTAGAGGGCACTCAATATGAGTGTTTAAAAGATACGTTTGTTGGTCCTACTCTAATTGCGTTTTCAAACGAGCACCCAGGTGCTGCTGCGCGTATTTTTAAAGCGTTTGCAAAAGAAAACGATAAATTTGAGATTAAAGCCGCAGCCTTTGAAGGTGAGTTAATTACTGCAGCGAACATTGATCGCTTAGCAACATTACCTACTTATGAAGAAGCATTAGCTCGCTTGATGTCAACCATGAAAGAAGCCGCAGCAGGCAAATTGGTTCGTACTCTTGCAGCTGTTCGTGATCAAAAAGAAGCTGCTTAATTAGCAGTATGATGACGAATTTTATTAATTAAAAATTGTAAATTTGGGAAACTATATTATGTCTATCACTAAAGAACAAATTTTAGATGCAGTTGCTGAAATGTCTGTAATGGACGTTGTTGAACTAGTATCTATGATGGAAGAAAAATTCGGTGTTTCTGCAGCAGCAGCAGTTGCAGTTGCAGCAGCAGGTCCAGCTGAAGCAGCTGAAGAGAAAACTGAATTTGATGTAATCTTAAAAGATGTTGGTGCAAATAAAGTAGCTGTTATCAAAGCAGTTCGTGGTGCAACTGGTTTAGGCTTAAAAGAAGCTAAAGATCTTGTTGAATCAGCTCCTGCAACAGTTAAAGAAGGTGTTAGCAAAGCTGATGCTGAAGAACTTAAAAAGGCACTTGAAGAATCTGGTGCAGCTGTCGAACTTAAATAAGTTAATCGATAGCAAGCTAAATGGCTGGGGGTTTTACCTCCAGCCTTTTTGCGCTGTAAAAAGTCGAAGAATTTTATTTGAAGACTATCAATAAAAAGCAATAAAGAAATAGTATATTTATTAAGCCTAATCAATTGATATTTATAGATATTTTCGATGAGGTGTCAGGCGTTATTATTCGATTGAAGTGCTCCTGATGAATATTTAATCATGCTAAAATAGCAGATAAGCAAGTTGAGGAACTAATGGTTTACTCTTATACCGAGAAAAAACGAATTCGTAAGAATTTTGGTAAGCGTCCACAAGTCTTGGATATACCGTATCTTCTTTCTATTCAACTTGATTCGTTCCAGAAATTTATTGAGCAAGATCCAGAAGGTCAGTATGGTTTAGAAGCCGCTTTTCGTTCAATATTTCCGATAAAAAGTTATAGTGGTAATGCTGAGTTACAATACGTGAGCTTTAAGATGGGCGAACCTGTGTTTGATGTAAAAGAATGTCAAATTAGAGGGATCACTTACTCAGCACCGTTGCGCGTAAAATTACGTTTAGTTATTTATGATAAAGATGCACCAGAAGGAACTGTAAAAGATATTAAAGAGCAAGACGTCTACATGGGCGAAATTCCTTTAATGACGGACAATGGAACATTTGTAATCAATGGTACCGAACGGGTAATCGTTTCACAATTACATCGTAGTCCAGGTGTGTTCTTTGATAGTGATAAAGGTAAAACACACTCTTCTGGTAAAGTTTTATATAATGCTCGGATTATTCCTTATCGTGGCTCTTGGCTTGATTTCGAATTTGATCCAAAAGACAATCTTTTTGCTCGTATTGACCGTCGTCGTAAACTTCCAGCAACAATTATTTTGCGCGCATTAGGTTATGAAACAGAAGAAATTTTAAATATCTTCTTTGAGAAGACCATTTTTGAAGTTGGCAAATCTAAATTAAAAATGGATTTAGTCCCAGAGCGTTTACGTGGTGAAACAGCCTTATTTGATATTGAATCAAAAGGTAAAGTGTACGCTGAAAAAGGTCGCCGTATTACTGCACGTCATATTCGTGAATTAGAAAAAGATAAAGTAAGCAAAATTGATGTACCTGTTGAATACATCGTTAATAAAGTGCTTGCTAAAAACTATGTCAATGACGCGACAGGTGAAGTCATTGCATTTGCTAATACACCAATTTCATTAGAATTGTTATTAGAATTAACGAATGCAGGCTACAAAAAAATTGAAACATTATTCACCAATGATCTTGATCATGGGGCGTTTATCTCTGAAACATTAAATGTTGATTCAACACGCGATCGTTTAGGTGCATTAGTTGAAATTTATCGCATGATGCGACCAGGTGAGCCACCAACAAAAGAAGCTGCAGAAGCGTTATTTGACAACTTATTTTTCTCTGATGAACGTTATGATTTATCAGCGGTTGGTCGAATGAAATTTAATCGTTCTTTAGGTCGTGATGATATTGAAGGTCAAAGCGTCTTAACTAAAGATGATATCGTTGACGTTATGAAGAAATTAATCAGTATTCGTAATGGTCATGGCGATGTTGATGATATCGACCACTTAGGTAATCGTCGTATTCGTAGCGTTGGTGAAATGGCAGAAAACCAATTCCGTATTGGTTTAGTACGTGTTGAAAGAGCCGTAAAAGAGCGTTTATCTTTAGGTGATCTTGATTCATTAATGCCACAAGATATGATTAATGCTAAACCAATTTCAGCGGCAATCCGTGAGTTCTTTGGTTCTAGCCAGTTATCTCAGTTTATGGATCAAAACAATCCATTATCTGAAATTACGCATAAACGTCGTATTTCTGCATTAGGTCCAGGTGGTTTAACTCGTGAGCGAGCAGGCTTTGAAGTCCGTGACGTACATCCAACTCATTATGGTCGTGTATGTCCGATTGAAACGCCTGAAGGTCCAAACATCGGTTTGATTAACTCGTTAGCGGTCTATTCTCGTACTAATGAGTATGGTTTCTTAGAAACACCATATCGTCGAGTGATTGACGGTGTTGTGACTGATGAAATTAATTATTTATCAGCGATTGACGAAAGTGAATTTGTTATTGCACAGGCAAACTCAAACCTTGATGAAGAAGGTCGCTTTAAAGAAGATTTAGTGACTTGTCGTTTAAATGGTGAGTCGGGCTTATATAGTCCTGAACAAGTTCATTATATGGACGTTTCAACACAACAAATCGTGTCGGTTGGTGCGTCATTAATTCCATTCTTGGAACATGACGATGCGAACCGTGCTTTGATGGGTGCAAACATGCAACGTCAAGCAGTTCCGACATTAAAAGCGGAAAAACCATTTGTTGGTACCGGTATGGAACGTGCGGTAGCTGTTGACTCAGGTGTAACAGCCGTTGCTCGTCGTGGTGGTACTGTTCAATATGTTGATGCGTCACGTATCGTAGTCAATGTCAATGCCGATGAAATGTATGCGGGTGAAACAGGGATTGATATTTATAACTTAACTAAATATACCCGTTCTAACCAAAATACCTGTATCAATCAAATTCCATGTGTGGAATTAGGCGAAAAAGTTGAACGTGGTGATGTACTTGCAGATGGTCCATCAACTGATTTAGGTGAACTTGCATTAGGTCAAAACATGCGCGTGGCATTTATGCCATGGAATGGTTATAACTTTGAGGATTCTATTTTAGTTTCTGAAAAAGTGGTGCAAGATGATCGTTTCACTTCGATCCATATTCAAGAGTTATCTTGTGTATCTCGTGATACTAAATTAGGTGCTGAAGAAATCACAGCTGATATTCCAAATGTGGGTGAAGCTGCGCTTTCTAAATTAGATGAATCAGGTATTGTTTATATTGGTGCTGAAGTTAAAGGTGGTGATATTCTTGTTGGTAAAGTGACGCCTAAAGGTGAAACACAATTAACACCAGAAGAAAAATTATTACGTGCAATTTTTGGTGAAAAAGCATCTGATGTTAAAGATACGTCTTTACGTGTACCAAATGGTGTTTCTGGTACGGTTATTGATGTCCAAGTCTTCACTCGTGATGGTGTACAAAAAGATAAACGTGCACTTGAAATTGAAGAGATGCAACTTAAACAAGCAAGAAAAGATTTAACTGAAGAGCTTAAAATCTTAGAAGCAGCTTTATTTGCGCGTATTCGTGATGTGTTGATTTCAGGTGGTATTAAAGCTGATAAATTAGATGCATTACCACGAGAAAAATGGTTAACAATCGGTATTTCAAACGAAAGCAAACAAGCACAGTTAGAGCAACTTGCTGAACAGCACGAAGAAATTAAACTTGAGTTTAACAAAAAGCTTGAAGCTAAACGCATGAAGATTACACAAGGTGATGATTTACAACCTGGTGTGCTCAAAATTGTTAAAGTTTACTTAGCGGTTAAACGTCAAATTCAGCCTGGTGATAAAATGGCGGGTCGTCATGGTAACAAAGGGGTTATCTCTAAGATAAATCCAATTGAAGATATGCCATATGATGACAAAGGTCGTCCAGTCGATATCGTGTTAAACCCACTAGGGGTTCCGTCTCGTATGAACATTGGACAGATCCTAGAAACCCACTTAGGTATGGCGGCTAAAGGTATTGGTCAAAAAATTGATACAATGCTTAAAGAACAGCAAGAACTTGCTAAATTACGTGAGTTTATCCAAAAAGCATACGATCTTGGTTTAGGTGCTGCACAAAAAGTAAATGTTGCAGAATTTACCGATCAAGAAGTCATGACATTGGCACAAAATTTACGTAATGGTATGCCACTTGCTACACCAGTGTTTGATGGTGCAAAAGAGCAAGAAATCAAGTCATTACTAGAATTGGGTGATTTGCCGACTTCAGGCCAAATTACATTGTATGATGGTCGTACAGGTGAACAGTTTGAACGTCCGGTGACGGTAGGTTATATGTACATGCTGAAATTAAATCACTTAGTTGATGATAAGATGCATGCACGTTCTACAGGTTCATATAGTCTGGTTACTCAACAGCCATTGGGTGGTAAAGCTCAATTTGGTGGTCAGCGTTTCGGTGAGATGGAAGTATGGGCACTTGAAGCTTATGGTGCTGCTTACACACTACAAGAAATGCTAACGGTTAAATCAGATGACGTAAACGGCCGTACTAAGATGTATAAAAATATTGTAGATGGTGATCATCGTATGGAACCTGCGATTCCAGAATCATTTAATGTATTGTTAAAAGAGATTCGTTCGCTAGGTATTAATATCGAGTTAGATGAAGAGTAATCTTCACTAATTAAAAATGATTTCTATTTATAGGGATAACTTATTAGCAATAATAAGTTATCTAATTGGTTTAACTCCATAGGAGCCAATTGTGAAAGACTTACTAAAGTTTCTAAAAGCACAGACAAAAACAGAAGATTTTGATGCTATCAAGATAGGTCTTGCCTCTCCTGATATGATTCGCTCATGGTCTTTTGGTGAAGTTAAAAAACCTGAAACAATCAACTATCGAACGTTCAAACCAGAGCGTGATGGATTGTTTTGTGCGCGTATTTTTGGACCAGTTAAAGACTATGAATGTTTATGTGGAAAATATAAACGTTTAAAACACCGTGGTGTGATCTGTGAAAAATGTGGCGTTGAAGTAACACAAGCGAAAGTACGTCGTGAACGTATGGGGCATATTGAACTTGCATCGCCAACTGCACACATCTGGTTTTTAAAATCATTACCATCTCGTATTGGTTTATTGTTAGATATGCCACTTCGTGATATCGAACGTGTTCTTTATTTTGAATCATTTATGGTTCTTGATGGTGGTATGACCAACTTAGAGCGTGGTCAAATCTTAACAGAAGAGCAATATTTAGATGCGTTAGAAGAGTTTGGTGATGAATTCGATGCTCGCATGGGTGCCGAAGCTATCCAAGAGTTGTTGCGTAATATTGATGTACAAGCGGAATGTGAAGCACTACGTGACGAACTTTCAACAACAAACTCTGAAACAAAACGGAAGAAAATCACTAAACGCATTAAGATTATTGAAGCATTCATTCAATCAGAAAATAAACCTGAATGGATGATCTTAAATGTATTGCCTGTGTTGCCACCAGATTTACGTCCATTAGTACCACTTGATGGTGGACGTTTTGCAACATCAGATTTGAATGATCTTTATCGTCGAGTGATCAACCGTAATAACCGTTTAAAACGTTTATTAGACTTAGCTGCGCCAGATATTATTGTACGTAATGAAAAACGTATGTTACAAGAATCTGTCGACGCATTATTAGATAATGGTCGCCGTGGTCGTGCTATTACCGGTTCAAACAAACGTCCATTAAAATCACTTGCCGATATGATTAAAGGTAAGCAAGGTCGTTTCCGTCAAAACCTATTAGGTAAACGTGTTGACTACTCAGGTCGTTCTGTAATTACAGTGGGACCATACTTGCGTTTACATCAATGTGGTTTACCGAAAAAAATGGCACTTGAGCTTTTCAAACCATTTATCTACGGTAAATTAGAGCGTCGTGGCTATGCAACAACCATCAAAGCTGCGAAGAAAATGGTTGAACGTGAAGATGCGATTGTTTGGGATATCTTAGATGAAGTTATCCGTGAACATCCCGTATTACTAAACCGTGCACCAACACTTCACAGATTGGGTATTCAAGCATTTGAACCTATCTTAATTGAAGGTAAAGCGATTCAGTTACATCCATTAGTTTGTGCGGCATTCAATGCTGACTTCGATGGTGACCAAATGGCGGTTCACGTACCATTAACGTTAGAAGCGCAATTAGAAGCGCGTGCGTTAATGATGTCAACCAACAACATTCTTTCGCCTGCGAGTGGTGAGCCTATTATTGTTCCTTCACAGGACGTGGTATTAGGTCTTTACTATATGACTCGTGATAAAGTCAATGCGAAAGGTGAAGGCATGATTTTAACCGGTCCTAAAGAAGCAGAAAAACTGTATCGTTTAGGTCTTGTTGAGCTACATGCTAAAGTTAAAGTGCGTATCACTGAAAGCCAACGTAATAGTGTTGGTGAGTGGGAAGAAACAACTTCAGTTATTGATACTACTGTTGGGCGTGCTATTTTATGGTTGATTATGCCAAAAGGGATGAGTTACTCAGTGATTAACCAACCACTTGGCAAAAAAGCAATTTCACGTATTTTGAATATTTGCTATCGTCAACTAGGTATGAAAGAAACCGTTATTTTGGCTGACCAAGTGATGTATACCGGTTTTGCTTATGCTGCACGTTCTGGTGTTTCAGTTGGTATTGATGATATGGAAATTCCGGCTAAGAAATTACAAATCATCAACGAAGCTGAAATTGAAGTTGCTGAAATTCAAGAGCAATTCCAATCAGGTTTAGTCACAGCAGGTGAACGTTATAATAAAGTTATCGATATCTGGGCAGCAGCCAATGAACGTGTTGCAAAAGCCATGATGGATAACTTATCAACTGAAAAAGTGATTAATCGTGAAGGTAAAGAAGAAGTACAATCTTCTTTCAACAGCATTTATATGATGGCCGACTCAGGTGCGCGGGGTTCTGCAGCACAGATTCGTCAGTTAGCAGGGATGCGTGGTTTGATGGCAAAACCGGACGGCTCTATTATCGAAACACCAATTACAGCAAACTTCCGTGAAGGATTAAACGTACTTCAGTACTTTATTTCTACCCATGGTGCTCGTAAAGGTCTTGCTGATACAGCGTTAAAAACGGCGAACTCTGGTTATTTGACTCGTCGTTTAGTTGATGTTGCACAAGATTTAGTTGTTATTGAAGACGATTGTGGCACATTAGAAGGCGTAGTGATGACACCGGTTATCGAAGGTGGAGATGTTAAAGAGCCACTTCGTGAACGTGTATTAGGTCGTGTAACGGCTGAAGATGTGTTAAAACCAGGCAGTGCCGATATCTTGATTCCACGTAACACATTACTTGATGAAAGCTATTGTGATTTACTAGAAGCTGAATCGGTTGATAGTGTTAAAGTCCGTTCTGTCGTTTCGTGTGATACTGATTTTGGTGTTTGTGCGAAATGTTATGGTCGTGACTTAGCACGTGGTCACTTGGTGAATAAAGGTGAAGCAATCGGTGTTATCGCAGCTCAATCAATCGGTGAGCCGGGTACACAGTTAACCATGCGTACGTTCCATATCGGTGGTGCGGCATCAAGAGCGGCAGCAGAATCAAGTGTTCAAGTTAAAAACAAAGGTAGTATTAAATTAACTAATGCTAAATTTGTGACTAACCCAGACAAGAAATTGGTTATTACATCACGTAATGCTGAGTTAACGATTATCGATGATTTAGGTCGAATGAAAGAGACTTACAAAGTTCCTTATGGTTCGATTTTAACAAAAGGTAATGGTGCAGCAGTCGATGCTGGTGAAACAGTTGCTAACTGGGATCCGCATACAATGCCAGTTATCTCTGAAGCGAAAGGCTTTGTTAAATTTGTTGATATGGTTGATGGTCAAACTATTACCCGTCAAACCGACGAATTAACAGGTTTATCATCGATTGTTATTTTAGATGTCGCGGAGCGAACAGGTGTAGGTAAAGATTTACGTCCTGCAATCAAAATTGTTGATGCTAAAGGTAAAGATATCTATGTTGCAGGTACTGAAATGCTTGCACAATACTTCTTACCAGGTAAAGCATTAGTTCAATTAGAAGATGGTGCAGAAATCAATGTGGGTGATACGCTTGCACGTATTCCACAAGCCTCTGTAGGGACTAAAGATATTACCGGTGGTTTACCACGCGTAGCTGACCTATTTGAAGCTCGTAAACCGAAAGAATCAGCTATTCTTGCTGAAATTGATGGTATTATTTCGTTTGGTAAAGAGACCAAAGGTAAACGTCGCTTGATCATCACGCCATTAGATGGCAGTGAACCATATGAAGAGATGATTCCTAAATGGCGTCAACTTAACGTATTTGAAGGCGAACAAGTTGGACGTGGTGATGTGATTTCGGATGGTCCTGAATCAGCACATGATATCTTACGTCTACGTGGTGTAAATGCGGTAACACGTTACATTGTTAACGAAGTTCAAGAAGTTTATCGCCTGCAAGGTGTAAAAATCAATGATAAGCACATTGAAGTTATCGTTCGTCAGATGCTGCGTAAAGCAACGGTTATTCATCCAGGTGGTTCTCGTCTACTTGACGGTGAACAACTTGAAGTTTCACGCTTGAAGATTATTAATCGTGAACTTGAAGCACAAGGTAAAGAACCAATTGTTTATTTACATGATCTACTTGGTATTACTAAAGCATCATTAACAACTGAATCGTTTATTTCTGCGGCATCGTTCCAAGAAACGACTCGCGTATTAACCGAAGCAGCAGTTGCTGGTAAAAACGACGAATTACGTGGCTTAAAAGAAAACGTCATTGTTGGTCGATTGATTCCGGCTGGTACTGGTTATGCTTACCATAAAGAGCGTTTACGTAAACGTGCAATGCCATCAAGTGATGATATTCAAACAACAATTTCTGCTGAAGAAGCAACAGCTAACTTAGCTGAGTTACTTAATTCTGCAGAAGAAAACCAATAGTCAGTAGGACGAGTTATTAAAATAGCACGTGATTGCACGTGCTATTTTTTTATCTCAAATGAAATGAAAGGAGTTTTATATGTATATTGTTATGAACCGTTTTAAAATAAAACGAGGTAGTGAAGAGACTTTTATTGACATATGGCGTAATCGTGATAGTCATTTGAAAGAGATGAAAGGATTTAATCGCTTTTACTTTCTACAAGGAAAAACTGAGCAGGATTATACTTTATTTTCTTCATTTGCCGAGTGGGAATCTAAGGCTGATTTTGAAGCTTGGGTAAACTCAGATCACTTCAAACACACTCATCGTAATACGAATAATCGACCGAATAATAGTGATATCTATTTTGAACCGGCACAATTAGAATGTTTTGATGTTTTACTAAAATAATAAATTTGATGAAACAAACAAAAATCTAATATTCCGATTCATCATTAATTCATTAAGGTTATGTGAGCAATAATCTAATAGTGACATAAGGAATTAAATAATAAGTTATGATTATACTTCGCAAAGTTTATAAAAATGGCTATAATACAATCTAACTATTATAAAAATATTGGTGTGATTAGCGTTATTTATTCTAAAAAATACAAAACCAACGAAAAATTAAGCTAATCCACATTGAATTACTTTTTTCCTGACTATCTTTTCTTTATTACTTATAGTGTTCTTTTTAGTTCTGATTCAAATCATGTTTATGTATTAATGATATTCAGTGCTCATTTCATATATTGATCTATATTTTGATGTCCTTAGTTTAATTGTTAATGGTTTCAATTAGTTGTGTTTTCTACATTACCTATTAATTAGACAATTTTATAAGGGGTTTACGATGAAATCAAAAATTGTGTTACTCATTATTGCGTTACTTATTGTTGCTGGATTCATTTTTTTTAAAAACTACAATAGTATCCAAACCCAAGATGAAAAAGTGGCAGCTTCATGGTCAGAAGTTATTAACCAGTATAAACGTCGAGCAGATTTAGTCCCTAATTTGGTTAATACTGTTAAAGGGTATGCGACACACGAGAAAGAGGTGTTTACACAAGTCACTGACGCCCGAGCCAAAGTTGGTTCAATACAATTAAACGCAGATCAACTTACCGATCCTACTTTATTTTCTAAATTTCAACAAGCACAATCTGAATTGAGTTCTGCATTAAGTCGTTTGATAGCAGTTAGTGAAAATTATCCAGAGCTTAAAGCTAATACACTATATCAAGATTTAATGAGCCAACTTGAAGGTACTGAGAACCGTATTGCTGTTGCTCGAGGACGCTACATTGAAGCAGTGCAAAATTTCAATATTTATATCCGTAAATTACCCACAAAATGGGTAGCAGATGTTTTAGGAGTGAAACCAAAACAACAGTTCAATGTTGAAAATGAAAAACAGATTTCTAATGCACCTGCAGTTAATTTTGGGTAGTGAATATAATGAAGAGATACTTTCCAGTTAGCTTATTGTTAATATTCAGTTGGTTTTGTTTTGGGCTGACTGAAATTCCACAATTTACCCAGCGGGTGATTGATACGACAAATACACTGACGCCTTCACAAATTGATGATTTAGAATCAAGCCTAATTAAATTTGAAAAACCAAGAACTGACGGTGCACAAATTATCATATTAATGATTGCAAAGCTTGAAGATGAAACCATTGAACAATTTGCAACTCGAGTTTTTGCTCAATGGGGAATAGGAAAAAAAGGACAAGATAATGGTATTTTATTATTAATCGCTAAAGACGATAGACGTATGCATATTGAAGTTGGTTATGGGTTAGAGGGAACCATAACCGATTTAATTGCTAGCCATATTATACGTGAACAATTAACACCGGAATTCAAACAAAATAACTATTATCAAGGTATCAAAAATGCTATATCCGTCTTGAAACAAAAAATAGATAACTCAGAACCCCTAGGTAATGAAAATAGCAATGAATCCGATATTGGTACGCTTCTTGCTGGTGAATTTGGTGCTAAATTATTTAATTATGGTTTGGTCTCTTTTTTCATTTGCTTTGTTATCAATAGTATTATTCCGCTAGGATCGTCAAAACGCTCTGCCAGTCGAAATTTGGGTACTGGGCTACTTAATGGATTATCAGTAGGTGGGTTTACCTTATGGAATGGTCATTCTATATCCATTGCTTTTATCTTACTATTCTTGGCGTTTGTCATGAGTACGATTGCGAGTGGATTTTTACGAATAAATGGTAGCAGTGGTTCAGGTGGTGGCGGATTCCGTGGAGGAGGTTTTGGCGGTGGTGGGTTTGGAGGCGGCTCAGGAGGATTTAGCGGTGGCGGAGGTGGTCGTAGTGGTGGTGGTGGCGCTTCTGGTAGCTGGTAAATTGATTAGAAATCGTTTTAATTTGTTTGTTAAAATTGGCTTATAATTATCAAATAAAAATCTCAAATTTGATGTTTTTTATATTATTGAAATAATGGAGTAATAAAAATATCAAGCCAATAATCAACGACTAAAACAAATTATCTTCTACGATCCCATTGACGAAACCTTGATTTAAAGGTAATATGCGCGCCTTACGGCATCGTGTAGTTTTTAGCTACACTGAATAATTTTTTAAGGTAGATGTGCATATTTTATGCAAAATAAATTGCCATTAACGATCGACCCTATTAAAGCCGCACAGAAACGACTTGATTATGTTGGATATTATCCAGCAAAAAGTGCAACAAGGGTTGAAAGTCCAAAAAGTGATATCGAGTGCCGCTTATCTTTTGATTATGATGAGCAAAAACTCTGTGTTATCAACATTGATGCGAAGATAACGTTGGAACTGATTTGCCAACGTTGTTTTAAACCTTTTATCACTGAAATTCATGTGATGAATAAATTTAGTCCTGTAAAGAGCGATGCTCAAGCAGAGACACTACCGGAACATTATGAACCTGTTCTGATGAACGAGTTCGGTGAAGTGGATATATTAGCGTTACTTGAGGACGAAATTATTCTCTCGTTACCAATTGCGCCGGTACATGATAGTAAACACTGCGAAGTGTCAGAGGCAGATATGGTATTTGGTGATATTCCAAAAGAGAATGAAAAGCCAAATCCATTTGCAATTTTAGTTAGTTTAAAGAATAAGGGGTAAATCCATGGCTGTTCAACAGAATCGTAAAACTCGTGCAAAACGTGGTATGCGTCGTTCACATGATGCATTAACTGTTGCTAATATCTCAGTTGATGAATCAGGTAAAACACATTTACGTCATCACGTAACCGCTGATGGTTATTATCGTGGTCGTAAAGTGATTTCTAAATAATTACTGCGAATTTAGAAATCCTCAGGTGACATTTTGGATAATCTAACCATCGCGTTAGATGCTATGAGCGGGGACTTCGGTCCTCGTATTGTTGTTCCTGCTGCAATACAAGCATTAAATCGTTATCCAAATCTTTCTATTTTTCTGGTAGGTAATCTAACAGAAATAAGCTCCTTTTTGTCTAAAGAAAACACCAAACTTATTGCACAGTATCAAAACGATAGTCGATTGGTATTGATAGAATCAACCACTGTGATTACGAATGACATGAAACCCTCTTACGCAATTCGTCATAGTCAAGGCTCTTCAATGAGAATTGCATTGGAACTTGTCAAAGATAACTCTGCTCAGGCATGTGTTAGTGCGGGTAATACGGGCGCTTTGATGGGGTTGTCTAAACTATTATTACATTCTCTAACTGGTATTGACCGTCCCGCTCTGGTTGCGACTATACCAGCATTAAATAATCATGATACAGTCGTTTTGGATCTTGGCGCTAATGCTGAATGTGATAGTGATATGTTAGTACAATTTGCGATAATGGGTGAGATTCTTGCCAAAACCGTACTTAAGATCGAAACTCCACGAGTTGCATTACTTAACATTGGTGAAGAGGATATTAAAGGATTAGATAAAATTCGTGCAGCAGCGGCAGTTTTAAAATCGAATGAACAAATTAATTATATCGGTTATTTAGAAGGCAATGATCTTTTAACTGGTAAAACCGATGTATTAGTCTGTGATGGATTTGTGGGTAATGTAACATTAAAAACGGTAGAAGGCTTAATCAAAATTTTTATGTCTTCGCTCAAATTATCCTTAAATCATAATTCATTTTTAATGAAATTACTGAGCAAATGGATACAAAGAAAGATTGCAAAAAATTTTTGTTATTTGGATCCTGGGCGATATAATGGAGCCTGTTTACTTGGACTTCAAAGTATTGTGATTAAAAGTCACGGTAGTGCCAATCAAAAATCTTTTTTTGCAGCAATAGAACAAGCTATTTTGGCTATACAAACAAATATACCAGAGAAGATTGCAACCAGTCTTTCTTCCGCACTACCTAAGAGCGAATAATTAGATGTATACAAAGATATTAGGAACAGGAAGTTATCTTCCAAAACAGATACGAACCAACGCAGATCTTGAAAAAATGGTTGATACTAGTGATGAATGGATTACGACACGCACTGGCATCAAAGAAAGGCGTATTGCCGCTCCAGATGAAACTGTAACAACAATGGCCTATGAAGCGGCAATTAATGCTATTGACATGGCAGGTATCGATAAAAATGATATTGGTTTGATCATTGTTGCAACAGCAACTTCAGTGAATGCTTTTCCAAGTTCTGCAACTGAACTACAAGCTAAACTTGAAATAGCTGATGTGATTGCCTTTGATGTTTCGGCTGCATGTTCAGGATTTGTTTATGCGTTAGATATTGCGGATAAATATGTAAAAAGTGGTGCGATCAAATATGCTTTAGTAGTGGGGTCTGACATGTTAACACGTGGTGTTGATCCGGATGATCGTGGCACTATTATTATTTTTGGTGATGGAGCAGGTGCTGTTGTTGTAGGCGCATCTGAAGAGCCTGGTATTATTGCTTCACATTTACATGCCGATGGACGTTACGGGGATCTATTAAAATATCCTTATGTTGATCGCCGTGATATGAATGATCCTGT
Source organism: Gilliamella sp. CG16 (assembly GCF_046635785.1). Lineage (NCBI taxonomy): Bacteria > Pseudomonadati > Pseudomonadota > Gammaproteobacteria > Orbales > Orbaceae > Gilliamella > Gilliamella sp. CG16. Next base: position 50,156 of record NZ_JBIDFL010000014.1, read on the forward strand.
TTATATGACGATGCATGGTAATGAAGTGTTTAAAATAGCAGTTAAAGAACTCTCAAATTTAGTTGATGAGCTTTTAACTGAAAATGCTTTTAATAAAACCGATTTAGATTGGTTGGTGCCTCACCAAGCAAATTTAAGAATTATTTCAGCGACAGCTAAACGATTAGATATGGATATGAGTAAAGTCATTGTAACGTTGGATAAACAAGGAAATACTTCAGCTGCATCGGTACCTTGTGCATTAGATGCAGGTGTCCGAGATGGACGCATTCAACGTGGCCAATTAATTCTATTAGAGGCATTTGGTGGCGGTTTTGTATGGGGCTCTGCGCTCATTAGATTTTAACTAATCAATTATTTTTATGTGATCAAGGATTTTAAAATGACCAAATTTGCAATGGTATTTCCAGGACAAGGTTCACAAGCGGTAGGTATGCTAAAAGATCTTGCTGATATTTATCCAATTGTGAAATCAACTTTTGATGAAGCTTCACAGGTATTAGGCTATGACTTATGGACACTTGTACAAGATGGTCCAGTAGAAGAATTAAATAAAACTTGGCAAACACAACCTGCGTTACTTGCTGCATCTGTAGCAATTTATCGGGTATGGCAGAGTGTAAATGGTGCACAACCAGATTTTATGGCAGGCCATAGTTTAGGTGAATATTCAGCATTAGTTTGTGCAGGTGTTATTGATTTTAAAGATGCTATCAAATTAGTCGAACTACGCGGACAACTTATGCAAGAAGCCGTACCAACAGGTACAGGCGCAATGTATGCAATCATTGGACTTGATAATGAATCAATTCGTAAAGCATGTGAACAAGCCGCTCAAGGTCAAATTGTTGCACCTGTTAATTTCAACTCACCGGGTCAAGTTGTTATTGCTGGTAATAAAGAAGCGGTTGAACGTGCTGGTGCTTTATGTAAAGAAGCAGGTGCTAAACGCGCATTACCTCTTGCCGTGAGTGTTCCTTCACATTGTGCATTGATGAAACCGGCAGCAGATAAATTAGCAATAGCATTAGAAAACATTACTTTTAATAGGCCAAAATTTGCAGTAATTAATAATGTCGATGTTAAAGTTGAATCATCTGCAGATCAAATTAAAGCAGCGCTTATTGCTCAGCTTTATAGTCCTGTTCGATGGACTGAAACAGTTGAAGAAATGGCAAAACAAGGTATAACCCTTTTAGTTGAAATGGGACCAGGTAAAGTATTAACAGGATTGACTAAACGAATTGTTGATTCATTGTCTGCTTGTGCAGTCAATGATAAAGCTTCATTAGATGTTGCGTTAGAAAATACTAAATAAAAATTTAAAAGAGGTAGTTATGAACCTATCAGGAAAAATTGCTTTAGTTACAGGTGCCAGCCGCGGAATAGGTAAAGCGATTGCAGAAAAATTAGTTGCATGTGGTGCAACAGTTATTGGTACAGCAACAACGGAAAAAGGTGCTGAAGCAATAAGCCAATATTTAGGCTCACACGGTAAAGGTTATGCTTTGAATGTGACAGATGAAGCATCAATTGAATCGGTTATTGGTGCAATTAAAACGGAATTTGGTGATATTGATATTTTGGTTAATAATGCAGGTATTACCCGTGATAATTTATTAATGAGAATGAAAGAAGATGAATGGCAAGATATTTTGAATACCAATTTAACTTCTGTGTTTCGTCTCTCAAAAGCCTTAATGCGAACTATGATGAAAAAGCGTTATGGCAGAATTATTACTATCGGTTCAGTTGTGGGAACGATGGGTAACGCCGGTCAAGCGAATTATGCGGCAGCAAAAGCAGGTTTAATTGGTTTTAGTAAATCATTAGCTCGTGAAGTCGCATCACGAGGAATTACAGTCAATGTTGTTGCGCCAGGCTTTATCGCAACAGATATGACAGAAGCACTTACTGATGATCAGAAAGCGTTAACATTAGCACAAGTCCCTACAGGGCGTTTAGGTGAACCCGCTGAAATTGCAAGTGCTGTGGCATTTTTGGCATCTGATGAAGCTTCTTACATCACGGGTGAAACTTTGCATGTCAATGGTGGCATGTATATGGTGTAATTGATTGGAATAGTGTAAAATAAGTTAATATTTTGACGATTCGAACAAAAATTAAGCAATTGGGTTGAAAAATGATTTGCATCTTTTTCAACATTTTATAAACTTACATTCACCGCCACTTTCGGCGATTTTTATAGGAAAAAAAAGAGTATGAGCACTATTGAAGAGCGAGTTAAAAGTATTATTGTTGAGCAACTTGGTGTGAAAGAAGACGAAGTAAAAAATGAATCTTCTTTTGTAGAAGATCTTGGCGCTGACTCTCTTGATACTGTTGAACTAGTTATGGCTTTAGAAGAAGAATTCGATACAGAAATTCCTGACGAAGAAGCTGAAAAAATCACAACTGTTCAATCAGCAATTGATTATATTACTGCAAATCAATAATTTTAGCTGAGTTTTCATAATAGGCGGTCAACTGATCGCCTAGTTTATATTTATGTCTTTAACTTGTTAAAGTATATCAACTTGATGTTTATTATTAGAAAACTCAAAGTAAAAATTTCATTGATTCAAATTTCATCTCAATCCTTTTCTGGAGGACAATGTGTCTAAACGCAGAGTTGTTGTTACTGGAATGGGCATGATATCTCCAGTTGGTAATACAGTTGAATCCACATGGCAAGCTTTATTAGCAGGTCAAAGTGGTGTTGAACTCATCGAACATTTTGATACAGCCCCTTTTGCAACGCGCTTCGCAGCGATGGTTAAAAACTTTAATGGCGAAGATTATAATATTTCACGTAAAGATGCACGTAAAATGGATTATTTTATCCAATATGGCATAGCCGCTGGTATTCAAGCAATGCAAGATGCTGGCATCGAAATTACGGAAGAAAATTCAGAACGTATTGGCTGCGCTATTGGTTCAGGTATTGGTGGACTTGGATTAATTGAGGAAAATCACAGTGCGCTAATTAATGGCGGACCACGTAAAATTAGCCCATTTTTTGTTCCATCAACCATCGTTAATATGATTGCTGGTCATTTATCTATTATTTATGGATTAAAAGGACCGAGTATTACTATAGCTACCGCTTGTTCTTCTGGCGTTCATAATATCGGACATGCAGCAAGAATGATTGCTTATGGTGATGCAGACGGCATGCTTGCCGGTGGTGGCGAAAAAGCGAGTACACCGCTTGGTATTGGTGGTTTTGGTGCAGCACGTGCATTATCAACCAATAATGACAATCCTAAAGCGGCGAGTCGACCTTGGGATAAAGACCGTGATGGTTTTGTACTTGGCGACGGTGCAGGAATCATGTTTTTAGAAGAGTATGAGCATGCTAAAAAACGTGGTGCTAAAATTTATGCTGAAGTTGTCGGTTTTGGAATGAGCGGCGATGCTTACCATATGACTTCACCTCCAGAAGATGGTAGTGGTGCAGCTTTAGCGATGAAATGTGCAATTCGTGATGCAGGTATTACACCTAATCAAGTTGGTTATATCAATGCGCATGGGACATCGACTCCTGCAGGTGATAAAGCTGAAACTCAAGCAGTAAAAAGTATTTTTAAAGAAAATTCAAGCAAAGTTATGGTCAGTTCAACAAAATCAATGATTGGTCATTTACTCGGTGCAGCTGGTGCTGTTGAATCAATCTTTACTGTACTTGCATTACGTGATCAAGCTGTACCGCCAACAATTAATTTAGATAATCCTGATGAAGGATGTGATCTCGATTATGTTCCTCATACAGCTCGTCAAGTTAAGAATTTAGAGTATGCACTGTGTAACTCGTTTGGTTTCGGTGGAACGAATGGTTCAGTGTTATTCAAAAAAATCTAATTTCTTATTCTAAATTATTCGTCGGTAATTTTTATTATCGACGAAAGCCTTCCTGAAAATTATTTTAGATGTGTTAAATCTTATCGACAAAGAGAATAAGAATATTTATATAGCTTGTGTTATAATCTGATATAAATTTTAAAGCATTATCATTACTGGAAATTATGGCAGAACCTCAATTTATTCATCTCCATTTGCATAGCGATTTTTCTATGGTTGACGGAATTGCGAAAGTAGGCACATTAGTAAATGAGGTGAGCAAGTTACAGATGCCAGCCTTTGCGATTACCGATTTTACTAATTTATGTGGTCTTGTAAAATTTTATGGCACAGCAATGTCAAAAGGCATCAAACCTATTATTGGTGCTGATCTTGCTATAAAAAATCCACAAATGCCAGATGATATTTTTCGGTTAACTTTACTTGCAACCAATAATGATGGATATAAAAATCTTACCTTACTGATTTCCAAAGCTTATGAAAGAGGTTACATCGGTGATATTCCGGTTGTTGATCAAGAATGGTTAACAGAGTATCGATCTGGATTAATTGTTTTAGCAGGTCGTGAAAGTGATATTGGTATCGGAATCATTCGCAATAATCAATCAATTATTGATAATGCTATTCAATTTTATTGTGAAAACTTTCCAGATCATTTTTACTTTGAATTAGTACGTACCAAACGTGTTAATGAAGAACTATTTATTCATAGTGCGGTTAAACTTGCAGAACAATATGCATTACCTGTTGTGGCAACTAATGATGTAAGATTTTTGGTTCCTTCTGATTTTGAAGCTCACGAAATTCGGGTTGCTATTCACGATGGTAATACCCTTGAAGATCCTAATAGACCCAAACACTACTCAGCTGAACAATATTTACGTTCAGAACAAGAAATGTGCGAACTGTTTTCTGACATTCCAGAAGCATTAGAAAATAGTGTTGAAATAGCCAAACGTTGTAATGTGTCGATTCGATTAGGGGAGTATTTTTTACCTAAGTTCCCAACAGGGAATATGTCTACAGAAGATTTTTTAGTTCACAAATCACGTGAAGGTTTGGAAGAAAGATTAGAACTTTTATTTCCTGATCCTAACGTTAGACAACAAAAACGACCAGAATATGATGAACGTTTAGAAACCGAATTAAACGTAATCAACCAAATGGGGTTTCCTGGCTATTTCCTGATCGTTATGGAATTTATTCAATGGTCTAAAGATAATGATATTCCTGTCGGTCCGGGTCGTGGTTCAGGGGCTGGTTCTCTTGTTGCTTATGCTCTGAAAATAACGGATTTAGATCCGTTAGCCTTTGATTTACTTTTTGAACGTTTTTTAAATCCTGAACGGGTATCAATGCCAGATTTTGATGTTGATTTCTGTATGGAAAAACGTGATTTAGTGATTGATCATGTTGCTGACATGTACGGTCGAGATGCAGTTTCACAAATTATTACATTTGGTACAATGGCTGCTAAAGCCGTTATACGCGATGTGGGACGAGTGCTGGGACACCCTTATGGATTTGTTGATCGCATCGCAAAGCTCATACCTCTTGACCCCGGAATGACCCTTGCAAAAGCGTTTGAACTCGAGCCTCAATTGCAAGAAATTTATGACAATAATGAAGATGTAAAATCATTAATTGATATTGCCAGACAATTAGAAGGGGTGACTCGAAACGCCGGTAAACACGCCGGAGGGGTCGTGATTTCACCAACTAAAATTACAGATTTTTCGCCTATCTATTGTGATTCTGAAGGTCATCATCCCGTTACACAATTTGATAAAAATGATGTTGAATATGCAGGACTGGTCAAATTCGACTTTTTAGGATTACGTACATTAACCATTATTGATTGGGCAATCAAAATGATTAATGAACGTCAGGCAAGAGAAGGTCTGGAAGCGGTTGATATTACACGCATTCCGCTTGATGATCAGAAATCGTTTGATTTACTGTTAAATGCAGAAACGACTGCTGTTTTCCAGCTTGAATCGCGTGGTATGAAAGATCTCATAAGACGTTTAAAGCCCGACTGCTTTGAAGATATGATTGCATTAGTCGCATTATTTCGACCAGGACCTCTACAATCAGGAATGGTGGATAATTTTATCGATCGTAAACATGGTCGTGAAGAGGTGTCTTATCCCGATATTAATCATCAGCACGAATCCTTGAAGCCTATATTAGAACCAACTTATGGCATTATTCTCTATCAAGAACAGGTCATGCAAATAGCACAAACGTTATCTGGTTATACCTTAGGTGGTGCGGATTTATTACGTCGAGCTATGGGTAAGAAAAAGCCAGAAGAAATGGCTAAGCAACGTTCTGTATTTAAAGAAGGCGCTGAAAAGCAAGGCGTAGATGGAGAACTGGCTATGCGGATTTTTGATTTAGTTGAAAAATTCGCAGGTTATGGTTTTAACAAATCGCATTCGGCTGCTTATGCACTTGTTTCTTATCAAACTCTCTGGCTAAAAACACACTATCCTGCAGAGTTTATGGCGGCAGTTATGACAGCTGATATGGACAATACCGATAAAATCGTTGGTCTGGTCGATGAATGCCTACGTATGGGACTCAAAATTAATCCGCCCGATATTAACAGTGGGTTGTATCATTTTCATGTGAATGAAAAAGGTGAAATTGTTTACGGTATTGGTGCAATAAAAGGTGTGGGCGAAGGTCCGATTGAGGCGATAGTTGAAGCGCGCAATAGTGGTGGATATTTCAAAAATATTTTTGAATTATGTGCACGAACAGATATGAAAAAAATTAACCGTCGTGTTTTAGAAAAACTCACCATGGCTGGCGCTTTTGATAAATTAGGTCCACATCGAGCAGCGATTTTAAATAGTATTAACGACGCTATGCAAGCGGCGGATCAATATGCTAAAGCACAAGATATTGGTCAAGAAGATATGTTTGGTGTATTAGCTGAAGAACCAGAACAAGTTGAACATGCTTATGCAGCTGTTCCAGAATTGCCAGAACAAGTTTTGCTTGATGGTGAACGTGATACTTTAGGGCTTTATTTAACGGGGCATCCGGTTACACAATACCTGAAGGAGCTAAATCGTTATTCTGGAGGTTTACGGATAAGTGAAGCTTCTCCAACGGGTTGGGGAAAAATGGCCACTTTTGCTGGTATTGTTGTTGATGCTAGAGTTCGCATTACTAAAAAAGGAAACAAAATCGGTTTATTTACGTTGGATGATCGCTCAGGTCGTATTGACGGTATGCTTTTTACTGATGCACTGGAAAAATTTGAGCATTTATTGGTTAAAGATAAAATTTTGATAGTCACCGGTCAAGTCAGTCATGATGATTTTAATGGTGGATTCAAAATGACGGTACGCGATATGGTTGACTTGAAGGATGCCCGAGCGAAGTATGTTAAAGGTTTGGCGGTGACATTAACTGACAGTGAAGCTGATAGAGCAATGTTGCAGCGTCTACAACAATTATTTGAATCCTATCGACATGGTAGTGTACCTGTAAATCTTTACTATCATAGGGATGACTCGATCGTTAGAATACAATTCGGTACAACTTGGCGAGTTATTCCTGAGGATGCTTTGATTGTAGAGCTTAAAACCTTGCTAGGTAATGATCGTATTGAATTTGAATTTTAGTAAATTAGTATAAAATTATTCCTATTAAGTAAAATAAAGGAATATAGCAAATCTACATTTAAGGATAAAAATAAGTTGTTCTTTTTTATATCCCAGTCGATAACATGATAAATGTAGATGACTTTAATTAGTATTACATAGTAAAATTGACTTAATTTTATTTTAAGAATTAGTCTTTATACTATATTAAATAATGTATTTATTACAAATACAAAATAAATTAAGAGGCAATCATAAGCGTTATGAACAATTTTTTGGAATTTGAAAAGCCGATAGCGGAATTAGAAGCAAAAATTAATTCCTTAAAGAATATTGATTCACAACAAGTTGAATTAGATATCAATTTAGACAAAGAGATTAAACAACTAAATAAAAAAAGTCGAGAGTTAACAAAAAAAATATTTGCAAATTTATCTCCATGGGAAATCGCACAATTAGCCAGACATCCAAATAGACCCTATACACTAGATTATATCAAAGAAATTTTTACTGATTTTGATGAGTTAGCGGGTGATCGTGCTTATGCTGATGATAAAGCAATCGTCGGTGGTATTGCTCGTATTGATGATCGACCAGTTATGGTAATTGGTCATCAAAAAGGTCGTGAAACAAAACAGAAAATATATCGTAACTTTGGTATGCCTGCACCTGAAGGTTATCGAAAAGCATTACGTTTAATGCAATTAGCTGAACGTTTTAAATTACCTATTATTACTTTTATTGATACGCCGGGAGCATATCCTGGTATTGGTGCCGAAGAGCGAGGACAAGCTGAAGCAATAGCTAGAAATTTACGCGAAATGTCTCGTCTTAACGTTCCAACTATTTGTACTGTTATTGGTGAAGGCGGTTCTGGTGGAGCACTCGCGATTGGTGTTGCTGATAAAGTGAACATGTTGCAGTACAGTACTTATTCGGTTATTTCTCCTGAAGGGTGTGCATCTATTTTGTGGAAAAGTGCTGATAAAGCTCCTGTTGCTGCTGAAGCAATGAATATGACAGCTGATAAATTACTTAAATTAGATCTAATTGATTCAATAATTCCTGAACCACTAGGTGGTGCTCATCGTGATTATTTTGCGGTATCCGATTCTTTGAAAAAACAGTTAATTAATGATCTTAATGAACTTGAAGAAATGGATTTATCCGTACTGCTTGAAAGAAGATTTCAACGCCTTATGAACTATGGTTATGCAAGATAGCCTTATTGGAATACTATTATTATGGAAAAAAAGACGGGTTTAAAACGTATAATTAATGCAACAAAGTACTCTTTTAAAGGGTTTAAATCAGCGATCAAATATGAAACCGCATTTCGTCAAGAATTATTGTTGTTGATTGTGGCTTATATTGTGGTCATGCTAATTGATTTCACGATATATGAACGTATTTTATTATTAGGTTCTATTGGTGTTGTGATGATTGTTGAGCTTATCAACAGTGCCATTGAATGTGTGGTAGATAGAATCGGTAGTGAAAGACACGAGTTATCGGGTCGTGCTAAGGATTATGGATCTGCAGCCGTGTTTTTATCGTTATTATTAACGGTAATTTTATGGATTTACTTATTTTCTTGCCACTTTTTTCCCTAAATTCTTTCTAACTCATTGACAATTTGAATGATAATAGTGCGAGTGAAATACTCGCATTTCATTCTTTTTTATTCCGATACTAGCTCTTTAATGGTGAAGTTGCCTGTTTTTTCTGTATCCAGCTTCTCTTTTAACCATGGCATAATCGATTGCATTTGCTCATGTAGCTTCCAAGGCGGATTAATTACAATCATACCGGATGCTGTCATTCCTTTCTGATTATTGTCAGGTTTTAGAGCAAGCTCAAACTGTGAAATTCGCTTAATTCCTAAATTTACAATTCCATCAATCATCCTTTGGGTCTGTGTTCGTGATACGACAGGATACCAGATAAGATAAACACCAGTCGCAAAACGTTTATACGCTTCATTTATCGCCGTTGGAATCTTTTGATAATCATCTTTGATCTCATATGAAGGATCAATTAATATCAGTCCTCGGCGTGATTCGGGAGGTAATTTTGATTTTAATTGTGCAAAGCCATCTTCACGTAATACTCTTGCGCGTTTATCCTTATTAAATTCCTGCCTTAACAAAGGATAGTCGGTTGGATGTAATTCGGTAAGATTAAGTTTATCTTGTTCCCGAAGTAGCTGTTTAGCAATGAGCGGTGAACCAGGATAATACTTTAAAGTATCAAATGGATTGTAGCGCTTAAGAATTGATAGATAAGTATCAAGTTGTTTTGGAAGATCCGGTTGTTGCCATAATAAATTAATCCCAGATAAATATTCTCCCGTTTTCTCAGCATGTTCACTTTTTAATAAATATCGCCCCGCACCACTGTGAGTATCCAGATATAAAAAAGGTTTTTCTTTTTCCTTTAACGATTCAATACATAGTGTTAATACAATATGTTTTAAAACATCTGCATGATTACCTGCATGGTAGCTATGACGATAACTTAACATTAAAAATTTAGCCTCATTTGTTTATTATTTTGCATGTGAAATAGATAAAGCTTAATAAAGTAGGCAAGTCATTTTCATTAATTTTCAATTAAAGTTGAATACTGATGTTATCATCAGAAATTGATAGCCATATAAACTATATTTTGCGATATCGGTGTAACCTAAATATAAGGAGAATGAGTATTATAAGTCAGAAAGGGATTTTTTCAACTTTGTAGCCTTAAAGTGTATATGGCAAGAGATTATAGGTAACGTGTGCTCGTCATCTCACATTTAGGACAACATTTTTTGTTTAAGTTGTGTACCACATTTGCGACATAAATAATTTATATTATTGTGCTGAACTTTATTGTGTCTAATCTTTGTTAATTGATGCTCCTGACACTCACAATAGTATAAAAAAAAGTCTCGTTTAACATCGAAATTATGAGTTGTTTTAGGCATTTTACCTAGGATATTTGACATAACATATTGCCATTCTTTGCCATGAGGCTTTACGTTGCCAAATTTTTTAAAAACAATTAGGTGCGCTAACTCATGGGGCACAACTTCTTCAATAAATACTTGTCCATTGTCGGCAAGCATTGTTGAATTCAATTGGATTTCCCAACGCATTAGAAAAGCACTTCCTGCCACACTTCCTTTAGGTTTATAAATTATTTTAGGTTCGGTAAATTGCATATTTAGCAATTGATTAGCTTGCGCTAAGTTTTTTCTTAGGCAAGCTATAACTTGGTTGTGCAAATTTATGGGGATACGTTTAAAGTCCTGCTGCATCTCGTAATTGAGCCGCTTTATCTGTTTGTTCCCAAGGAAAAATATCTCGTCCAAAGTGACCATAACTTGCTGTTTTTTGATAAATTGGTTGAATTAAATTTAGCATTTTAATCAGTCCATAAGGTCTTAAATCAAAAAATTCCTTAATTAATGCAACAATTTTATCATGCGCAATTTTTTCCGTGCCAAATGTATTAACATAAATTGAAGTCGGATTAGCAATACCAATTGCATAAGATAGTTGTAATTCACATCTATCAGCTAATCCAGCAGCAACAATATTTTTTGCAACATAACGAGCAGCATAAGCAGCCGAACGGTCAACTTTTGATGGATCTTTACCAGAAAAAGCCCCACCACCATGACGAGCTGCTCCACCATAAGTATCCACAATTATTTTACGTCCGGTTAACCCACAATCCCCCATAGGTCCGCCAATAACAAAACGCCCAGTTGGATTGATGAAATATTTAGTTCGGGAAGTTAACCACTCAGCTGGTAAGGTTGGTTTGATGATCTCCTCCATTACCGCTTCATGTAATGCATTTTGTTCAATATCTTCTGCATGTTGAGTGGATAAAACAATCGTATCAACACCTTTAATTATGCCATTTTCATAAATTAATGTTACTTGGCTTTTGGCATCAGGTCTTAACCATGGAAGTATTCCTTTCTTTCTAACTTCAGCTTGGCGATGCATAAGCTCATGAGCATAACTGATTGCTGCTGGCATAAAGTTTGGCATTTCATTGGTTGCGTAGCCAAACATTATCCCCTGATCACCTGCTCCTTGCTGTAAAGGATCTTCACGATCTACACCTTGGTTAATATCGGGTGATTGTTTTCCAATTGCATTTAAAACAGCACAAGAATTAGCATCAAATCCCATTTCTGAACTGGTATATCCAATATCACTAATTGTTTTTCGGGTTAACTCTTCTATATCTACCCATGCTGAGGTTGTAATCTCGCCACCAACAAGTGCCATACCTGTTTTTACATAGGTTTCACATGCAACACGAGCTTTAGGATCTTGCTCTAAAATAGCATCAAGTACCGCATCTGAGATTTGATCGGCAATTTTATCTGGATGACCTTCTGAAACTGATTCAGAAGTGAATAGAAATTCTGACATTCAATACCTTCTTAAATTTATTCGTACGAATAACATATAAATTCAAAATAGCGCTCATTTTAGCAGTTTTACCATCTAGACGTCTAGTTAAAAAATTTTTCTAATAGTGTCTTTTCTTCAATGACAGGTAATAAAATAACTTGCATTAATTTTTAATCAATTTACGATAGTTTGCGTTTTTACCTATCAATTAGCTAAACATCTACAGAAATATGAAAATAAAAAATACAACTCCTACAGTGCTAGTCTTTGATTCCGGTATTGGTGGATTATCGGTATATGACGCCATTTACAAGAAGATGCCTAATCTACATTACATTTATGCATTTGATAATGAAATGTTTCCTTACGGCGATAAGTCATCCGAATTTCTTATTGATAGGGTCACGTCAATTATTGGACATATTTCGAAACATTATTTAATTGACATAGCTGTTATTGCATGTAATACAGCAAGTACTATCTGTTTACCGAGTTTAAGATCCCAATTTTCTTTTCCTATTGTAGGTGTTGTTCCTGCTATTAAACCAGCTTGCCAAATTACCCAAAACAAATGTATCGGACTGCTGGCAACAAAGGCAACCATTGAACGCGCTTATACAACAAATCTCATTAAAGAATTTGCAACGGACTGTACAGTTAAACTACTTGGCTTATCTGAGCTTGCATTTATTGCAGAAAATAAATTGCAAGGTGTTACTGTCGATATAAATCAATTACAAACTTTACTTGCGCCGTGGCTTTCTGAACCTGTTATACCAGATACTATTGTATTAGGTTGTACTCACTATCCATTTATCAAAGAAGAGTTACAAGTAATTTTTCCTAATGCGACATTTATTGATTCAGGAAATGCTATTGCTACTCGTGTCTATAATTTACTTAACGAACAATTTGATTTAAATGCAGAAAACAAGAGTGCTAAGGAAAATATTGTAATGAGTACCAACTATAACCAATATGTTGAAAAATTAACTGACAAATTAACTAAATATAAACTTAATAAATATCAATACATTAATATTTAGCGTGTTTAAACCTTACTCGAACAGAGCAAAGATCTGCTTTTTTTGCTTGTAAAAAAAAATGAAGTGCCTATAATGCGCATCCACTGACACGGCGTCAGCGAAAGCAGGCGGAACAAGAGGTTAGTGAACAGGATCAAAAAAATTGAAAAAAGATCTTGACGAATAAAAAGGTGTAGCGTAGTATACGCAGCCCTTGAGACAGTAA
>NZ_JBIDFL010000015.1:0-48985 GCF_046635785.1 Gilliamella sp. CG16
TTTTCTTTTTTTGGAAACAAATACGCAATTTATTAGAAATAATTACCTGTTATTTTTTTAATCTCAACAAACAAATTTTAATTATAAATCATTAATCAAATGGTATTGCATAAGCAATAACCGATAAAAGTCAGAGTAATGAATTTATTTCTGGCTCTTTTAATCTAGGTATAATTTCTTTATGTTCGGTTTAATCATCAATTGTTAAATTGCGTGTCGTTAAATCAAATGGTGTTAATTGATAGACATAATAGTTAAGCCAATTGCTGAACAATAGATAAGCGTGACTACGCCATGTGGCTTTAGGGGTTAAGTCTGGATTATTATGAGGAAAATAATTTTCTGGGATAGTAGGCTGAATGCCAGCTTTAAGATCACGAAAATATTCATTGGCTAAAGTAAAAGAGTCATATTCAGGATGCCCAGTAACAAATGCCATCCGTTTATCTGCTGTTGCCATTAAATAAGGCCCAGTGATATCTGAATCTGCCAGTATTAAGAGATCAGTATAATTTTTTATTTTTTCTATCGGAAAATCTGCATACCGTGAATGCGGTGCTAAAAAAGAGTCATCGAATCCTCGGGTTAAAATGGCATTAGGTTGCAAAATCTGATGCTGATAAACCCCAGATAATTTATGTGATCGTGTAAATTTTGGTAAATCATATAATACATTCAATGCGGCTTGTACTGCCCAACACACAAACATGGTTGAAGTGACATGTTCTTTTGCCCATGTGATAATTTCAACTAATTTTGACCAATAGACTACATCCGTAAAGGCCACTTTTCCTAACGGTGCGCCAGTGATAATAAGCCCATCAAAATTTTGTTCACGTATATCGTCAAAATCACAATAGAAACTATTTAAATGCTCGACTGGTGTATTTTTCGATTCACGCTGATCAATACGTAATAGTTGAATATCGACTTGTAATGAGGAGTTAGAAAGTAGTCGTAAAAATTGGTTTTCTGTCTCTATTTTTTTAGGCATAAGATTAAGAAAGAGCAGTTTTAGCGGACGAATTTCTTGTGTATTTGCACGAGAAGATGTCATGATAAAAATATTTTCTTTACGAAGTACATCAACGGCTGGTAATGAATCAGGAATACAAATAGGCATAGCAAAAACTCCTAATAATCAACAATCTTTTAAAACTTAAAATAGACGTCTAGAAATCTGTATAGCTAAATATAAGATGTTTTAGATTATTTGTCGAGGTTTTTATTTTGATTAGCTAAATCCAATATCTCAAAGAAAATCATGATACTACTATATACGAATAACGTTAAATTCGCATTGGTCTTTTTTAGATTGGATAATTGACAACAGTAAGGGAAGAGTTAAAAAGCCCGTGTATCGGTGCGCCATGAGTCAGCGGTTAACGCTTCGCCAAAATAGCTATTAACGAGTTTTTGCGTGATATCACTAAGTGGCGAGGCTAACACTTCGGCGGTATTCCCGTATTCAACAAGTTCGCCTTTGTGCATCACTAAGATTTGATCACTGATATGCTTCATCATCCCTATATCTTGAGTCACATAGATATAAGAGATGTTATGCTCGGCTTGTAATGACAACATCAAATTAACAATCTGTGAACGCATCGAGATATCTAATGCGGCTAACGCTTCGTCTAAAATAATAACTTTAGGTTTTAGAATTAATGCTCTCGCTAGGGCGACCCGTTGTTTTTGCCCCGATGCCATCACCGCTGGATAATAAGAAGCATGTTCAGGCAGTAACCCAACTTGCTTTAATACGTCGCTTATCATTTTTTCACGTTCAAACGCATCGTAATGTGTATTGTGTTTGAGTGGAATTTCAAGCAATTGACCAATGCGAAGTCTTGGATCAAAAGAGCTTTCAACATGTTGAAAAATCATGCGAATAAGTTGACAACGGTAACTATAATCGCCGTATTCGACTTTTGTGCCATCAATCCAAATATCACCACTATCCGGTTTGACCATTCCAACTAACATTTTAGCTAATGTTGATTTGCCCGATCCATTTTGCCCAATAATAGCTAGAGTTTTTCCTTCATTGATCGAAAAAGATATTGGTTTAACAGCATCAATGTATAGATGCCCCAAAAATCCTTTAGGAATTTTAAATTGCTTTGACAAATTACGCACTTTTAAAATTGGGTTCATGGTTTAGTCCTGGTATTGATAATTTTACTCATCAGTATTTAAAGGAAAATGACAAGCAACAAAGTGATCTTTAATTTGGATTAATTCGGGTGCTTGAATACATTTTTTTTGTGCATAAGGACAACGTGGGCCCAATCGACAGCCAATAGGTAAATGTTCAAGTGACGGAATAACACCCGGTAAAGTATTTAACGGGCTTTTATGTGGCATTGCCTTACCAAAATCTGGAATGGCGTAAATGAGCGCCTGTGTATAAGGGTGATAAGGCGATTTTATTAAATCTTCGCTATCCGCCACTTCAACCGTCTGTCCACAATACAATACATTAATTCGATCTGTCCACCTTGTAATCATTTGCAAATCATGGCTAATAAGTAAAATCGTGGTGCCCATATTTTGATTCATGCTAGCCAGTAGCCTAAAAATTTGGGCTTCTGTCGTGGCTTCCATAGCATTAGTCGGCTCATCGGCAATGAGTAATTTAGGTTGATTGGCCAATGCAATGGCTATCATGACTTTTTGACATTCACCTTCTGTCAGTTCAAACGGATAAGACTTTAATATTTCTTTATGCTCTTTGATTCCAACCCGATGCAATAGTTCAATCGCACGATTTTTACGCCAAAATAGCCGTTGCCACCAATGACCTTTAAAGGTGCGTCTAGGTATTGCCTCGATCAGTTGTTGCCCAATTTTCATTGATGGATCTAAACATGATTGTGGTTCTTGGAATATCATGGAAATATTCGCACTAATAACTTTACGGCGTTGTTTAGGCGTAAGTTTTAATAAATCAATATTATTAAAATGAAAGCGATCTGCCGAAATTTTCCAATTGTGATTGGTGATCCCTAAAATCGCTTTGGCAATTAAGCTTTTACCAGAACCGGATTCGCCTACTAATCCTCGAATTTCACCTTCTGATAATCTAAGGTTAACCCGGTCGATAGCACGTAACAGACCGTCAGGAGTAATAAACTCAATCGTTAAATTACGAATATCTAACAATGCCATGATTAATGCCCTGCTCGTCGACCATTTAATCCAAAGTTTAATAAATAAACAAAGATAATGGTAGCTGAAACCGCAATTCCGGGGGATAAAAAGGCCAAGTAATTGGTACCAATAATGTCTTTCATTTTAAACATCATCATCCCTAAATCGGGTCTGGAGGTATCGTTAGCAAATCCTAAAAAGGTGATGCTGGTAATGGCTAAGATAATTGAACTAAATAACGATACAATTTCAGTTAAATAGACCGGCAGAATATTAGGCAAAATATAGTGATTTAAAATCGTTATTTTGGATAAACCATCAAGCCGATAAGCCGTGATATAAGTTTTATTCCACTCCTTAATCACTCGTTGATGGATATTGTATATAAATCGTGGTGAATAAGATAACCCAATGATTAACAACATATTGGTTATGTCATCTTCAAATAACATACTGACAACGATAACCCCCAATAGTGGCGGTACGACCATAAAAAATCGGAAAATCAATAAAATAAAAGATCGTAGAAATGGAATAAAGAACATTAAATAATTAATTAATCCTGCAATCACAACAACATAAAATACCGCTTTTAGTGTCATCGATAAGGTTGAGCGATAACCAATTAATAAGTAATCAAAGATATCTTGTCCTTTAGCATTGGTGCCTAAAATGTGATTAATATCGCCATTCATAAACCATGCTGGCGGTAAGGAACTTGCATAAATAGGATCTAAATGAGCATGAAAAAACCACTTTGTTGAAACAGCAACAAAGACAATTGCCATAATGCCATAAAAGCCAACAATTGAATAAAGATTACTATGTAGCTTATTAAAACATAATGCCACACTATTTAATAACCTTGTTACCTTAGACATGATGTTCCTTATGACGTAATGGATAAATAGCCACAGCGGTAATTTCGCCCAATAGTGTTAAAAAGCTTATCACCGTTCCACAAGCAAAAATAGCAATTGAGATAATAAAATAATTATGATGATGATAAGCACCCATGACCCATTGCCCTAAGCCAACACGGTTAAATAATATTCCGACAATCATTGTTGAAAACAACAATGTAGTCGTATTATAAGTCAATTGAGGAATAGTTGCTGGAATGGTATTGGGCAATAAATGTCGTCGCAAAATTTTTAAAGGTGACCTTTCTCGAATTGCAGCCATTTTTATGTAGTTCTGGCGTGAGGTATTTTTGACATTTTGGCTAATAAGCTGAATAGTTATAATGCTAGGCTGTATCGCAAGAATGATTATCGGCAGTTTCAAATATTGAAACTGCTCAATCAATAAATCTATTTTATTCTGTTTGTCAGACAGTAAAATCTCTAATAACGATGTACCAATAGCGGAGGAAGAGGTATCAAAATGTATTGATACAGACCAATTTGGAGAGACCCAAAACATAACAATCACAATTAGCATCACAATAGGACATGAATATAGTAATAAGCACCCTAACCGAATCGTGCTATTTAGCCAATTAATATTACTCAAACCTAAAAAGATACCCAACGGTAAACCAACAATTAGTGCTACCGCTAAGGCTAGAATACACAGTTCAATCGTCGCGGATAAAGTATAAAGAAACGAGACCTTTTCCCCTGAAGTTAATGTAAATTGTCCTTGCAATAATTGCCTAAAGAAAGAACTGTAAGCATCAACAATATGAAGATGATTAAACATAGAATGGGGCGAAAAATAGACAAGGCAAAAGCTGATCTGAGCCAAAATGCAGATAATTAATACAAAAGTGACTATTTTTTTCAAAATATAAATAATCATGTTTATCTTATCGCTTTTATTTGTCTAAGTAGGAACAGAAGTGGTCTGATGACCACTCTGTTTATAAATATCAGTTTTGAAACTATTATTCTGAAGGATAGGAAGGTTTACTTGCTTTAGCAAAGGCATGGTTTTGAGAGCTTAAACCGCCCGCTTCTCCTTTCCCTTCAAAGTGATAGTCTGATTCTTCCCGTAGTTTGAAACCAATTTCAGAATCTACATACTCTGGTGCAGGGGCTTTAGTCATTACTGACGAAGCGTGACCCGTAGCTTGAGACACATCAGTATTCACATCGCTATCATGACTTTCTTGTTCACTGTCTTTTGCAGCATCATAATCTTGAGTTGATGCAGAATTGATGGATCCATCATTCAAATCAGCTGTGTCAATTGTCGGTTCAGAACGGGCTTCTGTCACTTCATTTTTAACGATAACAGGTAATAAAAGTGAAGGAATAACAGGAACCACATTACTTGGTTCATCTTGTGTGATTTGACTATAATCAATCGCAACCCGACCTAATGCCAATTCAAGAGATGCAGCAGCAAATTGTAACGGCATAGGTGATTTTTTAAGATCGCCACTTCGTACCCGTCGTTTATTACGTTGTCCATTCATACGTAGATGTCTGGAAGTGCGTCGTTGACGTTTTGGTTGTGACTCTAAAACAGGTGTTGTCTCAGCCTGTTCAGGCACTATCACCGGTAATAATAACGATGGAATAACAACACGCTCTTCATTGACTTGAATCGGTGCTTCACTATTTTTCACACGTACGCTTTTTGTCAATGAACGTTGTTGACGTCTTGGTTTCACTTCTTTTTGTTTCGGTGTGACCACTTCATTACTATTCGCTGTTTTTTCAGCTTTAGTCGCGTTTACCGCATTCGCCGAATGACTATTATTTTGCTTAGTACGACGACTGTTACTACGAGTTGTCTCTTTCACGTCTTCTGTTGCTGCGCTGCTATTAGCATTTGCACCATTGCTATTGCGACTATTACGCTGACGGCGACTATTCGATCGATTATTTTCACGTCTTTTAGTCGGTTTTGGTTTAACTTCTGGTTCAGGTTCACTTTTTTCAGCAACAAATAATTTGCGTAACTTACTAAATAATCCACTGAACAAGCCCCCAGATTTTTCAACTTTAGGCTCGCTCTTTTCTTTCGATGTCGTGTTCGCTTCGACTTTTGGCCCTGATAATACCGCTTGTTCAACGATGATTTCAGCCGCTGCGTCTTCTTCCTCTTCTTCCAGTTCTCGGATTAATTTCGGTAAGTTATAACTCAGTACATCAGTCTCTTCGCCAACACGTTTACGAATCACTTTATAAAGTGGCGTTTCCATCTCTTCATCACCCACAATGACAATTTTTACATCAGGGTGCATCCTTTCAATATTATTAATCGCGCGACGTTTTTCATTTAATAAATAGCTGGCAATTGGCACTGGCACGATAACATCAATTTGGACTGTGTTATCTTTCATCGCTTCTTCTTGAATTAATCGAAGAATAGAAAGCGATAATGAATTATTATCACGAATCGTTCCCGTTCCTTGACAACGTGGACAAATGTGATGAGTCGCTTCACGCAAAGACGGACTTAATCGTTGGCGTGACATTTCAAGCAGACCAAATCGAGAAATTCGTGTTGTTTGAATACGTGCTCGGTCTGTTTTCATCGCCTCTTTTAAGCGATTTTCAACTTCACGTTGGTTACGAATTGGTGTCATATCGATAAAATCGATAACAATTAGACCACCTAAGTCACGTAAACGTAGTTGACGAGCAATTTCTTCAGCTGCCTCAAGATTAGTGTTAAAGGCCGTTTCTTCAATGTCACTACCCCGTATCGATTTAGCGGAGTTAATATCGATTGCTGTTAATGCTTCGGTCGCATCAATTACAATAGAACCGCCGGAAGGTAAACGCACTTCACGTTGAAACGCAGATTCAATTTGACCTTCAATTTGAAAATGGTTGAATAGAGGTACATCCCCCTCATAAAGTTTTAGTCGATTAACGTATTCAACACGCCCCAAATCAACTAATCGTTTTTTAGCGATCTCAAGGACTTTCGGATTATCGATTAATATATCACCCACATCATCACGTAAATAATCACGAAATGCTCGGGTAATAATATCACTTTCCTTGTGGATTAAACTTGGTGCTGGATGATTCTTAGCTTCATTTTGAATCGCTGCCCAATAATTGACTAACGCATCTAAATCTTGTTGTAACTCTTCTTGGCTTTTACCAACACCCGCCGTTCTGGCAATTACGCCCATGCCTTTAGGCTTTTCAATAGCGTCAATAATACGTTTTAAATCTGCACGATCTTCACCTTCAATTCGGCGAGACACACCACCAGCACGTGGATCATTGGGCATTAAAACTAAATAACTACCGGCAAGACTAATATAAGTCGTTAACGCAGCACCTTTTTTGCCTCGAATCTCTTTTTCAATTTGAATAAGAACTTCTTGACCTTCTTCAAGATGTTTAATGGTGCGACGACCGGTCATATTGGATGGAAAATAACTATCGGCAATCTCTTTTAATGGTAAAAAACCATCTCGCTCTCCACCATATGAAACAAAAGCCGCCTCTAAACTTGGATTGATTTTAGTAATTTTACCTTTATAGATATTGGCCTTTTTCTGCTCATGCCCAAGACTTTCGATATCTAAATCATATAAGCGTTGGCCATCAACAAGCGCAACTCGCAGCTCTTCTTGCTGGGTTGCATTGATTAGCATTCTTTTCATTATTCTACACTCTTCATTAATCTTAATTAATTGTAGGTAGAATCGTATTATTGATAAATGCTTATTTTAACAATGATAAAAAAAGTACTTAATTCGATATTTCTATACAGTGTGCATTATTTTATTTGTGTTATTTTTGTTATTATTTTATGTGACACCGATTTCACATTGACTACATTAAAATAATATTTTAGGGGGATAACCGCTAAATTCAAAAGTACAAATGACACGCCGAATTATTCCTAAATATATAATTTATTGATATTATTTCAATGGTTAATTTGCAAACCTTCATTTTATTGGTTCTAGCAAATAAACTAAATCTTTATATGATTGTTTAAAATAAACATATTATCTAATTATCTTGATTCTACTTACGCTATTTTGTTTTGACAAACTGTAATGTCTAACGCCATTGCTGCATTACAAGGATAAAAATATCCCCCCTTATTATTCACGTTTCGGCAAAGGATAGCAAGAAAATTAAACTTCATATTTCATCGATAGTTAGATTAATATTTTGAGTTATTTACAAATAATATTTATCATTTCAATAAAATCATATTAGATATATTAAAAATTTATATTAACCACACTAAAAAGCCAAAATTGCTTTACATTTTTTTCTCATTTTTAGAAAACAAAAAATGGGCACTTACTTAGTAGTACCTAAAGTAAGTTAATTTGTATAATAATGGACGAAATATAAAATAAATTCAAAAAAGAGACTTAACTTATTTATGAAATCACCCGAAAAAACAGCCTTACTTGATTTTACTTCTCGTTGGATGACTCAATTTGATTATGCCCCTAAAAGTGAAGAATTACATGCCATTCCTTCACCTTGTATACTAAAAACAGCGCAACTTGCAGTATATTGGCAACCTTTTTTATTAGAGCCGGCAAGAGATCTAACTATTGTAGAACAAGTCGTTAACATCAATCTGTGTCAAAGTGCTCATGTTTTTTATGGCACACAATATGCCGGAAATATAAGCGCAAACTTTGCTGATACTCATTTAGTATTACTACAAGCATGGAATGATGACGATTTCTCAAATTTAGAGCAAAACTTAATTGCCCATTTGTCGCAACAAAAAAGATTAAAACGAATACCAACTATTTTTATTGCCTCTACCGATGAAAGTACCGAAATTATCGCCATAAATAATTTAACTGGCGAAGTGGTTAAAGAAGATCTCATTAGTGGAGAACTGACAATATTAGCTGAAAATTTAACATCATTTTTTAATAATCTTTCAATTTAATGTAAAAAAATAATTCATAACAATTAACAAGATTATCGTCTAAACATTTATTCACAAATTGTCTGTATCGAAATTGTGTATTATAAAATATTATGTATATAATGCGATGAAAGTGATTAGACGAAATAGGTGAATTATGTTTGAAAGTTTAACAGCAGCACCGGCCGACCCGATACTTGGATTAGCCGATCTTTATAATAAAGATGAACGCACCAGTAAGATTAATTTAAGTGTCGGTGTCTATAAAGATGAAACCACCCAAACACCTATTTTAGAAAGCGTCAAAAAAGCCGAACAATTTTTATTAAATAACGAAACCACAAAAAGTTACTTATCCATTGACGGAATCAAAGAATTTAATATCGCCACACAAATCTTATTATTTGGTAACGAAAATGAACGAGCCAGAACGGCACAAGCTCCTGGAGGCACAGGCGCTTTACGAATCATGGCCGATTTTTTAGCTCGCCGAACCAAAGTAAAACGTATTTGGGTCAGTAATCCTTCATGGCCAAATCATCGAAGTGTCTTCCAAACTGCTGGTCTTGAAGTGCGAGAATACCGTTATTATGATGCACAAACCCATAGCTTAGACTTTGATGGATTGATGCAAGATTTAAGTAAAATTGCAGCAGGTGAGGCGGTACTTTTTCACGGTTGCTGTCACAATCCAACCGGTATCGATCCAACTCCTGAACAATGGCAAGCCATTTCAGATTTAGCCTTAAAAAATGGTTGGTTACCGTTGTTTGATTTAGCTTATCAAGGATTTGGACAAGGTATAGAAGAAGATGTGTATGGATTACGACTATTCACCGATCATCACCCAGAATTATTAATTGCTAGCTCATACTCTAAAAACTTTGGGCTATATAATGAACGAGTTGGTGCTTTTACCTTAATCGCTGCGGATACGGAGATTGCGGATCGGGCTTTTAGCCAAGTTAAAACCATTATTCGTGCCAATTATTCTAATCCACCCGCTCACGGCGCCAAAATTGTATCTTATATTTTAAATAACAAGGAATTAAAAGAAGAGTGGATCGATGAATTGACAAGTATGCGTCAACGTATTCATCGTATGCGCCAATTATTTGTCAAAACATTACAAGATAAAGGTGCAAATCAAGATTTTAGCTTCATCGCTAAACAAAACGGCATGTTTTCTTTCAGTGGATTAACAGAACAACAAGTACTGAAACTGCGTAACGACTACGGTATTTACATTGTGAACTCGGGAAGAATCAATGTCGCTGGCATGACCCTTGATAATATGTCACGCCTGTGTGAATCGATAGTTGAAGTGTTATAAACCTATTTTGTGATGTCAATTTTTAGGCATTATTGTTGATTAACTGTTGTGTTAGTTTGATAAAGACAGCATGAGGGATTGATAATCAATCCCTCTGCATATTAAGGATATCACGACTTATCTGGTAAATTTTTTAAATAATAAACAGGCAAATACAATATCTAACACACACAGTGAAATCAGCACTAAAAACGAGCCTAAAACACCGCTTGAATCTAATCCTAAACTAAACAGATACGGATAGCCAAACACGCCAATAAAGTAGCTTAAACTAAAAATAGTTAAATAAATACTCCGCTTTTCAGCATCGATATCTTTAACCATTTGAGTTTGAATTAACGGATAAACCAAACCATAACTTATGCCTAATAATGATGACGGTACAATATAAAAAATATTATTTGTCGTAACCAAAAACAGACACAAAGCGATCAACATAATGAATAACAAGCCGATCATGGCTAACTGCTGTGACAGTTTTAAAATAAATTTAGCCAGATAGAATCGGGCAAATAATAATGAAAAAGTATAAGAAATATAAAATATCGAAAAGTTTAAATTCTTCTCTTTCGCAAACACAAATTGAAAGTTCATCATTGAAATGTAAATACAGGCGCCTAAAAAAACCATTATCAACGGAATGACCGCATTTGAAGTAACAATGGTTTTCATTACTGGCAAAATCGATAATTTACTGCTATTTTGCTCATTGGATAAGGTTACATTAAAAAATATCCCACCGGCTAACAAACTCAACAACACAGCAAACATAAACATATATTCAATAGCAATATTATAATCGAGCAGTGTTTTGACTATCACTGGCGATAATCCGGCACCTAACATATTAAATGCCGAAATAAACATAAAATGACGACTTAATTCGGCAGTATTACTGGTTGACGACACCATAATCGGCCCCAACGTATAAATAATCCCCCACCCTGCACCAAGCAACAAACCTGCAATATAAAGAAAAACACCACCTGTATACAAAATCAATGCGATAGCAAAGGCATAAATTAACGCCCCCATTGCAGCAATAACATTAGTAGAAACAGATTTCAACACATAAGGAATCGACAAAATCGACGCCACCACCCCAATGATCCCCATTGAAATAATTTCACTCGACATCACCAACGAAAGCTTTAAAGTGTCGGTTAAAAATAACGGCAGCGTTAACATCACGCCATAGGCAAAAGAGGTTAAAAAAGAGCCTAAGCAGACTAATTTAAATAATTTGTTATTCATCACTATTTATTCCTTTTTATTAAGCAGGCTCACGTTGTCCCCACGATGATAACATTAAAGAGATCAAGTATCGTGCATAATACGAATAAAAAATAAGAAATTTTGAAAAAATTCCCCTAGTTGAGTCTATTCATCAAAACAAAATAAACATTCAACAATTAACTTCCTCTATCACCCGTGATCAAAACCCAACAACCTTAATTCTTTTTAGTTATATCCATAGTCCAAGAGGATATTAGACGCTGTTTGAATAATCTTTAATAATTGAATAATAAAACATTAATTAATCTTTGAGGATATTTCGGTGGCGTCACATGTTATTGATTATTTGATTTTAGGTAATAATTTTAGTACCAGTGAAATGCGAGCGATATGGTCAGAACAAAATCGCTTAGAAAAGCAAGTTGCTGTAGAAGTCGCACTAGCAAAAGCACAAGGTGAACTAGGTGTCATTCCTTGCGATGCCGCTGATGCAATCGTTGCTAAAGCCGATGCTTCGAAACTGTCCATTGAACAAATTGCCAAACAAGCTGCAAAAGCCAAGCACTCTTTAATGTCAACGATCAATGCGCTACAAGATCAAGTTGGCGATGCCGGTCAATTTATTCATTATGGTGCAACCACGCAAGATATTGTCGATACGGCAACCGTTTTACAACTTAAGCAATCATTTGCCATTATTGAACGTGACACCAAACTGGTGGCATGTGAATTAAAAAAGTTAGCCAAACAGTATCAATATTTACCTATGGTTGGACGCACTCATGGTATGCAGGCACTTCCTACTACTTTTGGGTTCAAACTTGCCGTTTGGTTGGATGAGTTTGTTCGCCATTTACAGCGGTTAAGTGAAATTAAACAGCGGGTTTTAGTGGGTAATATCAGTGGTGCAATTTGTACTTATGCCGCCATGGGCGAATTAGGGGTACAAGTTGAAGCCAGAACATTAACTTTATTAGACCTCAATACACCCAACATTGGTTGGCAAGCTGCACGTGATCGGTTTTCCGAATATGCATCCGTCATTGGATTAATCAGTGGGACGCTGGGTAAAATGGGTAATGAGTTTTATAACTTAATGCGCACTGAAATTAACGAAGTTGAAGAGCCCTTTTCTGACGGAAAAATCGGTTCAACCACTATGCCTCATAAGCGAAATCCAGCCGCATTAGAAGGCTTAGCTAGCTTAACCGCACCATTATTAAAAAGTGTCGCTTTAATTCATGAATCCATGAAAGTTGAACATGAGCGAGACGCCATGAGTTGGCGAGCGGAATGGATAGCGCTTCCTGAAATTAATCTCTACCTTTCTTCACAACTTCAAACGGCATTAGCTGTACTACAAGGGGTAAAAGTCAATGCTGAACGCATGTTAACTAACTTAACCTTACAAAATGGTTTACTGCTGTCTGAAAAAGTGATGTTTGAAATAGGCAAGCGATTAGGCAAACAGACCGCTCATCGTTTGGTTTATCAAAGCGCCATGCAAGCTTTTGAGCAAAATAAAACCTTTAAAGCAGTGTTATTAGCTGATCCTATCTTGAATAAAGAGTTTACCGAAGATGAACTCGATAGTTGGTTAGAACCCGTTAATTATGTTGGTTTAGCGCCTGAAAAAGTGGAACAAGTAATCCGGTATGCTGATCAAAGTGGAGTCTTAGTATGACGTTCCGCCTAATGACGCAAAATGATATCCCAGCTTATCAAACGCTATTGCATAATGCTTATCAAGCAACCCTACAACTTGGTATCCATTTTGCTGCTGCGACAGTTAATCAAACACAAATTGCCGATCATATTGAATCAAATGCTGTTTATCTCTATGAAAAACAGGGTAAATTAATTTCAACATTAACGATTCGTTTTCCATGGGGCAATAATCCCGGGCCTTATGGATTACCGCATTTAGGTTGGTTTGCCACTGACCCACAATATAAAGGTCAAGGCTACGGTCATGCGTTATGGGATTTTGTTGAACAACAAATCTTAATTAAACAATTAAGACTTCCTGCGGCGACATTAGGAACAGCCGCAAATCATCCATGGTTAGCCACACTTTACATCAACAAAGGTTATAAACCTATTGGGCAAGCCGATTTAACCCCTGATCATACCACACTCTATTTTGAAAAAATTTTTAATCATAAAAACTACACTGAATGGAAAAAAAGGAATCACAAACAATGAAAACAATCAGAACTATTTTCTCTGCGATACTACTCGCCAGTTTAACATTATTATGCGGATGCGATACAAATAGCCAAGATTCGACCACAAAGCAGCCGATCATAAGAGTCGGTTCAACCGGTCAAAGTTATCCAAATGGTTATAAACAACAAGATAAATTAATCGGATTTGATGTTGAACTGACAGAAGCCATTGCCAATGAACTGGGTTATCAAGTCGAATGGGTAGTTGCTGAATTTGGAGGATTAATGGGACAGTTTGATTCTGGACGTTTAGATACCATTGCCAATGCCGTTGCAATCACACCTGCTCGCCAAGCTAAGTATGATTTTTCTCAGCCATATAGTTTTTACGGTAGCCAGATCGTTACCCATCAAGAAAATAACGATATTAATACGTTATCTGATTTTAAAGGTAAAACCATTGCTGGAGTGTTAGGTTCAAATCATATCAATAATTTGAAAAAAGCCTTTCCAAATAATGAAGTGACGATTAAAACTTACGAAACCCGTGACGGAGCCATGTATGATACCGAATATCAACGGGTTGAAGGTTATGTTAATTCAAAACCCATCTTACTGGCTGAAATCAAACGTAAAAATCTTCCATTTAAATTAGTAGGCGAGCCAATAACGATTGAGCAAGTTGCTTTTCCATTTAGTAAAGATGAAAAAGGTCAAGCATTACGTCAAAAGTTTAATCAAGCTTTGGACAAGTTACGTAACAACGGCACGTTAAAAAACCTTTCGATTAAATATTTTGGTGAAGATATTACCTCATGAACTTTAATGTAAACTATTTTTTAAGTGTGTTTCCTCAGATATTACCGTATCTACCGGTCACACTTTTTATTGCAGTTGTCTCAATTTTATTTGCTATGGTGTTAGGTCTGACTATCGCATTGTTACGTAACAATAAAATCATCATTGTTGACGCAATTTTTTCGCTGTTTATTTCGCTATTTCGTGGGATTCCCTCGGTCGTATTGCTCTTTATTATTTATTACGGTTTACCGCAGATCTTTCCTGTATTAAAGCACATGGGAGCAACAACCGCCGCTATTGTCTGCTTTAGCTTAAAATATTCTGCTTATCTAGCCGAAATTTTCCGTGCTGGTCTGGCGTCAGTCGACCCAGGACAAAAAGAGGCAGGACTAACCTCGGGACTAAGCACGATTCAGGTTTACCGAAACATTATTTTGCCACAAGCATTGGTTAATGCTTTGCCTAATACCGGTAACATGTTTATTTCATTACTCAAAGACTCGTCTGTCGCTTTTTTTGTTGGCGTACAAGAACTGCTAGCAGCAGGCAAAATGCTAACGGCGAGCTCCTTCCTCTATTTTGAAACCTATTTAGCGGTCGGCATTGTTTATTGGCTAACGGTTGTTGCTTATTCATGGCTACAAAAACAGTTAGAACGTAAATTAAGCAAACCGTATTACCGTTAAGGAGCAAGCTCATGATTTCTGTATCACATCTGTCTAAACGGTTTGGTCATCATCAAGTATTAAAAGAGATAAATCTTCATGTAAAACAAGGTGAAGTTGTCGCCATTATTGGACCTTCAGGCTCAGGTAAATCCACGTTATTACGTTGTCTGAATTTATTAGAAAAACTCAATACGGGTACAATTCGAATAGGTGATGTCATTCTGGATAGTGAACATTATCGCCATAAAGAAGAAGTCCAATTACGCAAACAATCAGCGATGGTATTTCAACACTATAATTTATTTAAAAACAAAACGGCGTTAGAGAACATTACTTATCCCTTGATTCTGGGTAAAAAGATCAATAAAAACGAAGCCAAACAACAAGCATTAACGCTACTAAAACGGGTTGGCATGTTACCTTATGCTGACCAATACCCCATAACTTTATCCGGTGGGCAACAACAACGGGTGGCTATTGCCAGAGCATTGGCGGTTAGACCTAAAGTTCTACTATTTGATGAACCGACATCGGCACTCGATCCTGAGCGTGTACACGAGGTGCTTCAAGTCATGTTACAACTTGCCAAAGAAAATATCACGATGATCATTGTTACTCACGAAATGGAATTTGCTAAATATGTCGCTGACCGAATCATTTTTATGGCAAATGGCGTCATTGTAGAAGAAGGCTATGCTAAAACTCTTATCGATCATCCACAAAACGAGTTAACTCAACGTTTTTTGCGTCAACTAACCGATGATATTAATTTCGAAATTTAATAAAGAAAAAAACGTTCGCTCACTAAATGCTTATATCAAGACAAGAAATTGGGGGATTTTGCATCGTTCCCCCCTATTTAGAATTCACGCAAAATTAAAAAAACACCTTATTAACAAGCTTCAACTTTCATTCTTTTAAGTGAATCCAGACTTTTCTACTATAACTGAACAATATAACGCTTTATAAAATTGCTGACATCTAACCCTTTTGCAAATGCTTGGATATCCTGTCTTAGCGCTATTGCAGTTGATTGATCATCAATAGCGTTTATGAGTTTTGCTGTCATTTCATTTTGACTGTATGGATTCTTTGGTGATCCTTTGGGAAGGTCGATGCGCTGGCTGATTTTTTGACCGTTATTAAGTAATATCTCAACCACCACATAACGACCGTTATAAGCTTGAGGATGTGGTGCAAGGGTGATGTGATAACTGCGTTGCATTTTTTGCATCAGTTGTTGAATATTGTCAGCGATTGGCGTTGCCGAAAATGCTTTAAAATCAGTGGGTAAACCTAATAAAATTAAGGCCAAAATATATTCAGCTGAAAAGCGCCCTTGCTCAGCAAGCGTTGGCTGTTGATAAATTAATGCAGCATCACTCTTAGGTGGCGCAAAGTAAAGGGTAATGTTAGCCACATTCTCAACACGAAATTGCGGATGTTGAGAAAGTAATTGTCCTGCATCCGCGATATAGGCTCCAGCGGAACAAAAACTATAAGTTTTAAACCACAATCCAGGGTCAATTATCTTCCAAGGCTTTGCCCAACTGGTTAAATTCAACGCCGTATTCCCTTGTCCATACATGGCGAGAAATCCTAAATTTTCATCTAAAAAATTTTGATCTGCTTGTAGCCCTGCTCTTAACCAATCAACAGTTTGGATAGCATGTTGCGCTGCCAGTCCTGCATGTAAAAATTTTATGGGTGTGCCCATTAACAAGCGCATACCCGAAGCTTGGGTTGCTGCAAGTGCTAATGCTTGCGATAAAAAAGGTTCATTATACAAATAACAAATTGCAGCTGTGGCTGCTATGCCACCAAGCGTAATAGTGGCATGCCATCCTTTTTCATAATGTTGTGGATTGACGCTTTTACCCAGCAACGCCATGACTTCAATACCAATAACATAAGCCGTTAAAAATCGCCGTCCATCAATCTGGAATGGCATATGATCTAATCGAATACTGGCAAACAGTGCCGATAAAATCACCGCTGAAGGATGGCCTCGTATATCTGAATGAACATCATCATAATCTAAACAGTGGGCTTGAAAGCCATTGAATAATGCCGCTTGACGTGGTGTAGCTAACTTTTTTTGACCAATCAGCCAAGACCGCTCATGCCCGCCTTCTTCTTTTATCCAAGCGAGTAATCTTTGAACATTCATATCCTGACGAGCTTGTAAACAACATGCAAAATAATCGACGATGCCATTCATCGCATTATTAATAACAGTCGAATCACTAAGAATAGGCGTATTTTTAACTAACAAGCATAATTGTTGGTTTAAGTTCATCATATATTCACTCATCAAACTATCATAAATAGGCTTGACCAAAATAGCGTAAAATCAGCGTTAAGTTAAAGATTATCTAGTTATATTTTAATAACTAAACTTAATACTATTGCATTATGCAGTCGTCTTTTTCCCTTCATATAACTATTTTTGACTCATCATTAGTATGCTAATATAGATAACAAATGATTAACCTAAACTTTCACTTATCTAATTATGTCAACTTGTTATATCGCGTTAGGAAGTAACCTTGACGATCCTTTTGCTCAAGCAAATCGAGCAATAGCCGCTTTAACTCAATTGCCTCATACTCAACTGGTTGAAGTCTCGCCTTTTTACCGCAGTAAACCTTTAGGACCACAAGATCAAAATGATTATCTCAACGCTGTGATTAAGTTAACAACGAGCCTTTCACCAATTGAATTATTAGATGCCTTACAATCGATTGAAAAATCACAAGGGCGAGTTCGCAAAGATAATCGTTGGGGAGCAAGAACTTTAGATTTGGATATTCTTTTATATGATGATTTGATTATCAATAGTGAACGATTAACCATACCGCATTACCACATGAAAAACCGAGAATTTGTCCTTTATCCACTCTTTGATATTGAGCCAACACTGGTCTTTCCCGATAATGACAAATTGTCAGATCTTGTTGCTAAGTGTCCTAAAAATGACATGAAACAGTGGATAGCATAATTATATACATTAATACATATAGTTATGTTAATTTGCTCTAATTATGTAAAAAAAATCATAAAAAAATTTTGCCAATGGCTAATTTATTGCTATAGTTTAGCGCTTGCAAATAATCTGTACTTAAGGGGATTGCTGTGAAAAAGGAACAAAAAGTTAATACATCTTCTCTTAGCCTGCTTTCAATTGCTGGGCTTGAGCCTTATAAAGAGGCGAAAGGCGAGGAGTATATGAACCCTAAGCAATTGAAACATTTCAAACTTATCTTAGAAGCATGGCTTGCGCAATTACAAGGCGAAATGGGCAAAACAGTCTCGCACATGCAAGATGAGGCTGCAAATTTTCCAGATCCAGCTGACCGAGCAACTCAAGAAGAGGAGTTCAGTCTAGAGTTAAGAGCACGCGATAGAGAACGTAAACTGATCAAAAAAATTGAAAAGACATTAAAGAAAATTGAAACTGATGATTTTGGTTTTTGTGAATCTTGTGGCGTTGAGATTGGTATTCGTCGTCTTGAAGCTAGACCTACGGCGGATCTATGTATCGATTGTAAAACGTTAGCGGAACTTCGCGAAAAACAAATGGGAATGTAATTTTAATTACTTTCCTCAAACATTACACTACCAGATAAGCCCATGTGCTATATTGGTCGTTTTGCTCCCTCACCATCCGGACCATTACATTTTGGTTCGTTGGTGACGGCTCTCGGTAGCTATTTACAAGCTAAAGCTTATCAAGGTAAATGGTTAGTCCGTATTGAAGATATCGATCCACCACGCGAAGTCAAAGGCGCTTCCTCACTCATTTTAAAAACATTAGAAATATTCAATCTGTTTTGGGATGATGATGTTCTATACCAATCAACATGTAGTGAGCGTTATCAATCGGTATTGCAATCATTACTATCCAAACAGCAAGCCTACTATTGCGACTGTTCGAGACAACGAATCCATCATCTTACCAATCATATTTATGATGGCTTTTGCCGTCAGCGAAATTTAACCCCGAACCACCAGCAGCATTTAGCCATTCGGTTAAAGCAAACCCATCCAATCTTTGAATTTGAAGATAACATTCTTGGATTACAAACAGTTGAACCAGCCAGTGCGCAAGAAGATTTTATTATTCACCGAAAAGATGGACTATTTGCTTATAATTTGGTGGTCGTTCTGGATGATCATCAGCAAGGCATTACCGAAATAGTTCGTGGTGCTGATTTGCTACCGGTTACCGCAAAACAGATATCACTTTATCAACAGTTAGGCTTTACCGCTCCAACCTATTGCCATTTACCACTCGTCTTAGATCATAATGGTAATAAACTGTCGAAACAAAATCATGCTAAACCAATCGAATTGGATAATCCAACCTCATTAACCATTCAAGCACTGCAATTTTTAGGGCAACAGATACCACAAGATTGGCAAGATGCAACCCAACAACAATTGTTAGATTGGGCAATAGCACATTGGCAGCTTTCAACTATCCCGAAACAAAATGCAGTATTAACCACCAATGTAAGATAAGTTAGGCATCATACCCACTAGATTATCGTGTAATCGATGTTTTTCTGGTTTGACTACCAATGAAGCAAGAATGCGTGATTTAAGTTGTGCTTTTTGGTCTGCTCTGACCAGTAAATCACGTAAATCAATCGCCGAATCACCAAACAGACAATAGTGTAACTGCCCAATTGATGACACTCGCAATCGATTGCAACTTTTACAAAAATCTTTTGAATATGGCAT
The DNA here is from genome assembly GCF_046635785.1 of Gilliamella sp. CG16. Taxonomy (NCBI): domain Bacteria; kingdom Pseudomonadati; phylum Pseudomonadota; class Gammaproteobacteria; order Orbales; family Orbaceae; genus Gilliamella; species Gilliamella sp. CG16. The sequence goes on from NZ_JBIDFL010000015.1 coordinate 19,932, forward strand.
GATAAGACCAATTTTACCTTGATAATCATCATGCGCATAAACTTTTGCCGGCCCTGATAGAGCTTGCTTCGGTTGTAACTGCCAACCTTGCTCAATTAATTGACGTTCAATTGATTGACCAGCTAAGTGATAACGATGAAATAAATTACGGCTTTCATTGGTTTCCATAAGCTCGATAAAACGCAACTCAACCGGTCTGTATTTAATCCAAGATAAATAGTCTGATAAATGGCTATTGAGATCTTTCATTAAAACAGTATTAATCTTCACTTTCGGTATGCCAATTTCTAACGTTTTTTCAATGCCAGCAATCAGCTCTTTCAGCTTATCTTGACCTGTGATTAGTTTGAATATATGGGGGGAAAAACTATCTATACTAATGTTGATTGAATTTAGACCAGCTTGATGCCAATGGTTGATATTTTTTAATAACCGTGTGCCATTGGTCGTGATTGCAAGCTCACGAATACTGGGATAAGCCGAAATAACCGACAAAATTTCGGTAAAATCTCGACGCAATGTCGGCTCCCCGCCCGTAAGTCGAATTTTATGAACACCAAGCTCAGCAAATGTTGACACAATATTATCAATTTCATTAAGCGATAAAAAATGGTGAAGCTTATTTGGATGATAACCATTGGGTAAACAATACTGACATTTAAAATTACATAGTTCGGTAATCGACAAACGCAGATATTGAAATCGACGCTGATAATTATCCACTAATTGCATATAAAAAAAACACCTTATCCAAATCGGGAAGCATAGCCATTTCTGCGCTATACCGCGGCTAATTCACCATATGAAACAGGCCAAGGCAACACTTAGGTAAAAAAGCTTCAGAGTTTGGTTTAGTCTAACATAGACAATATTTTTTGACTATAATCAATTAATCAATTCGAACATTCTGAATAAAATTGTAAGGTTAAGTTAATTCATCACTGTTTTCATCATTTTCAACTATTTAGAATAACAATTACTGCTTTCTCAACGATTATTCGCTTTAAATTAATCATTTAGCACAACAATATTAATTGATTTATTTACATCCAAATAAAGTCAGAGGTATATTAATATCAAATAAATTTAATTATGATAAATCAATCCTTTTGCTGTATTTCAATTATTCAATAGGATAATTACGATAAAATTGAAAAAAGTTCATTTTATAAACTTTACTTATTCAATCTGTTTGAGTATATAATAACTCCTTTGTCGATAAAACCGTCAAATGGAGGTTGTGATGATTACCACCCATATAAGTCCATTAGGATCTATGGATTTACTCGCTCAAGCTGAAGTGGATATTCTAAAGAGATCAGCAAATAGTGAATTATATCAATTATTTCGAAATTGCTCATTGGCAACACTGAATGCGGGTAGTAAAACCGATAATACGAAAGAGCTATTAGATAGGTTTCAATCGTTCGAAATTAATGTGATTAGTAAAGAACGAGGCGTTAAGCTAGAGCTCATCGATGCGCCGGAAAGTGCTTTTGTGGATAAACGCATTATCCGTTCAATTCAAGCTAACCTTTTTGCGGTGTTGCGCGATATTCTTTTTTTAAATAGTCAAATCAGTGCTGTTAAGCAATTAGTGTCGAATGTCAACCTTGATAAAGATCATTCCTATTATATTACTAATTTGGTTTTTTCGATTTTACGTAATGCTAATGCGCTACATGTCGGCGAAGAGCCTAATCTTGTGGTTTGCTGGGGTGGTCACTCAATTAATGAAAACGAATATTATTATGCCCGTCAAGTCGGTATGCAGTTAGGGCTACGTGAGCTTAATATCTGCACTGGCTGTGGCCCCGGCATTATGGAAGCTCCCATGAAAGGCGCCGCTGTTGGTCATGCTCAGCAACGCTATAAAGATAGCCGTTTTATTGGGATGACTGAACCTTCAATTATTGCCGCTGAACCACCTAATGCCTTGGTCAATGAGCTTATCATCATGCCAGATATTGAAAAACGGCTTGAAGCTTTTGTCCGTATGGCACACGGTATTATTATCTTCCCTGGTGGTCCGGGTACTGCTGAGGAACTGCTCTATATTTTAGGCATTATGTTAAACCCAGCAAATAAAGATCAGACATTGCCACTTATCTTAACTGGCCCTAAAGAATGCGAAGGCTATTTTGCTGCCATTGATGACTTTATTCGCCAAACCTTAGGCGAAGAAGCCACCAAGCTTTATCAAATTATTATTGATTCTCCAGAACAAGTTGCACGTATTATGAAAAAAGGGGTTAAACATGTAAAATCCTCACGCTTAAAAACAGGTGATGCTTACGGTTTTAACTGGCTCCTTAAAATTGATGGTTCGTTACAACAACCTTTTGAACCCATTCATGAAAATATGGCTTCATTGAATTTACACAAAGATCAGTCTGTGGAATTATTAGCCGCTGATTTACGTCGTGCATTTTCGGGAATTGTTGCCGGTAATGTGAAGGAGTTTGGCATGAAACAAATTGCTGAACGAGGCCCTTATAAGTTACAAGGCGATAAGGAAATAATGAAACAGTTGGATGATTTATTACGTAGCTTTGTTAAACAAGATCGGATGAAATTACCGGGTGGAACGGCTTATCAACCTTGTTATGAGATCTGTTATTAACACATCATCTAAAATAGCTTATTCAACTGTTATTTTGCCGGTATTTTTTATCGGCAAAATAACAGACGCATCAACCAATTAGCTATAAATCATTCAAAATATCTAAAGCTTCAGAAACTTTTTTGACACCAAAAACTTGCATATTTTCAGGTCTCTTTTTCGGCATATTGGCAATCGGTACTATCGCTTTTTTAAAGCCATGTTTTGCCGCTTCAGAAATCCGCTCTTGACCACTTGGCACAGGGCGAATCTCGCCACCTAAGCCAATCTCGCCAAAAATAACCACATCTTGTGGCAGTGGACGATTTCGAAAACTTGATACTAAGGCGGCAATCAAAGCTAAATCGGCACTGGTTTCAGTAACTTTTACACCACCGACGACATTAACGAAAATGTCTTGGTCAGCCATTTGTAATCCACCATGCCGATGCAAGACAGCCAGTAAAAGGGCTAATCGATTCTGATCAAGCCCAACTGTTACGCGTCTTGGATTCCCATACATTGAATGGTCTACCAGCGCTTGAATCTCAACCAATAATGGACGTGTCCCTTCCCATAACACCATCACCGAGCTACCGGGTAGCATTTCATCCCCACGACTTAAAAAAATCGCTGATGGATTACTGACTTCTTTCAATCCTTGCTCGGTCATCGCAAAAACACCTAATTCATTCACTGCACCAAACCGGTTTTTATGGCTACGCAACGTCCTAAATCTGGAATCCGCATCACCATCTAATAAAATTGAACAATCGATGCAGTGTTCAAGGACTTTAGGACCGGCAAGTGACCCATCTTTAGTAACATGTCCAACCATAATAATGGCTATGCCTTTGGTTTTAGCAAAACGAGTTAAATAAGCAGCGGTTTCCCGCACTTGAGCGACACTCCCCGGCGATGATTGAATATCAGCAAGATGCATAACTTGAATGGAATCAATAACCATGAGTTTAGGTTGTGATTGTTCAGCCAGCAAACAGATCTGCTCAATACTGGTTTCTGACAGCATATTAATATTATCTGTAGGTAGTCCTAAGCGATGAGCACGCATAGCCACTTGCTGTAAGGACTCTTCGCCCGTCACATAAAGGGTGTTCATTTGCGTTGAAAGCTTACTCATGGTTTGTAATAACAGGGTACTTTTACCGGCACCCGGATTACCCCCAATGAGAATTGCACTACCAGGGACAACACCACCCCCTAACACTCGGTCAAATTCGGAAAAGCCGGTAGAGAATCTAGGTAACGCTTCTAAACTGATTTCAGACAGTTTTTGAATTTTTGCCTGTCCAACGCCACTACCTGCATAACCGGTTAACCGATCATTGCGTGATGATGCACTTGCCAGCCTAACTTCGGTAATGGTATTCCAAGCATGACATGCACTACATTGACCTTGCCAACGAGGATAATCTGCACCACAATCATTACAAACAAAAGCACGTTTAACGGTTTTTGCCAACTTAATCTCCTAACCTTCACTTAATAAACTGGTCGATAAGATACACCATAATCCAGTTAAATCTGCATAATTAATGCTAATTCGTGCCTTTTCAACCACTTTAGGTTTACCATGATAAGCCACACCAAGACCTGCAATCCGAATCATCATTAAATCATTTGCACCATCGCCAATAGCAACCGTTTGTTCAATGGGTATATCTAACGATGCAGCTAAATTCTGTAATGTTCGAGCTTTAAATTTAGCATCGACTATTTGACCCGTCACTTTACCGGTTAATTTATCATTTTTGATTTCTAATTCATTTGCATAAGCATCGACCAATTTTAATTTTTGTTTTAAATGGTCGGCAAAATAGGTAAATCCCCCTGATGCGATAGCGACATACCAATTTCTTTTTTGTAATTCTTTAACTAGATAAGTCAGTCCCGATGTCAAAGGTAAGCCATTTTTTACTTGCTGTAAAAGTTCTTGAGGAGCTCCTTTCAAGGTTGCAACTCGCTTACGTAAGCTGGTCGCAAAGTCTAACTCGCCCCGCATAGCTTGCTCGGTGACAGCCGCTACCTGATGTCCAACACCATATAATTTGGCAAGTTCATCGATGCATTCAATTTTAATCGCCGTGGAATCCATATCCATAACAAGCAAACCCGGTGAGTGTAAGGTTGGTAAATTATCAATAGGTGATACATCAATGCCTAATGCTAGGGAAATAGATTTTGCCTTTTTAGGCATAACGCCAGCAATCCGGACAATTTGGTAAGTTTTAATTTTCCAAGAAGAAACTATTACCATTGGCATCGCCAACTGATTTTGGAATTTTGACAGTATCGTTTTATTTAATTTTTTACCATAGATGATCCAACCTGTTTTACCTGCATTATAGTCAAGCGGAACCACTTCACAACCATTCAAAGATAAAGGTAAACCTTGCCAGTTTTGAATATTTTCGGGGAGATCACTATAGGTGAGAGTATAAGCCATTACAAATATCTTTATAACACAAAATAAACCGAGAATTTACCACATCTACTAAAAATTGTCCAAGCGACCAATAATTAACCTATATTTTAGTTTATACTAGTATTATTTTTATACTAGTATATAGTTTATACAATTGAGTAACGTGCATTTTTTACATAAAAGGAAAGGAAATTACTATGACATTAATGATTTTAGGCCATCCCAATATGGCGCAATCCATTGCTAACAAAACAATTATTGAGACATTACAGCAAACTGTTACCGATCTTGAAATCCGAAATATACATCAACTTTACCCTAATTATCAAATCGATGTAGAACAAGAACAAGCCGCATTATTGAGACATGATCTTATTATTCTTCAATATCCTATGTATTGGTTTAATATGCCTGCAATATTAAAGTTATGGTTTGATGAAGTGTTGACTTACCAATTTGCTTATGGCTCACAAGGTGATAAATTAAAAGGTAAAAAGTTATTGCAGAGTTTAACAATAGGGCAAAAAAGTTACCAAGAATACGGTGAAAATTTAATTGACCACTTTCTTGAATCAGTAAAATTTTCGTCTCTGTATATACAAATGGAATATCTTCCACCAGCATTATTATATGGTGTATCACCATTTGATGATAAAACAGAAATAAAAACCAAAGCCTTAAAACATGGACAGGAATTAGCTGAATTGATAAAAAGTTACTGCTAATGACAAAATGTGATGATATAGCGTGAGGCAGACATCATCACATTAAACGTTCTGTTAGCTATGTTTGGTTAAAACCGCATAAAAAAACCCATCACCGCCGTTGTCGGTAGGTAAAAACTGTTTAACCTCGCCTTGCAATTTTGCATCACTATTTTCGTGTAAAAAACGCTCAATTTGCAATCTATTCTCTTCTGGAAGAATTGAACAAGTCGCATAGACTAAAGTACCACCTGTTTTTAAATAAGACCAAATATTCGTTAAGATCGCATGTTGTAACTCAGTGAGTTGGGCTATATCACTATCACGACGTAACCATTTTATATCTGGATGACGCCGAATAACACCCGTAGCTGAACATGGGGCATCAAGTAAAATCCGGTCAAATTGACGCCCTGCGCACCATTTTTCTGGCGTTAATCCATCACCAACTTTCACTTCAGCACATTGTTTTAAACGCGTTAAATTATCATTAATCCGTTTAGCACGACTCGCATCAACATCAACCGCTAGTACTTGAGCATTTGGAGCGACTTCTAAAATATGTGTAGTTTTACCACCAGGTGCGGCACACATATCTAAAATTTGCTCGCCATTTTGCGGGGCAAGTAGATAAGCCGCATATTGTGCAGACAAGTCTTGTACGGTCACCACACCTTCAGAAAAATAAGGCAATTTGGTCACATTAACAGGTTGTAATAATCTAATGGCGGAAGGTATAACTGTACAAGCTTGTGACTCAATACCTGCTTCGGTAAGCAGTTGTTGGTACTCACTCACTGAATAGTGATTAAGATTCACTCGCAACCACATCGGAGGTTTTTGATTATTAGCCGCTACAATTGCTTGCCACTGCTGTGGATAGGCTTGCTTAAGACGCGTTAGTAACCACGTCGGATGGAGAGTTCGGGCGGTATCTTGTTTACTGTCTTGCGTGAATTGGTTTGTTAAAACAGCTTGTTGACGTAAAAATTCCCGCAACACACCATTAATTAATCCTTTGAGAGCGATTTTTTTTAATTCCTTAACCGCGTTAACTGTTTCTCCTACTGCTGCATGCTCCGGAATACGGGTATAGAGAACTTGGTAAACACCCACTAACAATAAATAGTGTAAAACTCTATTTTTACCAGTAAGCACTTTGTTCATCAAGCTATGAATATAGAAATTCAGTTCAGGTAATACCCGCATTACCCCGAAACAGATTTCTTGAACTAACGCTTTATCTTTATCGGCAATTTTAGGATTTAAAGTCATCAATGCAGAACTAAGCGATTGCCCTTCTTCCAACACATTAAAAATAGCCTGAGCACAAACCGCTCGGATATTTTGATATAACTTGTTATTCATAAGCAATGACAGCCTTTATTAATGTTATTACAGAATTAACGATCCAACCCAACCCGCAATAAATAAAGGGATATTAAAATGGGTGAATGTTGGAATAACACTATCACGAATATGATCATGCTGACCATCACTATTAAGCCCAGCCGACGTTGCTAAAATAGTATCAGAAGGCGGAGAACCAGCATCACCAATCGCCCCAGAAGCACCAATTAAACAAACTGTTGCAATAGGTGAAAAGCCAAGCTGAATACAAAGTGGGACATAGATTGCCGCAATAATAGGCACCGTCGAGAATGACGAACCGATACCTAACGTGATCACCAATCCGACTAACATCATCATAAATGAAGCAATAACTTTATTACCCGCGAATAAAGCAGCACTGTTAATCACTAACGGTTCAATATCATTTGTTTGTTTTAGCACTTCGGCAAAGCCTTGGGCAGAAATCATAACAAAACCAATCATGGCCATCATTTTAATGCCATCGGTAAAAACGCCGTCTGCTTCACCCCATTTAATGGTTCCCGAAACAATAAAGCAAATAAAACCAATTAGCGCCCCTAAAATCATTGAACCTGTATAAAGTTGGATAGCAAAAGAGAGAACAATCGCCAATAGAGACACAATAAGTGAACGCTTATTTACACTATTTACTGTTTCTAAATTCGTCTCTTCACGAATAATTTTATATTCTCTTGGTTTACGGTAACTGACAAAAATTGCCCAAAGTAGCCCAACAAACATCCCTAGCGCGGGTATCGCCATAGCATGCATTACATTCACATGACTAACATCCATGCCGGATGCAGTGATATTTTTTAATAAAATTTGATTTAAAAAGATATTACCAAAACCAACCGGTAAGAACATATAAGGTGTAATGAGTCCAAATGTCATAATACAGGCAATCATTCGTCGATCTAACTGTAATCGAGACATCACATACAATAGTGGTGGGATTAACAGTGGAATAAAAGCAATATGGATAGGTATGATATTTTGTGAAGAAATACTCACCAACGCAATAATAATAATTAATAACCATTTTATGCGTTTTTTAGCACTGCTTGTTGTCAGCTGTTTAACCGCTTTATCCGCTAATAATTCAGGCAATCCCGATTTTGAAATTGCAACTGCAAAAGCACCAAGCATAGCATAAGAAAGAGCGATATTTGCACCATTGCTAATACCTGTATTGAATGCATCAATTGTTTGTTTTAACGTTAAATGGCTAAATAAACCACCAACAAAGGCACCAATAATTAAGCTAATTACCACATGAACACGGCAAAGAGATAAAATTAACATACAAATTACCGCAATAACCACAGCGTTTATTGACGATAAAAGCTCAAAAACTGTATTCATAGATATATTCTCTTAAATAAACAAAGTTAATTATTTTAGTGGATGACTATAGAAAGTGCAATTGATAGTAAATGCTGGCTTGTAACCATGATTATTCTAAAAATAGTTGACGTCTAAATGGATTTTAAGTGACAGATTAAAATAAAAAGCAAAATCAACACATTGCTCAATAAACTCCCCATATTTTTTATAACTGTCTGATTAATTTTTTATTGATAAAGATCTCATTTTGATAAAAATCCTTTTTTTATCCTTGCTAATTACAGAATAAATGGCTATTTTAAATAATAGATATTTTTAATAGAAATCATTATATTTATAGAAATATAATAATGAATCATAATGTGGCTTATTTAAAAATTACACTAATTTTATGCTTTAGATGAATTAAATTTTTAATTAAGGAGAAAGATATGTCTAACCGTCCAATTGGATTGGCAGCGTTAACTGTCTTAGATGTTTCACCTGCTAACCAAGTCCTCGTTGCAGCAGAAGCGGGTTATACTCATGTCGGTTTGAGGCTTATACCGGCTACGCCAACTGAACCGGTATATGCGACCGTCGGCGATACGCCATTGGTTCGAGAAATTGAACGCCGTTTAAAAGAGACAGGAATTAAGGTATTAGATATAGAAATCTTCCGTTTAAAACCCGATACCCGTGTCATTAACTTTTTACCCGTACTGGAAACGGGCGCAAGATTAGGTGCCAGTCAGGTACTTTTGGCGGGTAACGATCCCGATCAAAATCGACTAGCCGATAATTTTGCCCAGCTTTGTGACATTGCCGCTCCCCTTGGCATTGCTATCAATATCGAACCGATGCCATGGACGAACATCCCTGGCGTCAATGCCGGAGTTGAACTGCTAAAAAAAGCGAATCAAAACAATCAAGGTATGATAATTGATCCCCTGCATTTTGATCGAGGTCCAAATACCCTTGACGATTTGAAAAAAGTACCTAAAGATTGTTGGCGTTATATGCAACTGTGTGATGGTACCAAAGAAAAACCTCAAGACACAGAAGGACTACTTTATCAAGCCCGTAATTATCGTTTATCGCCGGGGCGTGGTGGTATTGACCTTGTATCTTTGTTGAAAGCTTTACCTGAAATGCCGATTTCAATTGAATGTTGTAATGACGAATTAGCTTTATCTAAATCCCCAATTGAACGCGCTAAAATGTATATTGAAGATACACGTGCATTATTAAAACGTGTTGCTGAACAATCTTAATTGTTAACGCTTTATTGAAAAAAAGCGTGTAGTGGAGAATTTTTAATGAGAAATAATATTGACGGCCATTATTTATTGATTGGTTTAATGGCTTATCCAATACGTCACAGTTTATCACCGCAAATGCAAAACACTATTTATTCAAAACTAAATATCCCTTATATTTATTTGGCTTTTGAAGTTGATCAAGAAAAATTACCCGATGCAATAAAAGGTCTTCGTGCCTTAGGTTTGCGAGGTAGTGCGGTATCGATGCCCAATAAACAATTGGTTTGCCAATATCTTGATAAGTTAACACCTGCGGTTGAAATGAGTGGGGCTTGCAATACAATTTCGAATGATAACGGCATATTAACCGGTTATAACACCGACGGCATTGGCTATATGCGCATGTTGAAAGAAGCAGGCATTGATGTCATAGGTAAAAAAATGACGATTCTTGGCGCAGGCGGTGCAGCAACAGCTATTGTAGTACAAGCTGCGCTTGATGGTGTGAAAGAGATCGCCATCTTCAATCAGAAAGATGACTGCTATGCAAAAATTGAAGCAATTGCAAAAAAATTAAATGAAAACACACCATGTAAAGTCAGTGTGACCGACCTTGCAGATAAAGAGCAACTCCGTCAAGCCATTGCCACCAGTGAAGTACTTTGTAACGCTACAGGTGTTGGAATGAAACCATTAGAAGGGCAAAGTTTAATTACTGATCCAACGATGTTAAGACCGGATCTTGTCGTAACAGACTGTATTTATAGCCCACGTAAGACCAAATTGCTTGAAATCGCCGAACAGCAAGGTTGTAAAACTTTAAATGGGATTGGCATGATGCTTTGGCAAGGTGCAGCGCAAATCAAAATTTGGACGGGTGAAGATGCACCTATTGAGTATGTAAAAGAAAAAATGGGATTTAATGATTAGTCGATAAGTAATCTTTTTACCTAATAATCAAATTAAAAATGAGTTAGCAGATTATTTTATGTTATTGTCTGATTTGAATCACACAATATAAGATTAATCATTATAAACATAATCTTTTACCAACAGGATATAAAATGAAAACAGTTACAACCAAAAATCTAGTTATAGGATCGGGTGCGCCGAAAATTATTGTCCCAATTGTGGGGAAAACTGAAACCGAACTACTTGATGAAGTCACATTTTTACAATCGATAGATTTTGACGTTTTGGAGTGGCGAGTAGATCACTTCACCCAAGTTGATAATATTGATACTGTGAAAACTGTTGCTAAAAAAATTGCAACCTTATTACCGAGCAAACCTATTTTATTTACCTTTCGTACCGCTAATGAAGGTGGAGTAAAACCGTGGCCACTAACCGATTATCTTGAATTAAACAAAGAAATAGCTAAGAGTGGACTGGTCGATCTGGTCGATGTTGAAGTCTTTATCGGCGATCAATACGTAAAAGAAATTATTAATGTAGCGCATCAACATAATGTATTGGTTGTCACATCTAACCATGACTTTGAAAAAACACCTGCGAAAAACGATATCATTTCTCGATTACGTAAAATGCAAGATTTAGGTGCTGATATTCCCAAAATTGCGGTTATGCCACAGACCACAGATGACGTCCTTACCTTATTAGCGGCAACCACAGAAATGAATGAAAAATATGCAACCAGACCCATCATTACCATGTCAATGGCAGGGCTGGGGGCAATTAGCCGAGTGGCAGGAACAACATTTGGTTCAGCAATGACATTTGGAGCAGCTAAAAATGCCTCAGCACCGGGGCAATTAGATGTCAAACAGTTACGTTATATTTTAGATGTGTTGTATCAAAGTAAACAGTAGGTTAAATAATTTGGTACTTACTTTGACATTAAGATTTAATCAAACAGAAAGATATGCGAAGAAAGTATAAATAAAAGTTATCAAGTTGAACAATAGGAGTTTTTATGAGCCAAAGTTGGTTAGGATTAGAAAATGATGTTTGTGTCATCACAGGTGCAATTGGTGGCATGGGCTCCGAAATTTGCCGTGAATTTGCCAAACAAAAAGCGAATCTCGTACTTATCGATTTAGATGAAACAAAATGTCAACAACTCGCTAAATCGTTAAGTAATGAATACGGTATAAAAGCAATCGGTCTTGCCTGTAATACCACTAACGAAGCACAAGTAGATGCAGCGGTCGCAAAAGTAAAACAAGAATTTGGACGTTGTGATGTACTGGTTAATACTGCAGCGATTTTACGTTTTTGTCCGATTGAAGACCTTCCTCTTGATGAATGGAATACTACCGTTAATATTAACCTAACAGGATATTTCCTTATGTCTCAACGTTTTGGGCGTTTAATGATTGAGCAAAAATCAGGTCGTATGGTGCATATCTCAACGGTGGCGTCGCACACGCCTGAAACTTACAGTGGTGCTTACAGTTCAACCAAAGCTGGGGTTTCGATGATGTCTAAACAATTTGCTGCTGAATGGGGACAATTTGGTATTCGCAGTAATGCAGTCTGTCCATGTTTTGTCAAAACACCTTTATCAAAAAAATTCTATGAAGATAAAGAAGTTGAACAAGGTCGTACGCGTATGATTGCCAGCCGTCGTATTGGTGAAACCATTGATATTGCTAATGCTGTTTTATATTTGGCAAGTAAACGTTCTGATTATTCAAATGGTACTGAGCTTGTGGTTGATGGTGGTTACGAAGTAATGCTTGGAGATTTAGTCCCTCGTCCGGGTGGTCGTCGCCAATTTGCAGAACAACAACATGCGGCTTCGAAAGCATCGAACAAATAAAAAATATCAGTCAATTAGGCTTATAGCTCACGACCGTGATCATGGTGGTTAATTGGCTTTTTAGGATTTGAAAACCACAATCAAAATAGAGAATAACCATAAGGAGTATCGATGTGTGAGCTAAATATTATTGCAATACATGAGGTAAAACCAGAGTGGGTAAACGAATATCAACAAGCTGCCCTAAAAGTGCGGAATGAAAGCAGAAAAGAAGTTGGTTGCATTCGTTATGAACTCAGTCTGGATACCAATAACCAACATATTTTTATTTTCTCAGAAATATGGGCAAACCAAGCTGCCATTGAGTTTCATAATACGACTGCTCATTTTATGGAATTTAAACAATTCTTAGAGAATAAATTAGTCGATAGAAAATGGTATAAAACGAAAAAATTCTAATTAAATAGATAACGAATTCTCGTAATGGCTCGCGCTTAGCATAACGCGAGCCATTCTAGTTTTCATCTATTTATAGGTAAAATGAATACATTAAACTTGATCTATAAAATATAAACATAAGTTAGCAATGGATTTATTATTAACTTTAACACGTTTTGAAGACTATTTTGCAATGTTTGATAGAGAAATTATTTAAATAAAAAGGAGACAAATATGCCCAATTTTTCAGCTATATTTGAACCGTTTGTAATTAATAAAACAACTATACGCAACAGAATTGTTATGCCACCGATAGGGACTAACTTTGCCACATTACATGGCGAAATGGTGGATGACCATATTCAATACTATGAACAACGAGCAAAAGGCGGAACTGGGCTTATTATCCTTGAAAACGTATGTGTTGATTTTCCTTATGGTACTAACGGTACCACACAACTGAGAATCGACAACGATCAATACATTCCCGGATTGTATAAATTTACCGAACGTATGCACAAGCATGGGGCATCGGTCGCAGTACAAATTAATCATGCAGGCGCATCCGCTTACCCCGGTCGCTTAAATGGCTTGCAACCCATTTCTTCATCCAATATACCGTCTAAAACAGGTGGCAATATTCCCAGACCAGCAACGATTGAAGAGCTTCATGATATTGTTAAACAATATGGACTAGCAGCTCACAGAGCCCAAAGAGCCGGTTTTGATGCTGTTGAAATTCATGCCGGACACTCATATTTGCTGAGTCAATTTTTATCACCGCTGTATAACAACCGTACAGATGAATTTGGAGGCAGTATCGAAAACCGAGCAAGATTAATTCGTCTGGTTATTGATGAAATGCGTAGCAAAGTCGGCCCTTTCTTTCCAATCCTTTTACGGATTAGTGCGGTCGATTTTGTAGATGGAGGAAATACTTTAGACGATACCTTAGCTATTTTAGAACACCTGAGTGAGGGTGTGGATGTTTTTGATGTATCTGCCGCCCAAAATGATACTATCCAATTTCAGATTGATCAGATGAATCTCCCAGACGGTTGGCGTTCTTACATGGCAAAAGCTGTGCGAGATAAATTTAATAAACCGACCATTGCGTCTGGTAACTTTCGAGACCCGTCAATCATCGCCAAAACAATTGAAGAAGGGATTGCTGATTTTGTCGTTTTAGGGCGGGGGCTAATTGCCGAACCTTATTGGGTTGAAAAAGTACAAAATAACGAAATCGACACATTAAGAAAATGTATTTCATGTAATATTGGTTGTGCAGATCATCGCATTGCGAGATCTAAACCAATTCGCTGTACAGTTAATCCGGATATTATCAGTTATGAAGACTATAAACGCTATCAGATCTCAACCCCGCTTAATGTTGTTGTAGTGGGAGGCGGAACGGCTGGACTTGAAGCCGCATGCACAGCAGCAGAAGTCGGATGTAATGTTACATTATATGAAGAAAAGCCTTTTTTGGGTGGTCTGTCAATGATGATTTCTCGATTTCCATATAAACAACGTATTGCCGATTTACCTAAATTTCTTATCAACCGTGCCAAAAGTTTAAAAAATCTCACAATCAATCTTAATACACGAGCAACGCCTGAAATAATCGAAAAATTACAACCCGATTTAGTGATTAGTGCAACCGGTTCAAAACCTTTATTACCCCCTATTAAAGGATTACACGATCAGCTTAGTGCACCAAACAGACAAGTATTTTCGATTTTTGATATCATGGAAGACTTCAATCAATTTACCGATATTGCCAATAAAAAAGTGGTTGTCATCGGTGGGGGAGCTGTCGGGCTGGATGTCGTTGAATATTTTTCTGAAAACAACGCCAAGGCGGTTTCCATTGTTGAAATGAAGCCTGCTATGGCTGAAGATTTGGATTATATTGGTCGTATTTCTATGATGACCATGCTCAAACATAATCAGGTTGATGTTCATCTTTCAACAACTTTACTGGAAGTCGCTGAAAATCACTTTTTAGTTAAAGATAAAGATGGTCACCAATTTAAATTAGAATTCGATTATGGTTTTGTCTGTTTAGGAATGCTAAGTGAAAACACCTTTAGCCAAGCTTTTTCTGAACATCCAACTAAAAATAACTATGTTTATCATAAAATTGGCGATTGTAAACAAGCTCGTAAACTTATCGATGGCATGCGTGAAGGACGAGATGTTATTACCCTGATCCAACGATTGGAGAGGATAAAAAACAAAGAGATTCGTGGAGTTGATATCAATAAACATTTATAATGCTTTCAACTATCGTTATAAATAGAGTTATTTAACTCAAACTATATCGACGAAAGATTGTGCAAATTAGCTAACGTTTAAATGATAACAAGTATATACTTAGTGTTTTCTCTCTTATTTAAACAATAAGAGAGATTCACTATTATGATTTAAATACTAATTTCTGTATTAGCTTGATTAAGTATATTTCATTATTTAAGCCTATAATTAGCGAAATACGATGAGGTTTATTTTTATGTTTTCGTGGTGGACTAAAGTTTCTTTTTCACTAATCCAAATCCCAATTAAATTATTTGTTAAAAGTAAACCTATACCAGCAGATCCTGTTTCTGAATTAGGTCTTGATACTAATAAACCCATATTATATGTTTTGCCCTATAATTCTAAGATTGATCTTATGGTTGTTCGTTCTTTATGTTCCAAGTTCGGCTTACCTGATCCGCTAGAAGGCATCGATATTAATGGTAATATGGTTCCTTCATATATTTTTATTGATAAAGGCCCAGGTATTTTTGCCTCTAATCAACAAAAAACAAAAGCAATCGACATTTTAAGAGAATATATTTCTGCTCATCAAGAAAATCCCGAGTTGGATATTCAAATGTTACCGGTTTCGGTGATGTTCGGACGCAGTCCAGATAAAGAAGGCAAAAAAAGCCCTTCTCTACAAGTGCTGGGAGCAACTTATAAATTATATAAAATCATTGTTTCAGGTCGAGATTGCTATACCCGTTTTTCAAGAACCGTGTCATTAAAAAATATTGAAATCAATAATCAACAAAATATTTCGGTCTTAGCCCATAAGCTTGCTCGTGTTGCACGTATTCATTTTACCAAACAAAGAATGGCATCAGTGGGTCCTAAACTGCCTGTACGGCAACAAATGCTGAATAAATTATTAACTAATCCTAGCCTTTCTGATGCAATTCAAGAAGAAGCCAAAAGCAAAAATATTAGTCTTGATAAAGCGAAAAAAAATGCACTGGCAATGTTAAACGAAATTGCCGCTAATTTTTCTTATCGAATGCTAAGAATTACCGATATTGTTTTAACTTGGGCATGGAATAGACTTTACCAAGGTTTAAAAGTAACCAATGCCGATCCAGTTCGGGAACTGGCGCAAAATGGACATGAAATTGTTTATGCACCGTGTCATCGCAGTCACATGGATTATCTTTTATTATCTTATGTTCTTTATCGACAAGGATTAGTACCACCTCATATTGCTGCTGGTATCAACTTGAACTTCTGGCCTGCTGGTCCGATTTTTAGACGACTAGGTGCCTTCTTTATTCGTCGTTCGTTTAGAGGAAATAAACTTTATACTTCCGTTTTTCGTGAATATTTAGCTGAGTTATTTATTCGAGGCTATGCTGTTGAATATTTTATCGAAGGTGGGCGTTCACGTACCGGTAGATTGCTCGATCCGAAAACAGGCATGCTCATGATGACCATTCAAACGTTATTGCGTGGCGATGCAAGACCTATCACCGTTGTACCGGTTTATATTGGTTATGAACACGTTTTAGAAGTGGCGACTTATGCCAATGAATTACGCGGAGCAAAAAAAGAAAAAGAGAGTTTATGGCGTACGATAAAAGCCTTTTTAAAATTAAAAAAATTAGGTTTTGGCTATGTTAATTTTGGTCAACCTATCCCACTGAACCAATTTTTAAATCAACAAATACCAGAATGGCGTGATGCAATTGAACCAACAGGCACCGCTCGCCCAAATTGGTTGACACCCACTACCAATGTTCTGGCAAAACAGATCATGGAGCGTATCAATGCCTCAGCAGCTATTAACGCCATGAATTTATGTTGCTCTATCTTATTGGCAGCGGATCAACGGGCATTAACTAAAGTTAAACTCATAGAACATATTAATTATCTTCTTACATTATTAAAAAATATTCCTTATTCTGATTTGATAACGATTCCCGCTCAAAGCGCAGATGAACTATTTGAACATGCTAAACAGATGGGTAAATTTGTTATCACAACCGATGAGGCTGGCGAAATTGTCGGTTTAACCACTGAACAAGCGGTTTTAATGACTTATTATCGTAATAATATTCAACATTTGCTGATCATTCCTGCAATCGTTGCCAGAATTCTTGTGAAGAATAATCGCATCTCCTCAGAAGCGGTTTTAGAACAGGTAAAATTGCTTTTCCCATTAATTAAATCTGAACTGTTTTTATATCATAATGAAGCGCAGTTAGTTGAATATGTAAACCAAATTATCGCCACCTATTGTGACTTAAATTTAATTAGTTGTACGTCAGATAAATTAGTGCTCAATTATGCAAAAATGTCGGGGTTACAATTAATTGCTTCGTCATCAAAAGATACCTTACAACGTTATGCGATTGCTTTTTCGCTTTTGCAAAAAGACCCTTCAATTAGTCGAGCTAATTTAGAAAAAGAAGGTCGATTAATTGCGGAAAGATTATCGGTATTACATGGAATCAATGCGCCAGAATTTTTTGATAAAGGGGTCTTTTCAACACTGGTTGCATCACTACGAGAACAAGGTTATCTGGATGATCAAGATAGTGCCAGTTTTCAAAAAATTGAAAACATGAATAATATCTTAAAACCTCTCATTACACATCGAGTCTTGCAAACAATTGAGGAAATTAATCCTTAATCACGAATTGGTATCGATAGAGTTTGTCCTTTTATCAGTGGCAAGCTCTATCAATATTGTTGAATATAGCAAAATCCACAATACCAATCGATTCACTTGATAGCTTGTATATTGATAATAATTTTAAGTTTTGTTAGGATGAGCTTTACGCAATTATTGCAAAGTGCTGTTAACAATTTTAGATAAAATTTAATAAAAATTATCGGATCTTTTCTTCTGATTTTTTGATCAAAGTCAAATTTTAACCATTGATATCTGTTTTTTCCTTTATTTCTAATTAATAAACGATTATTATGAATTATTATCCAATAGGGATATTAGTACCTACCAATATTATAAATTAAAATGTAATGTCAGCTTTTAAGGAGTTCATATGCTATTTAACCGTAGACAGTTCTTTAAGATCTGCGCTGGTGGCATGGCAGGAACAACAGTTGCCACGCTTGGACTTGCTCCCAATGTGGCGCTCGCACAAACTCGCCAATTCAAATTATTAAAATCGAAAGAAACCCGCAATAACTGTACCTACTGTTCGGTTGGCTGTGGAATGTTACTTTATAGTCGAGGAGATGGGGCTAAAAATGCCGAATCTTCCATTTTTCATGTAGAAGGCGATCCTGATCATCCGGTTAGTCGTGGCTCACTCTGCCCAAAAGGTGCTGGGGTGCTAGACTATATCAAAAGTGAACAACGTGTTAAATATCCCGAATATCGTGCTCCTGGCTCTGATCAATGGCAACGTATCAGTTGGGATGAAGCGATTGATCGTATTGCTCGATTGATGAAAGAAGACCGAGATAAAAACTTTATCGAAAAAAATGAACTAGGTACAACCGTGAATCGCTGGACATCAACCGGTTGGTTGGTCACTTCAGCTGCGAGTAATGAAACGGGTTGGTTAGCGTTCAAAATAGCTCGCTCATTAGGTATGCTAAGTCTTGAAACTCAAGCAAGGGTTTGTCATGGCCCGTCGGTATCTAGTCTTGCAGCAACGTATGGGCGTGGTGCGATGACAAATAACTGGAATGACATTAAAAATGCCAATGTCGTCATCGTTATGGGTGGAAATGCCGCTGAAGCTCATCCGGTTGGTTTTAAGTGGGCGATTGAAGCTAAAATCACAAATGGCGCTGAACTTATCGCTATTGATCCTCGTTTTCACCGCACGGCTTCGGTTGCCGATAAATATGTTCCGATTCGTGCAGGTTCGGATATTGCCTTCTTACTAGGTATTATTAATTATCTCATTACCCATAACGAAGTTAATTTTGAATATTTAGTCACACACAGTAACGCTAGCTTAATTGTGAGTGATGACTTTAATTTTGATGAAAATAGTGGTTTATTTAGTGGCTATAATGCTGATAATCGCCAATATGATCAAGCCAGTTGGACATATCAAAAAGATGAAAAGGGTTATGCACTTCGAGATAAAACACTCACGCATCCACGCTGTGTTTGGAATCTGTTAAAACAACATGTAAGTCGATATACACCAGAAATGGTAAACAAAGTTACCGGAAGCCCGATAGACGGATTTTTACATGTTTGTCGCTCTCTTGCCAGTACGAAAACCAATGACCGAGCAGCAACATTTTTATATGCTTTAGGTTGGACACAACATACTTATGGTACTCAAATTATTCGTACTGCTGCCATGATTCAACTTATTTTAGGTAATGTGGGTGTCATGGGTGGGGGAATTAATGCCTTACGTGGACACTCAAATATTCAAGGTTTAACCGATGTCGGACTCTTATCCAATCGTTTACCTGCATATTTGGACTTACCTAAAGACTCGCAAGTTTCGCTTGAACAGTATCTGGATGAAAAAACCCCTAAACCGTTAGGCGCCAATGAGGTGAACTTCTGGGGTAACTATCCCAAATTCTTTATCAGTTTTATGAAAGCGATGTATGGTGATAAAGCGACTAAAGACAATCAGTGGGGATTTGATTGGTTACCTAAATGGGATAAAACTTACGATATCTTACGCTTTAGTAAAATGATGCGTGACGGTCAAGCCAATGGCTTTATTTGTCAAGGATTCAACCCACTCGCTGCCTTACCTGATAAAAATAGTATTCGTGAAGGTTTATCTAAACTCAAATTCTTGGTGAGCATTGACCCATTACCCACTGAAACAGCCGAATTTTGGAAAAATCATGGTGAGTCAAACGATGTCGATTCAAGCAAAATTCAAACCGAAGTCTTTCGATTACCGACTAACTGTTTCGCTGAAGAAAACGGTACGATTGTCAATTCATCTCGTTTATTGCAATGGCATTGGGCAGCAGCAAAGCCTCCTTATGAATCGCTATATGACCCCGAAATCATTTCACGTATCTTTCTAAGAATCAAAGAACTTTATGCTGAAGAAGGCGGTGCTTATCATGAACCAATTAATAATCTTTCTTGGGATTACCAAGATCCAGAAGGACCAGCAGCAGAAGAATTAGCCCAAGAGTGTAATGGTCGTGCTCTTGCTGACCTTACGGATACCAACGGTAATGTGATTCTGAAAAAAGGTCAATTATTAAGTGGTTTTTCTCAGCTTAAAGATGATGGTACCACCTCTTCAGGTATCTGGATATTCTGTGGTTCGTGGACTGAACAAGGTAATTTAATGGCAAGACGTGATCCAACAGATCCATCTGGTAAAGGTATCCATGCTGGTTGGGCATGGTCATGGCCAATGAATCGACGTGTACTCTATAATCGGGCATCGGCAGATGAACACGGCAATCCATGGGATCCAAACCGAGTATTGATAAAATGGAATGGTTCTCATTGGGATGGCAATGATGTTGCTGACTTTACCGCTACCTTGTCTCCAAGTTCTGGTGCAGGCGCCTTTATTATGAATAACGATGGTTTAGGTGGATTATTCTGCTTAAATCGTCTGGTTGATGGGCCTTTCCCTGAGCACTACGAACCATTTGAAACGCCAATTACCAATAATCCGTTGCATCCAGAACAAATCAATAATCCGGTTGCTCGAGCATTTAAAGAAGATTTAGCGCGTTTAGGTTCAGCAGATGAATTTCCTTATGTGGGAACAACATACAGTATTACAGAGCATTTCCACTTTTGGACACAACACGCAAGATTGGCCTCAATTACGCAACCAGAACAATTTATCGAACTAAGCGAAAATCTTGCCAATAAAAAAGGAATCAAATTAGGCGACACCGTTAAAGTGACTTCGTATCGAGGCTATATAAAAGCGAAAGCGGTAGTAACTAAACGCTTGCCTACGTTAACGGTAGACGGTAAAGAGATCGAAACCATTGGAATCCCAATTGTTTGGGGATTCACTGGACAAACTAAGAAAGGATTTTTGGTCAATGAATTAACCCCTCATTTAGGTGATGCAAATTCACAAACGCCAGAATATAAATCATTCTTAGTTAACATCGAAAAAGTTACCACCGTGGCATAGGCAGGAGGATTAATTATGTCATTACAAACTCAAGATATTATTCGTCGTTCTGCAACTAATGATTTAACGCCTGCGCCGCGAGCACGTGATTATCAACAGGAGGTGGCCAAATTAATTGATGTCACCACCTGTATTGGTTGTAAAGCATGCCAAGTCGCCTGTAGCGAATGGAATGACCTGCGAGCAGAAGTAGGCAATACGATCGGTGTTTACGATAATCCCGCTGATTTGGAGCCTAAAGCATGGACGGTAATGCGCTATTCTGAAGTTGAAATTAACGGAAAATTTGAATGGCTAATTCGCAAAGATGGGTGTATGCACTGTTCTGAGCCTGGCTGTTTAAAATCTTGCCCTTCTGAAGGTGCTATCATTCAATATGCTAACGGAATAGTCGATTTTCAGTCGGAACATTGTATTGGTTGTGGCTATTGTGTAGCAGGTTGTCCGTTTAACATTCCTCGTATCAGTAACGAAGATAATCGAGCCTATAAATGTACCTTATGTGTTGATCGTGTTTCGGTTGGACAAGAGCCGGCTTGCGTTAAAACTTGCCCGACTGGTGCTATTCATTTCGGGACTAAACAAGATATGATTCGACATGCTGAGCACCGAATAGCCGATTTAAAAAAACGGGGGTTTGAACATGCAGGGCTTTATAATCCTCAAGCGGTCAATGGAACGCATGTCATGTATGTATTACATCACGCTGATCAACCCGATCTGTATCACGGTTTGCCAGATGAACCCCATATCAGTGAACTGGTTAGATTCTGGAAAGGCCCTTGGAAACCACTTTCAGCTGCCGCCTTTATTGCTACTTTTGGAGGATTACTTTTCCATTACATGGGCGTCGGTGCAATTGAAGTAGACGAAGAAGATATCGAACAGGAAAAACAAGCGGATAAACAAGCAAGAAAACGATTAGGATTACCTATTTTTGGTCGTAAAAATAGTGCCGACATACCACAAAAGGAGGAACATCATGAATAAAAAAGGAATGATTCTTAGAACACCACTTATTGTACGTTTTTGCCATTGGTGTATGGTGTGTCTTTTCATCTTAACGGCATTATCTGGTTTATCGTTATTTTTTCCGTCCATTAAACTATTTGGGCTTTTTCTTGGAACCCCTCAACTGGTTAGAGCGTTACATCCCCTAATTGGATGCATCGTCTTTATACTGCTGATGTTCATGTTTGTAAAGCTTGCTCATCATAATATCCCTAATAAAAATGATCTGTTATGGATCAAGAATTTTAAACACGTCATCATGGGCAAAGAAGAAGGTATACCCATTGGCAAATATAATGTTGGTCAGAAATTTTTATTTTGGTGTATCATGAGTTTAATCACTGTGTTATTCGTAACCGGTATGATTATGTGGCGAAGATATGTTTCAGATTATTTTTCAATTGAAATTGTTCGTATTGCAATCTTTTTCCACTCGTTTGCAGCTATTTGCTTAATCTTGCTCGCCATTGGTCATGCTTATATGGCTATCTGGGTTAAAGGTTCAATTAAAGGGATGATTACAGGGTATGTATCTCGAGCTTGGGCTCGAAAAAACCACTCTTCATGGTATGAAGAAGAAATGCAAAAAATCTATCAACAGGAACTGGAAGCAGATAAACCTGTAGACATGAAGCGAACAACAAAAGTCGAACAAAAAACAGCTTTATAGTTGTTTCTAAAATATATCTATTTTATCCGCTGATACTTATCAGCGGAATTATCTCAATCACTAAATCGATTATGGATAAAATAATCATGAATGGTAACCAATAATGAGTATAAAAATCATCCCACAAGTCCAGCTTGAAGAACAAAATATCAATTCCGTTATCAGACAAATTCCCTTACTTTTTTATCCTTCTCCAACAACGCTCTATTTGCATCGAGCTAATAGGTTAAAAGAATTAGCAAAAAATAGTCCATTTAGTGATTATCTCTGTTTTTGTGCTCAATTAGCGCAAACGCAAGCAGACTTAGTTAGCCAAAAACCACTAAATAAAGAGCTATTCGAGCCATTAAATAATGATTTACCGCCACTGAGTATAGAAAACTTTTCATTACCCTACTCTTGGCAGGATTATTTAAAGGCGTTATTACAATCATCATCAAATTTAACCGATCAGATTTCAATCGTGATTGAACAACTGGATAAAAATAGTATTGAGCAATTACAAAATAAAGCTTTGCATTTACTTAAAGGCGAATTCCACGCAGTTGATGGCAATGAAGCCGTATTTATTTGGTCTGCACTCTCTGTTTACTATAGCCAGCTAGCTAGCCAAATAAAAGGTAAAGCAGTATCCGAAAATAGTGATAAAAATTGGCTATGTCCCGTTTGTAATAGCATGCCGGTTGCCAGCGTCATTCAACTGGGTGGTCATAATGGACTGCGTTATTTACATTGTAGTTTATGTGAGAGTGAATGGTATGTGCCAAGAGTAAAATGTACCAGCTGTGATAATATGAAAAATATTGAATATTTTTCGCTAGATAGTGAATTGTCAGCGACTAAAACAGAATGTTGTGATGCTTGCCACAGCTACTTAAAAATCTTTGATCAGGATAAAGATCCGCATATTGAAGTTGTTGCTGATGATATTGCCTCTTTAATACTTGATATCAAAACCGAAGAAGAAGGTTTTGCAAAAAGTGGTATCAATCCCTTTGTATTTGCACAATAAGAATTTAGCTTCTAATAAATTTAGAATTAACCTTGAATAGGTAACTGAACAATATTAGCAGCTATTTTTAGCTTTTTTTCATGAAAAGCAGGATAAAAAACCAATAATCTGATTATTATATTCTTAATTTGCTTGAAATTTTAGCGTATTTTTATATTAATCAGATAATGCCTCATCCTTTTAAAAAATAAGAATGACAAAAAAGTCCAATTACACCTTAACATTTTGGTTGAATCAGTTTAGAATAATACTATTGTACTAGTTTGCGAGTTTATTTTTATGAAACGCTTTTTTTTAATCAGTTGTTTGATGTTAATTACCCCTTTTATGTGTATAGCAAATACGGTAAAAAGTGTTGCTATAACAGCAATTGTTGAACATCCATCACTAGATCAAATCCGAGATGGTGTAAAAGATGAATTAACAAGCAGTGGTTATATATTGAATGAAAATTTAACGGTTAAGTACAAAAGCGCCCAAGGCAGTAGCGCGACTGCAGCACAAATTGCTAGACAATTTATCGCCGATAAACCCGATGTTATCGTCGCTATTGCAACACCAAGTGCACAAGCAACAGCCGCAGTAACTAAACAAATCCCACTCGTATTTGCAGGAATTACTGATCCCATTGCCGCAAAGCTAGTTAAAAATTGGGAACCAACCAATACCAATATTACGGGTGTATCTGATTTTCAAGAGATTGGGCCTCAAATCGACTTTATGAAAAAAATTGTCCCGAATGTAAAATCGGTAGGATACATCTACAGTCCAAGTGAAATCAATTCCACTGTGGTAATGAAAAATTTGAAAGCACAACTTGCAGAACAAAATATTTCATTGGTTGCAGTGCCCGCACAACGAACTGCGGATATTTCAACTGCGGCAAATTCATTAAAAGGCAAAGTTGACTTGATTTATACGACAACCGATAACAATGTTGTATCTGCTTATGAATCATTAGTGAAATTTGCTAATGAAAACAAAATTCCTTTATTAGCATCTTTTCCTGATGCAATTGAAAGAGGCGCCGTTGCGGCTTATGGCATGAGTTATTATGATGTTGGTCGTCAATCAGGCAAACTTGTTGTTCGCATTTTGAATGGAGAAAAACCCGGCAGTATTGCGCCAGAAATTGGACAAGCATTACGACTGGTTATCAATATTGAAGCCGCGAAAAAACAAGGCGCAACATTATCGCCTGAAGTTATTCAGTCCGCTTATAAAGTCATTGGTGAATAACATAATCCCATTTATGCTTTGCTGAATCAATCAGCAGAGCATACCCCTATTATCAACAGAACTCGCTTACTCTCGAACGAATGATTATTTTCGTTTTTTTTATCTATAAAAGAAGCAAAATATACCCAATTTTTGTCGATTAAAAGTGCTTTACAAGCACTAATCATAACAGATTGTAATTAAAAATTTACAGCTAAATAAAGTGATATTTCTAGAAAATTATTTAAATATGATTTATAGTAAACACATATTTATCTAAGTTGTAAAAAAATTATTACAAAGGTACCTATATGCGTAATCGTATTTGTAAACTTATTATGCTACTCTGTTTATCAACCCTTACTTTTTCATCGTTTGCTGATACAGCAAAGGAACAAAAGTATGTTGCTATCACAGCCATTGTTGAACATCCTGCATTAGATAATGTTCGAAGAGGGGTGGAAGATGAATTAAAAGATAATGGTTATATCAACGGTGAAAACTTAAAATTACAGTATGCCAGCGCTCAAGGCAGTAGTGCTAATGCTGTTCAAATCGCTAAACAATTTGCTGCTAATAAACCCGATGTGATTGTCGGAATTGCAACACCTAGCTCACAAGCTTTATTAGCGACGACTAAACGTATTCCAATCATTTTCACGGCTGTAACAGATCCCGTTGCCGCAAGATTAACCCCTAGTTGGGAAGCGTCAAAAACCAATGTAACCGGTGTTTCTGATGCACTACCGTTAGATGCGCAAATAGATATGATGTTAAAAATCAAACCAGATGCGAAAAACATTGGTTATGTCTACAGTCCTAGCGAAGTCAATTCAACTATTGTACTTAAACAATTACAATCAGCACTGGAAAAACGTGGTATGCAAATTATCGCAGCTCCAGCTCAACGTACTTCAGATATTTCTACAGCGGCAAGAAGTTTAAAAGGTAAAGTTGATCTGATTTATACCACTACCGATAACAATGTCGTTTCGGCTTACGAATCTTTAGCAAAAGTCGCTAATGAAAGTAAAATACCTTTGTTAGCCTCCGATCCTGACTCAGCCGAACGTGGAGCCATCGCGGCCTTGGGAATGAGTTATTACGATTTAGGACGCCAAGCTGGTAAAATCGTTATCCGCATTCTTAATGGTGAAAAACCTGGCGATATTCCGCCACAAATAGGTAGCATTACACAGTTAACAATCAATAAAAAAGCAGCTGAGCGACAAGGCGTCGTATTATCTGAAGATGTATTGAAATCAGCAACGAAGATTGTTGAATAGTTTTTTAATTTTATCACGATACCGCTAATTTTAGCGGTTAATTTTAATAGGTTTTTTTCATGTCTTTTGAATTTTTAATAGGCTCGCTGGGAATTGGACTTATTTATGCCATTGTGAGCTTAGGTGTTTTTATATCTTTCCGTTTACTCGATTTTCCAGATCTTACAGCCGATGCTAGCTTCCCGTTAGGTGGCGCAGTATGTGGTTTATGTATTTATATTGGTATTGACCCTTGGATTGCCACACTTTTAGGTATGTTTGCGGGGTGTATCGCCGGTAGTTTGACTGGATTGCTGTATGTTAAGCTCAATATTTTGCAATTATTATCCAGTATTATTGTCATGATAGGTTTGTATTCAATCAATTTAAGGATATTAGGGCTTGGACGTTATATTACTCACGAAACAACTGAATATTCAGGATCACCGAATCTTGCGTTATTGGATGCGAAAACTATTTTTTCACCCTTTATTTCAGAAGACTACAGTAACCAATATATTGTTCAATCCGTTATGGTTTTTGGCTTTGTTGTTGTGGTTTGGTTATTGCTACATTTATTTTTAAACACCCAAATGGGATTGGCATTGAGAGCTACCGGTACAAATCAAAGAATGGCTAGATCTCAAGGTGTCCCAACGGGCAGCATCACCATTTTAGGCATGGCTATTTCCAATGGCTTAATCGCATTAGGTGGTTCATTATTTGTGCAAACCCAAGGCAGTGCTGATATTACCATAGGTGTGGGGACAATCGTTATTGGTCTTGCTTCTATTATCATTGGTGAAAGTATCTTCCCAACAAAACGTATATGGGCAATTATGCTGGCAGTTATTCTAGGTGCTATTCTTTATCGTTTATTCATAGCCGTTGCACTTAGTAATGAGTTTTTGCACAAAATAGGCGTAGGCACAGAAGACTTAAATCTTATTACCGCAATATTGGTTGTACTTGCTCTTGTACTACCTAAGCAATTAAAAAAATACTCGAAAAAAAGAGGAAATAAACATGCTTAACGTTGAACAATTGCAATTAACTTTTAACCAAGGTACACCTATTGAAAATCACGTATTACGTGGCTTAAATTTAAATATAAAAGAAGGTGAGTTTGTTACGATTATTGGTAGTAATGGTGCGGGTAAAAGTTCGTTACTTAATATTATTAGCGGAGATTTACTTAGTGACTCGGGGCATGTCATCATCAATGGCAAAGATGTAACGCGTGTTCCTGCCTGGAAAAGAGCAGGAATGGTTGCCAGAGTGTTTCAAGATCCGATGGTGGGAACCTGTGAAAATTTAACCATCGAAGAAAATCTTGCTATTGCTTATAATCGTGGACGTTGTTTTACATTACGCCCTGCACTTAATCGCAAAATTCAGTCCATATTTAAGGAAAAGCTTGCGACTTTAAATTTAGGTCTCGAAAATCGTTTATCCGATATGATGGGGTTACTTTCAGGAGGACAAAGACAAGCAATAAGTTTATTGATGTCGACCTTACAGCCATCTAAAATTTTGTTACTCGATGAACACACCGCTGCACTTGATCCTAAAACAGCTCAATTCGTTCTAGATCTGACTAATGAAATAGTGGGCAAAAACCACTTAACAACCATGATGGTAACACATTCAATGAAACAAGCTCTAGAATACGGAAACAGGACCGTAATGCTTCATCAGGGACAAGTCGTACTTGATGTTTCTGGTGAACAACGTGATAAGATGACAGTAAATGACTTATTAGCTATGTTTGAAAAAACACGCGGTGAAAAAGTTACCGACGATGCCTTACTTTTAGGTTAATATTAACAAACAAGCAATATTCCTTATTAGGAGTATTGCTTTCTCTTTTTGTCTTTCCAATCAAACTCTCCAAACTTTAAGCTTTTTCAATTATTCACACAATGTTATCAAAGCATAAGTTAATCAAAGATCACTTTTTCATATTAATAGATGGTCAATAACAGAGATACCTTAGCTAACACTTTTTTTAAATATTTAATCTACACACATTAACTTCGATTCAATATCTTTCCAATAAAGAGCATAAATTTGACTCATTGTTATTATAGAGAGCACTTAACTAGACTATTGGCTAGATAGGTGTCAAACATTTAATGGAATTTTATAATCAACAGTCTAGTCTAAATAACAGATATGTTATTAGCATCAAACAAATTTATCACTCATTGGGCAGGTTAAATCTACAGATTTATATTTTTCATGTTATGAAAATTGAACTACGACATTACACTGATATAACAATAGATATTTAATGGAATTTTGTAATCGACGACTTAATGTAGATAATAGACATGTTATTAACATCAAACAAACTTATTAATATTTGTAATAAGTATTAGGTAGATCCAATCTGCTGTTTGATATTATTCATGAGATACCGCTTTAAATGGTTTATTAAAAGCGATTAATGAGCTCATTTCAAATCATATCCCGTTCAGTCGTCAGTTTGATTGATTTTAATTTGTTATTCTGTAAATAGCAAAAAAGCCCAGCATCTCTGCTGAGCTCTCGCTCTTATTTAAAAGTCTGGCGGCACCCTACTCTCACATGGGTAATACCCACACTACCATCGGCACTACGGCGTTTCACT
>NZ_JBIDFL010000016.1:0-24921 GCF_046635785.1 Gilliamella sp. CG16
ATCACACTTATTAGGTAACAGCTTAATTAATAAAACGCGCGTTTTATTAATTAAGCTGTTACCTAATAAGTGTGATAACGGTTAATATGTTACCTTTAATTAAAATAATTTAAAAATATGTTCCCTTTTGTATTGACATTTAAATGTGTACCCTATATTATTAAATCATTCCGTAAATATGTTCCCTATGAGCGAAACATGAAACGGAATTAAAAAAAATATATTTTTTATATTTGTAACGATGATTTATAAAAATGTAACAATAAAAACAAATTAAATTAATATATTGTTTTTAAATAATATTTTTGTAACTCTCGTAAATGTTACAAATTCAAAAAATTATAATTAAAAAATCACAATAAAAAAACTTTGCTTATTTTGTGTTGTTTTGTTTTTTATAGGCAAAATAGGTTAAAATAGGCAAAATTAAAAATTAGGAGGTTTTATGTCATTAAAAGAAGCTTTAGAGCTGTGTGTGCAACGTGGTCAGATAATGACCACGCAAATAGCCAGAGCGCAATTTGGTAGTGATGCCCCTGAATCGCGCGTCATAACTCGTCGATTCGGTATAAAAGAAGCGGCTATTCTAGCGGGTGTATCTGAACCAACAATAAGAACCGCTGAAGAGGTAGGAAAGTTGCCGAAACCCGACACAATAAGGGCTGGGAGCATTGCCAGACGAGCGGGTTATACAATTTATCAAATCGATAATATGCGTGAGATTTTTAGTACTCGACCTACTCGCCCCGCCGATAGTGAACCGGTTGTTATTTCGGTTTCAGTTAATAAAGGTGGTGCGTACAAAACATCGTCGAGCGTCCATATTGCTCAATCGTACGCACTGCAGGGCTATCGTACATTAATTATCGATATGGACCCGCAAGCCACTGCGTCGTTATATCATGGCTATGTTCCTGAATTGCACATAACTGGTGATGACACTGTATTGCCGTTTATGTTGGGTGAGAAAAATAACCTAGCGTATGCAATAAAGCCCACGTGCTGGCCACAACTCGACATTATACCATCGTGTCTTGAATTGCATAGAATTGAGAGTGAGGTATATATAAATCACGATGAGGGAAAACTTAACACAGATCCACATCTACTACTGCGTGCAGGAATTGAAACGATTTGGAACAATTACGATATTATTATTATAGATAGCGCACCGACGTTGGGGGTTGGTACTGTAAATTTAGTTTGTGCAGCAGATGTAATTATTGTACCAACACCAGCAGAGCTCTACGACTATGTTAGCTCGTACCAATTTTTCACTATGCTAAATGACGTAATGAGCAATATAGATTTAGGTGGTTTTGAGCCCGACGTTCGAGTGTTAGTAACAAAATACAGCAACGCAACGGGTAGCCAGAGCGAATGGATGTTGGAACAAATAAGAGGTTCGTGGGGTGAAATGGTGCTGAGTGAAATAGTTCGAACAACTGACGAGGTCGGTAAGGGACAGGTTAGGATGAGGACCATATTTGAACAGGCAGCCGACCAACGCAGCACGTCATCAGCATGGAAAAACGCGGTTTTGATTTGGGAGCCAGTGGCAAACGAAATATTAAATAAATTAGTAAAACCTCGATGGGGACTATAACATGAAGCGCACACCAAAAATTAATTTTGACAATACTGAACAAACAGCAACAACAGCCGTTAGTCGCAACACCACGCCAACTGTTGCAAATCTGTCACGACGGGCTGCAAATATTGCACCAGGTAATACCATTGTTTTATCTGTACTCGGGCGAGACGTGACGTTAACCTGTAAAAAAATTGACGCTAAATTTGTTGATAAAAAAACAACAGTATATTTGGATAACGTCAGATTGCAGGAATTACTCGATGAGGTCTCTCTGGCTGATATTATTCCAACAATGACTGAATCAGGCCAACAGTACCCAGCTATTGGACGGGAGATAAACGGGGTTATAGAGATAGCTGACGGTAGTCGGCGTCGTATGGCAGCGATTATCACAAAACGGAGTTACACTGTGCTGGTTGGTGATCTAACTGATCGAGAAATGGACCATTTGTCTGAAACCGGTAACGAATACCAACAACCTAGCGCATACGAGTTGGGCGTGAAATACAGTC
Organism: Gilliamella sp. CG16; assembly: GCF_046635785.1. Taxonomy (NCBI): domain Bacteria; kingdom Pseudomonadati; phylum Pseudomonadota; class Gammaproteobacteria; order Orbales; family Orbaceae; genus Gilliamella; species Gilliamella sp. CG16. Next base: position 2,107 of record NZ_JBIDFL010000016.1, read on the forward strand.
GGCGTCTGCGCAATGAATTTTGTGACAATTTAACCCACCTAGCCGACGATCTGAAATTGGACAGAAAAACAGTTAGAAACTATATAGAGACAGCAACGCTACCAATAGAAATGATTAGATGTTTTAAAACGCCGAATGAAATTAGTCTGCGTGCTGGCGTACGACTGGCAAAATTATATCAACAACATGCTGACGCTCTACTGATGACCGCGAACGAAATAATAAAACATAAAAATGAACTCACAACCGATGAGATTTTTAAAAAATTCGAATCCGTACAGCCACTACCAGAACAACCAACTAAACGTATATTTAGTGACGGAATCACTGCAAAATACGGAAACAATATAGTTACGTTTTCGCTAAAAAATGTGCCAGACGAACTAATAAAACAAATTGAAGAAATATTAGAAAAAAATAAATAACTAAAAAACCACTAAAAGGAGATAAAAATGTTTGTTGTTGAAATTCTACGCGACGATGAAACGCTGGGTATAAAATCCGGAGAGCTATACAATGCAACTCGTTATCCGTATGACGAGGGAAAAATCATTCTGGTGTCCAGGATACCGGACGGTTACGACCCGTCGTGTACCCAATATTTTCATAATGTAAAATTAATTCCTCCTCATCAAATCAATCACGGAGGGGACAACCATGAAAACAAAAATTAACACTTTATTTATCGGCGGGAGCTACAACTCAGAAATAAAAAAAATACCTCAAGTTAATTTGGCCGCCGGTTTTATTGATTTATATCCGAATAGAAAACCTGATGAATTTGTCGACTATATTTTAGAATCTGATATCGAACCAGAACAACAGGAACGTTATTACGTTACAAAAATGAGGATTGACGATAATGAACCTGCTGTTTACGTAGCGATAGAGCACAACAAATTGATGTTGATAGCTAGAAATGAACTACCAGCAGTCTGTGTTGAATAAAAAATTAGGGATATAAAAAATGAACGAGTTTATAACATTAAATCAAATTGATACAAAAACACAAATCAATCTGAATATTGACGACGTAATTTCGTTTCACGAATTCGAGAAAAACAACAAAAAATTGACTGCGATTTATATCAGAGAACCGGGGCGATCAATAAATATATTTTTTGCTGAGGAAATGTACGAAACAGTAAAAAAATCAATAGAAAAATTAACAAATAGTTTTATAGAGTTGACGCCGTACGATACAAAAATTAATTTATCTGCGTACAACGTAAACAATTTTTCGTCGTTAGAGAGGAGCCGGCGGCGTGGCGAATTGGTTACTGTTATTTGTTTAAAAAATATTGATAACCTAATCAATTTTATGCTAGTTCGTGAACCGTGTGAAGCCATAAAAAAACTAATTCAATCGACTGATGATACAAAAACAAATAGGAGTCTCAAATGAGCAATTTTATAGAGCTAACAACGTCTGACGGGAAAATAATATTAAACACAAACAGCGTTATCAAAATTAAATCGATTAATTCTGTTAATAGTAAATTAAAAACCTGTATTTTATATATGAACGGTGAAAAATCGCGGGATTTATGGGTTACTGAGGATTACGAATATATAAAAAATGAGCTATATGTAACCTCTAGACCGTAATATATTCAATAGTTATTAATCAGCCCGAGACGGTCAAATTGACCGCCTCACAAATGAGAGATTTGACACACAAAATCCACAGAATATCTGAGCAATTCAATTTCAGCCGAGCGGCTAATGCGGCGATTTGGTTTGCTATTCGATACGTCACTGGGACACCGTCCCCAGCCGATTTTGATGTTCGACACCTGCCAATAATAGCCAGCGAGTGCAACAGAATAAACGCAATTTTAACTAAATATACCTCGACAATAAAACAGTGTGAGCGGCGCATTATTGCACACGCAATACGTAAACGCGAATCGATTGACGAGATCCTGAACACTGTTAACAGTGAAATAACGTCAATAGAAAATTTGACCGACGACGAACTGATAAATTCAGTAAAACCGTGCCATAAATTGGATTCAATCGATATTGTTGGTCAAAAATAGGAGGGTTGCAGTGTTTATTTTTAAATTTATCGGTATTAATCGGATAGATCGGTCCAATACAATAGTAAAATTAACCACAATTGCAACCACCGAGCAGGAGGCACGACGGCAGTTCGCTAGAAATTATGTTTTGTTTTTTTCTGCACGAATAAAAACGGAGGCGTTCTATGGTGTATAAAAATTCATTTAACGCCCGTTTTGAATTACTGGAACAAAAATTACAATAATTTCACCAGCTGCTATTAAAAATCAAACATGGAACACAAAACGGTGAATCGATAACAAAATTTCGACTGGAAATTGCGTAGGCTGTCGCACTGTGCGAGGTGTGCCAAAATTTAAAACGCGATATCTAGTACGCTATAACGAAATACACTGATATAGATATAGAACCGGAGAAAAAAAACCATGACAGACGTCAACAACAACACAACGAAAAATATAACAACAAATAATGTAAAAATCGAGCCTATTGACAATAAATTGGGGCAACTACACGCCCTGATGAACGTCATTCAGAACACGCTGGAAACACCGAACGGAGACATTTTTAACGATGATATAGCGAAATTGATGGAGGTGGGAAAAAATTTGACTGACCGGTGCAGGGTTAAATTGCACAATAAATAAAGAAATAAAGCCCCCTTGGGGCTTTATTGGTTTTGTTCTATCTGTTTTATATCACTATCGAGCGATTGCCCGTCGGTTTTGATTGCGCGCTCAATAATCGATTTAATCGTTTTACAACTAACGTTGTAGGCTGAAAAAATGTCGTCGGCGACCCAATTTTTCCATGTCACATTATTGCTACGGCGGCTGTTGGCGCTCTCTACGTCGCGTCTGATTTCGTTTAATAGTGTTAATTTGCTCATCATTCTCTCCTAATTACGTCCGTAAATTATTCCGCTGAATTATAAAATTTCAATTCCTCGATTTTTACCCCTGCTGCTCTCAATGTGGCCAAATTTTCTAATAAAAATTTTTCTACTAATCGAGCCGCTAAACCACTGTCGTTACTAAAATCGTCGCATAACGATTGGATTGCGTCAGCCGCGGAATCTATTTTTTTTGTAATTTCTGCTAATTTTTTATCAAATTCGTTAACGTTCATTTTTTCTCCTGTTTTGTTTATTTCGTTTCAGTGACTACACAGTAACTCTGGTGAAATTCAATGTCCAGTGTTTTTTGTATCAAATTTGATATTTTTATCAAATTTGATATTTTTTATTTTTTTGATATTTTTTTGTTGACAAAAATATCATATTTAATATAATTATAAAAAATGATATAGGGATACCGAAATGTTTAGAATAGTTTTGCACGACGATTTAGAGGCTGAAATAATGGGGCTACCTGCGGAATTACAGGGGAAAACAATCGATTTGATTGAAAAATTACAAACGATTGGACAGCTCAGAATGCCGCACAGCAAATCGTTGGGAGGCGGATTATTTGAAATTAGGGTTATTGAACGCAATAATATAGCTCGAACTCTGTATGCATACCAACATTCGAAAACGATTTTTTTGTTACATGCGTTTGTCAAAAAAACGAACAAAACGCCTGCTAACGCCCTAAAAATTGCCAGAACCCGACTACAGGAGATGATTGAAAATGACAACTAGAAAAAAACACAGCACGACGTTCGAGGAACTCAAAGCAAAAGTTTTGGCTAGCCCGGAGGCGAGAGCCGCCTATAACGAATCACAAAAAACGTGGAAATTGAGGGAGTTTCTAATTCAGGCGCGTGAACGAGCGGGTTTTACACAAACCGATTTGGCTGCACAGTTAGACGTGTCGCCGTCAAATATCAGTCGAATTGAAAATAACCCAGATCATGCCAATATAAAAACAATTTTTAAATATTTGGACGCGTGTAACGCGGACGTCGATTTTGTAATACCTGGTAACAAATAATGATCGTTTATAATAGGTTTTGTCAAATTATTATATTGTCAATTAATTGAATTAATTATATATTTAACAATTATTGATATTGTAAATTGTAATTGAGAATTGTTAATTGATGAAAATATTTGTAATAAATTTGAACCGATCTACCGGTAGGCGGAATAGAATTACTAATTTATGTAAAAATTTAAAATTAGATTTTGAAATTTTTACAGCGATTGACGGACGTGAATTGGACGAGGATTTTATACGCAGCAACGTTTACGACTATAAAAATTGTTTTTTGACGCGTGGCGAAATGGGCTGTGCGCTGAGCCACATAGGTGTGTACAGGGAAATAATAAATAGACGACTGCCCTACGCACTAATTATCGAGGACGACGCCGTCCTCGATAGTAGAACAGTTGATTTTATGAGTGCGTTCGAAAAAAAACCAAAAAACGGAATTTTTTTGCTAACTGGTGACGTCGAATACGCAAAAAATAAAAAAATAAAACTTGGCGATTTTGATGTTTTCCCAATAGCTAAGGCTATTCGCGCAACTGGCTATATTATCACGTTAAAAACCGCTCAAAAAATGATTGATTTTCTAATGCCTATCAGATACGAGGCTGATATGTTCGAAATTTTCAGAACCTGCGGTGACGTAAAAATTTACGCCACCCTGCCGCATCTAATAGAAACTAACGACCGTGATAAATGCGACTCCGCGTTAGAGGGTGATCGAAAACTGGTTGTTGCTGATCGAGAACGCTACCGGCAGAAATTGTACGAACTGGAAAAACGCCCTAAATCCAATTTTATTGTTTCGATACTACAAAAATTATCAAAAAAACCCAAATATAGACACTACCACCAGTACTAAAATAAACGTTAATTCGGTGGGAGCGGAAAATCAACATCAACATCAGCACTGTTAACGTCAACGCGCGTTAACAGTACCCTGTACCGTTTCCACAATTTCAATTGATCAGCCTCGCCCCCCTCACACATATTGAGATCAATTATATCCTGTAAAATCTCTATTTTTTTGTTAGCAGTTTCCAGTAATTTTTGTTTTTCTAATTTATTTTTTGCGGTAATTTCCTCAGGGGTTAAAACGGGTTTCGTTGCAATGGGATTACCGTGTTCGTCCGTGCGTATAGCATACCCAGCAGACTGTAGTTCCAATAGATTTTTATGGTGTTCCGCGGTGATCTCAATTGAATTTTCTGGTATTTCGCTGATATTAGAATCGTAAAACCCGTTGGTAATTGAATTGAAAAATATGGTCATTTTTTATCTCCCAATGGCGACTATCTGGACTGACGATTGTGTGTAGTTGTTGCCGGTTTTACCCCAAATTCGTACAGACGAGGTCGAATTAGGGATTGCGCTGGTTGTGTGACACCCGCTGTACGCGTCACCGGCGATCGCAAAATAAAACACTGTCGGGAACGTTACAGGTAGCGAAACGACTGTTCCGGTCTCTCCGTGACTCTCATTGTAATTGGCTGTAAATTTTTGAATAATTAGCCCGTCAGCTCGTCGTAAAACTACCCCGCCGTTGTTTAGGTCATATCTATAATCGCCCAGTGTTATTACCCCCGAATTATTAAATACGGGACGTTGTTGAAATTTAACTAAATCGACAACATCGTAGACGGCTGAGTTTTTGTTGAGCTGTTTCTGCGCCGGTAAAAAATTCTCCAACAGTTGCTGTTCTGTTAGTGCGTCAAAATCGGCTGCGGACAGCTGAACGTCGCCTATTTTGCCGTTGACGCTCTGAACTGGCACGGTTGGAATTAATTTAGAAACATTTTCAATCTGTTTTTTTAAATAACTGGTTCGATTAGCCAACTGTTTTGCTTGCAAATTATCAATACCGTCTTCTCCACCCATGACCGGGTCTGTTGTTTCCAACTGATAAATACCTGGTTCCCATTTTTCGTTTTCTTTTACATTAGCCATTTGCTATTTCACCTCTATTGTAAATCCCGTTTCTATGTTCTATTTTTCCATTATGACGCATCGCTGCTGCTCGATAATCCAATTTAACTAATTGACAGCGTTCCGGAGCATATTCCGGAATTGCGCGTTTTAATAATTCTGCTAAATCATTAGTGATCGGTTCATGAAAAATTATGCTATAACACGGCCACGTCAAACTAAAACCACCGTGATTTTTATATCCATTTCGATTGTGAGAGCCGTCACGATAGCGAATTCCCACTCCCTCGATAATATCAACCTCACCAAAACCAAGAACGCGGATAATGTTGCGGACAGCCCACGGAGTTCCTTTTTTTTGATGTAATTTTGTCGCGATTTTTAATAACTCGCGTTTTGCAGTTAATGATTCTGCTAATTTCCACAGCCATTCATGAGTTAACGAAAAATGCCATGCCAGCGTAGACAACAGAGGTTCTTCGACGGTATCTATTTGTGAATAGATACCAACATTTAAAAAATCGTGCTCAGTTTGTTTTATGTGGGCGTCTATTGATTGGCTGATATTTTGAATTGTTTTATCATGATTAACGCTGCTCGGCAGCATGTCATTAAACCGCATTTCATTTAGTGAAATGCTAGACATATAATTCCTATTTTTTATTCAGATTCGGTACCGCCAAAATTAATACGGTTTTGATTTTCAACAAACGAACAAACCTCGTTATCAGCTAATACGCGATAATTCATTCCGGTTATTTCAATTCGTTTTGCTCCAGCTGATTTGCATCGATGAATCAATTCATCAGGGTTTATATCTCGACCCATTTTTGTTGACTGCCAGAATTCGTATTCAGCAATCGCTCGTTCGATATTTTTAGCAACGATTGATTGCTGTGATAAATTAGTGTCTGATAGATACCAGGTAATCGAGTAATTTTGATTTACAGAAACAGCCGGCTCGACGTCAACTGTGTCGGTTAACGGTCTGATTTCGTCGTCGTTCAATATTTTTTTTACTAACGCTATTTCAGTCGAATCAACTGCCGGAATTGTTCCGTTAGTTAATAAAACACTGACTCGAACAACGCCCGGACTCGTGCGTTCCACTGAAACGTCAATAATATTTTGGTGAGCTGATAGCGCGTGATATCGATACGCGAGTTTCGGGCCAGCAACTGAAAAATTTTCCGGTGCTAACGCGATTCGTTCTCGATACGCTGTGTCGTTTTCGATATCTGCGCCGCCAGTGGTTTTTGTGATATTTTTAACGTCTGTTATATACGCGACTGGGTCCACAAATTTATCAATCTGGCCCGTCTCAATATTATTAAATTGATTCCCTGCTGTTTGACACTGAACGTTAACCGACGCTGATAACGATCCTGATCTGATTTTAATTTCTGCGAGTGTTTCAAAAATTGCCACACCGTCACTGGTAACACGCGTTCCTGCTGGAACAACAACGTCAAATTCTAATTGCTGATTTATTGAAAATTCAACAACACAACCCGCAAACGATTTATTCCTACGATACGTTGCCAACATAGCGCCGATATGATCTAAATGAGGTCCTGTTGCATATCGTAGCAGTGTTTGCTGTGCTGCAATATTGTAAATGTTGCGTTCATGTGCAATTCGATACGCCAATGTCGTTAGAAATAACCTAACAGGATCACCCGGATACAGCACTGTTTTGGCAATTCGCTGATAATCGTCGATAATCTGTTGTTCAATTTTTTTTGCGTCAGTATCGGTGAAATTCACGTCGTCCAGACGCATCAATTCATTGTATGACGTCATAGCAATACCCCGTTTTTAATTTCAACCCTGACAACGGGTGTTAACACTCCGCTCATTGAGTCGTTTTGATTTGTAGTAAAATCAATTTCAACAACGTTGACACGCGGCTCGTGTTTCTCAATTTGATTTATAATTTCCTCCCGATATTTGACCATTGCCTGTAGTTGCGGGGTATCAATTAAATCAGGATTTAAACCAAAATTGCGATCTAAATATAGTGTTCCACGAATTGTTGTTAAAATCAGCCGAATATTCTGTACAATTTCGTCACGCCCTCGTGCACCAATTTGTATATTGCTGTCGTCAGCAGAAACTACTAAACTATTCGTCACTGTTATCCTCCTCGCTGACTGGTGTTAGTGGTCTGTCGGTTGACGGGGGAGGCGATCCTGGTAATCGCCGTGGTCCACCCCGACCGGTTTCGCTCCTCATAATCTCGTCCTCTCGCAGTGCGGTCGACGCGTTATTTGAAAAAACAGCGACGTGTTCTGTCAGTGTTAGAGTAACCTCGGCAAATAAAATTTTGCCGTTTTTCCCGACGTGTGTCAGATTTTCCTCAAATTCACGTAACGTAAATATCCCCAGATTGCGAGACCCTATAATCAATCTGTTTGCTGATCCGGACGATTTTATTTTGTTCAATAACGCCAGATCCCGTTCTGGTGCAGCGTACGTTCGGTTCAGTTGAATATTAAACGTGATCTCGTCTAGTGTTTCCCCTGTGAATTCGGAGACTGGTTTTTTCCCGGCAACCTCGTGATCCGCAAAACGAGCTGCCGAACGTCGAGATAGTTCGTCAAACGTTTTGATATTTTTAGCACTAACTGTAAAAACAATATCCCCGTACGCCCCAATTCCGAACGAGAGACCAAAATCGTTAAAATTAAATTGATTGGAGTTACTCACAATCATATATTTGACCCCGAAATTTTACCAGTAGCTGACACGTTACCCCTAACTGACAAATTGCCGTCGGTAATTAAAATATCGTTAGTTGACGTTATTTGGCCCGTTATTGTCATATTTTTAGAACTAATTTGTGCCACAACCTCACCACCTGCCACGACTGTCAAATTTCCGGTAATTGTCACGTTTCCCGCTAACTGAATATCGGGGCACACAACTGTTGCAGACGTGGCTGCGTCAACAATCGCCGTAGATGTTGTTTTAATTTCAACTGGGCCGCTCACGTCCGCAGTTAACGTGCTAGTTGCGGTGTTGTAATTTAAAACAGTGCCGTCCTGGAACGTCCAGTTCACAGCGTTATCGAGAGAATCTATCGGAGCTGGATTTTTTTCGTTGTAAAACGTACCAACAATAAATCCGGCGCTGTTCCCTGTCGGCATCATAATACACAATGCATTACAGCCGACATCTGGGGGGGCCTGATATCGATTTTTGTTGGAATTGCTAACCAAAATATGTAGATCATACGACACGATATTATCAATATCAGAAAACTGTACGCGTGCGGTGTTGTTTTTATTAACTGAGACAATTACGCCCCAGCGAATTAATTGTTTTAATTCAGATAAAATTGAATTGCTCATCTAGTAACCTAAAATACCCCTGATTGATATTGATGTTGTTAGCCCGCCCGAAACTGACCACGAGTGTTGAACCTCCTCAATAACCCACGTACTACAGTCCCAGACTCCAAATCCGCTAACACCGATTGTTAGCCCCGCGCGTAAATACAAATTTCCAACGTACGTCAGTGTTCCGGTGATCTCACGAGAATTTTTCCGCCTGAGGCACGATTTGGCTAGGTTTTCCGCCTCAGCTAAACTGCTGCATCGCTGGTTAATTTTCAGAATTTTTCCAGTTTTTGGGGCTGTAATTTCATTATTTGGATTGGGTTTCGGGCGATTTATTACCATTCGAGTTTCTGGGTCTATTTTTGTGCCACCGCCTGACGATTCGCTCGACCCCATTACACCCGATCGCCCGTTTGGTGCGTACTGATACGTAACCAATTTTCCAGATCTGCTATCCAAAAATTGAACCTGACACGCTGAATAAATATCGGCACTCGACGCACGAAATGAGTGGTTTATATACCCGTCCGTGTTTTTTGTTAGTGTCAACGAAATCATTTTGGCGTCGTACAGTCGATCCTGGTACACGATGATTTTTCCGTGCGAGAGCCTGACGTTAACACCAACGTATTCTGCGATTTTTAACAGAAATTCGAGGTCCGACTCGTTTTTTTGGTCAAATCGATCAATAACCGGATCGTAATCGCTGTCAAAAAAAACACTAAAACTGTGCCTGCCAGCAAATTCGGCAACCAGTGTAGACAATTTGAAATTTTCCCATGCCTGACTGTGCAATTCGCCACGAATATTCGACGTAATACCCACTGATAGTGCCCCAATTGAAAATATCGACGCTGGGCCACTGTCGGTTAAATCGTCAATTTCAAAACTGCCACAGTCGAGAACGTGATAGTCGTTGGGCTGATTCCAGTTTTCGGTAATTATCTGTGCGTGTAGTGTCGCCCCTCGTTCAGGGAACCAGTCGTTTGACCAAATTCCAGTTGAATTTTCAACAGTTATATTCAGATCGTCTGATTCGCCGTTTTTCGCCCGTTCGGTAAACGAAAACGACACAATAAAATTGGATATATCGTGTGTTATATCGACGCTGTCGTACGTTAATATTAGACGTGTTTTCCGCGCGGCATTATTAACAAAATTAACAAATTTATCATTATTAATCATCCCACGGGGCCCTCATTGAATTACTGTTGACGCGAGGTGTTTCTGGAATAACTAACTGAATGCCGGCAGTGAAAATTATTGTATTCGCGTGAGCGGGGTTTGCCGAAATTAATAATGACATTAATTTTTCACTGCCGTAAATATCGTGCGCCAAAATATCCCACGTGTCACCCTGTCTGGTGCGGTAGGTCCAGATCATCAGAACACCCCTATTCGTTTACGCTGATACAAATAATTGTTAAATTGTTTTTCAAATTCCACGCGCTCACTAGCAATTAACTGGTGCAATTTTTTAATCAGATCGTCGTCTGATGCGTTTGAATTTACGGTAATTGTAGGTGAAAATGTTGGACTAAACGAGGTGGATGAGCCGCCGGGCGTTCGCGACGACAATTCACCAACTAACTGACCGAATTTATTGCCCTGGTTTTGATTATTTAAATTCAGCCCCATTATCCGGGCAGATTCAATTAATAATTTTTTCCCACGAGCGGGTTTTGTTAGCGGGATGATGGCCTCAGGGCCGTCCTCGCCGATCTCGGCAATTTGCCGTTGACGGACAATAGCGCCGTTCGCGTGGTGCGCATCTACGTTGTCGTCAATACCAGCGTCTCTGCGGATGAGGTCTACGTCAATACCGGTTTTTTTAAAACCCGATTTTAACCAGTCGGGTATCCAGCCAGTGAACGTGTCTATCACGTATTTTTTAATCGATTTCCACGTGTTCACAATACCGTCAGCAAACGACTGGATAAATTTTTTCCCCTCGTCAATTAGGCTGACGCCGGTAAAATATTTAAATATCCCGTCGATCGCGCCCATAATCCACGACACAGGATTAAATTTTTTACATAAATTTAGAATTCCGTTGATAAATCCGTCATCAAACAACGATTTTATGCTATCGAATTTTTCGGAAAAAAACGTTTTCAGACCGCTCCACATATTTTTTAAAAACGCCACAACCTTATCCCAATTTTTGTACAATGCATATCCTGCGCCAATTAATAATCCGATCGCTGTGATAATCATTCCGATAGGATTTGCCATTAACGCCAGTCCGAATTTTATAACGATTGGAATCAATGCCCTAAACGATTTGCCTAGAACCAGCGCGGCGGTTGCGGTCGAATGGATCCATTTCGCAAATTTAATGGCCTGCAGTGTTACAATAAATGCTGTTGCGCGTTTCAGTACAGGCAACCAGCCCCCCGTCGCACTAACTGCCGTATCCACACCGGCAGCAAACGAGGAAATCCCACTAAAAACGCCCGCCAAAAATTTTTTAATTTCAGGTAGGGACGATCTCAATTTATTTAACCAGTCCGCAAATTTAGTGGCGATTAGCTCGCGGTTAGCACTGATCCACTGGGCAAACGATTTTAACAGCGGGCTGATAATCGGTATTAGCTGTTTTCCAATTGTATTTTTTACCCCAATAATTGATTTTTTCAGTAAATCTAAATTATCACAAAATTCCGCACTCGCTGCTGCGTCTGCCTGGCTGAACGTTACGCCTAACTCGTCTGATTGTTGGATTAAATTTTTTATAGCCGTACTGCCGTTCTGTAACAGCGGGATCATATCCGCACCAGATTTGCCGAATACGGCGACGGCCAGACTTGATTTGTATACGCCCTCCGGCATTTTTTTAAACGTGTCCGACATCTCCAACATTATTTGATCGGCCGATTTCAATTTGCCCGCACTGTCACGAATAGAGACCCCTGCACGTTTGAACGCCAGCTCGGCATTTTTGTTGCCCGAGGCCGCCAGCGCAATTTGCTGATTCAGTTTCAATAAATTCGTGCGAAACGTGTCGGTGGATACGCAGCTCATATTGGCAGCGTGACACCACTGACTGAGGGTTTGTGCGGATAAACCAGATTTTTGAGACATTTTATCAAAATTGTTGCCAGATTCCGCTGTGTTTTTGGCTATCAATAGCAGCGCAGGGGCGATACCAGCCAACCCAGTCAACAGTGTTTTTTTGAATTTTTGGGCAGGACCAGCTAGCCCACTAAAACGCGCGTTTAATTTGTCCGCGGCGCGTTTCACATTTTCTATCTGCTGAGACGCCTGTTTAGTTGCAGCGATCAGTGTCCGGTCTGTGCGGCCTCTCATCACCCAGGACAGAGACAAATTAGACGATTTTGACATTTATTTTCTATCACCCTGATTTAGCTGTTTGTTTGTCGATTCTGTTGGTCACGGAAATCCAACGAATTAGCTGGAGGAGTGGGAGCTGCAAATAAAAATCGTGACCCGTTTTATTTGCACGTGATAATGCTATAACTGCGGTTATGACATCGTCAGCTGAAATTCGACCCACTACGACATCAAAAAATTTTGGGTCTCCCTGGTGATTGCGCTGAGATCCCTAATTGAAAATTGATTCAGCGCCTCAAACGGAATTTTGGCTGCACGCGCTGATATGTGCATCAGGTACGTTTTATTGAATTCCGCCAACCCCGCCACAATTTGGCCCGATTTGGCTATTTCAAATTCGGCTGTCGTGATATCGTTGCCGTTGAGGCTGTAAAAATCGAGTTCAATTGCTGTGTAACAAATACCGTTTACAGTAACTGGGGTGGTTAATTCGTATTTTACCACATCGTTTTTTGTTGTTGTGTTGCTCATATACATTCCTATTTAATATTTAAAAAATTACAGCCCTATTGCGCTGCGGACGTCTGAATTTTCGTCTGCTCCGTTGATTCGATATATAGAATTCAGTGGATCAATTTCAATTACGTCCTGACCGTCGTAAATTTCACGATAATACAGAACCGAAAATTCGATCGAGCGTTCCTGAAATTCGCCCGGAACGAATTTACCTATCGTGTTGGTTTTGGGTATTGCCCGATAAACCAATTTGTGTTGCCGGACGATCAATTGCCCCGTTTTGGGGTCGGTATCCTGAATTGCCCCCCACAGTTCAATATGCTGGGCCGATTGCGTTAGAATTTTGTGAATTTGCGGTGTAACATTGTTAAACGTCAATGTCATCGACATAGGCTGAACCAGTGATTTTACAGGGACCTCAACAGATCCACCTATTCCCGCGCCCCTCATTTCTGCAACAACGGCTGAAATTGCTGGGGCGTCGTGCTGAGTGGTACCGAGAAAATCGTGCCCATCTCTATAAATTTTATAATTAATTGTGGCCATTTTTATTACCCAAATAATGTTGAAATGTAGTCTGGGTCGTATTCTAGGCTGAATTTAATTCGTTCAGCCGGCGACTGCGTACCCCAGTTAATGTGAAATTGAACCATTCCGTCCATTAAATCTAATGTACTGTTTTCGCTCTCTAAAAACTCGATACGTCCTCCGAGTATGTAGCCTTTTGCTGTGTAGCTATTTAGATTAATTTGCTCACTGTTCATGATTGTTTGAGCTAGTCTGTGGCCAATAGGCTCGTCTACTTTTTGCCACCACGTTAAAATCAGTTGATTACCGTACCAGCCAAACATTCGACGATTAGGAATCATGGTGTCTTTAATGTCGGTAACATCAGGAAAACACGCTGTTCTATTGCCCCATAATTTCCATCCGCCAATAAAATTTAACGCTGTGACAATTCCGTTTGAGTTTAAATAATTTGCCTCCTCTAGATCGAGCCATAGCTCATTAACGTTGTCAGCAGTAGCCGCTTGCATCTGCAGTAATTTATTTGACGGGCTTGCGTATGGCACATCATCGTGATTAGCGTCAGTGTCAGCAATAACACCTGCACACAACGTTGATAACCTGATAATTTGATTATTAAATACCGCGCGTGGCCAACAAATTATTAAATCTTCCTGAACTAGATTATTTTTAATTTTGTATTCAGGGACACGAGAATAATCAGTTAATGACTGAGGTAAATCAGCAACAGCAACGGCTCTAAAAATGCCGTTAATTGAGCCAGATTTAGTTGCCATGATTGCTGCAACAGCCGGATTATCGCTAAATCCAGGTGCACAAATAACGCCAGGTAAAACTCGATACTGAGAAAAAACACGATCGACGAGCTGAATACCTGTTGTTTTGCCAGTATTAAAATCAACACCACCAATACACTCGTTTACTGTGACCAGTTCGGGCGCAGCGTACGTGTACGTGACGTTGACGGACGTCGCTGTTTTTAATTGGCCTGTTTTTGATATACTGATTTTCCCAGTAATTTTATTCAGCGAATAATCAATACCCTCGACGCACTCAATTCCGTCAGCTGTTGTTAAAACACACTGGATCAAATCGTTGTTGGCTAATTGACCTGTCAGATCGTCTAGCGTTACCGTTTCGTCTGTGACGGTTTTTTTGTGAACTGCGGGGTCGAATATATTTATAAACACCACAGGCGCACAGGCGTACAACACGAACATAACGTATGCAGCCTCTGATAATCCCCATTTTTCGAAATCGTCGTTTTGTGTATAACCGAGTGCGCGTGCGGCTGCGGCATTATTATGACACAAAACCACATCGCCGTTTTTGGCAGCTTGTGATTGATCTGATAAACGATGAATTGGAGCACAGCCGATAAAAACAGGAATCGAGGCAGATATTTGTCGAGCAGGAATGATTGAAGTTGGAATTTGCTTAACTTCAACACCATGATAGAAAGACATTAGTTAACTCCTTTTTTACCGTTAATATAATTCTGATAAACATTTTTATAGCACTCTGCTAAAAATGTATTACCGTTGCGAATACCTGTTCTGGACTCTGCCACGTCATCAATAGAAACAAACAATGCTGCAAAATTGGCATCGCTCTGTTGCCGTGTTGCGATTTCTGGCGATGTTGATCCGTTAAATATTGAACCTGTAGTTATAGTGATGCCCTGACCCGACATTGTCGGACCCAAATAAATTTTTTGAGACATAAAAACCTCTATGAAAAAGTTTGATTTAGTTCTGTTTTAGGAACGTTAATTTTTCGCTGAAACGTAGTGATAGCAACAGCAGCAAAATACGGCGCATCAGCCTGTAGACCCGCCTCATAGGGGTCGATGGATTTTGGCAAACCGAATGTTGATCTAATTTCATCATCGTGATAAAAATAATTTTTACCCCAAAATTGATATTTTTTAATAAATAGAGCGATTCTATCAATTAAATTAACGACCTCTTCGATTCCTCGTTCGTATTTTTCGTAACTATCTGAAACATGAATGCCACAAATAATTGCAATGTTAATAATTTGCTGACACGGCTCATCATTAGATAACGAAATCTCTAATGGACGAATTAAAATAAACGGTACATCGCTGTCGGTTTTTTGTTGAGTTCCTGCGTTTGTCGGCATTGACCCCATTTTGGCGGGCAGCTGACCGATCATGATATTAGGTTTAGCTCGATGTGATTGATTTACATCTGGATGCTCCAGATACCACGTGTCCAGCTCATCATTTAATCGTGTTTTTAATTCGTCGATTAATAAATATGATGACATTATCTAGCCCCCGTTTTATTGAGCCATCGTTCCATTTGTTGATTAAATCGTGTTGCAAACCGTTCTTGTGCCTTAGACTGAACAGTATCAGTGATATGTTTCCGACCGGCAAATTGCGGTATTGACGGCCCAAACAATTCCTGCAGTTTTTCACGTCCAGATGACGTTAAAACACCCCGTTGTCGTTCAAAAATTCCGACATGTCCTGATTTCATCGTCGCAACGAATGCGTGCTGAAAAGTGATAGTTTTTTGACCTAGACTGACCGATAAACTACCTAAAGATAATCCTTTTTTGCTTTTTTTTGGTTTTTTAAATTTGTATTTAAATTTAGCTAAACCGATAGGATTACCCGTGATTTCGACACGCGCATTATGCGTTTGCCCTGAAGCTCTTGCCTTGATAATAGTAAATGCCGAAAAAACTTTTTTTCGTACGATTCCGCTTTCTTTGACTATTAACTTTGTACCGTCTGTGCGCATCCCAGCTAACGCACGATTAGTTGCATCAGCCAATACTTTATCAGTATTTTTTCCCAGCTTTTTTAAAACTGAACTGCTAATTCGTGACTGACCAGCGTCAATTTTCATCGTTATCATGACGTTAATCGCTCTAATCGAATAACTAAATCATTTGTTAGCTTTTGAACTGATGCAACTCGCCACATCTGTCCGTCGATGTTAACGCGTTCGCGCGATGTCGGCGCAGGCGACAATGAGTTAATATCACAACGATAAATAACGGTTTCTGATTCAATACCGTGAGTGAACTGGGTTGATTCAGTTGGTGTTTCGTCAACAACCGTCAACGGGTAGCCGTTCCACTGAATCGAAAATGCAAACTCATTTTTGTTAAAAAACACGTTTGCATTGTCCAATTGCAGCTGTTGTTTAAAATTACTCATCACCTAATTCGTCATCTTGTTCTGCTGTGAATTCGATTGCGCGTGCTGTTAATTCTGATTCTAGCTCGCCACGTGGTAATGCGCTAATATCAGCGGGAGTATTATTTTCTATTGTCTCTCTCAATTTTAAAACTAATTTTTGTAATTCGGCTAAATTCGATTTTTTATCAAAAACAATCCCTGCTGCTGTTAATTCTGTCTGGCACGCCTTTTTGGTCATTTCAGCTACTAACAAAATATTATTTGAATTATTTTGATTTGTTGGGTTGTTGTTACTATTTTCTGTAACGAATGGCACACAAGTTTCGGCCGCGCCGAGACGGATTAATCGTTCAGCCTCCTGTTCAGTAATATATTCCGGTATAGCTAAAACTGTGTCAGCTGGATATTCGTCGTTATTATGAAAAACGGGGCCAATTAATTTTATATATTTTTTAGACATAAAAATCCTTAAAGGTGGGGTCATGTCCCCACTTTAAATTTGCTAATTAGACAACACTCGCGCGCTAATAAATGCGTCGACCTGATACAGATTAGGTAGCGGTGCCGATTCTAGTTGAATATAACGAGCGCTGCCGTCCTGTTCCAGCCACGAATGAGGAAATCTCGGCATTGCCTGTAACGAGTGTAAATTTTGAATCATGCCATATAGCATTTGACAACCAGCTGATTTGCAACCGACGAGCACAGCGTCATCAGGTATCAATGGGGTGGTATTACCTGTTACTGGATCGGTAAATGTTTCATTGTATGAGAAAATAGGTATGTTGGACGGAGCTAGGTAACCATGAAATCTAACCCCCTGATCTGCTAATTGTTGATTTTGCTGAATATTAATTTCACCAACATGATAGTTTAGAATATCTAGCCGTTTCTGAATTTTTTCATTATCAATAATTGCGCGGACGGCTCTTTTACCGCAAATTATAATTGTTGGGGACATGCCTGTTCGCTCACCAATTTTATCAGACCAGTCATCGAGATCGAACATCGGGTCACCCCCTCGATCCCAACATTTATCTCCTGACAGGAATATTTTTTGACGACCCTGTGTATAGCCCAGATCTATTTTAAAATCTCCATCCTGCCCTTTAACAAAAATTTCACCTTTTATTAGAGCCTGAGCGGCCATAACCTCCTCTAGTCGAACTATTCGAGAATCTAGGTCAAATAATCGTTCACCTAGTAAACGTTGCTCTCGTTGGGTCGGGGTTAGTGGTTTAGTGTAATCCTCACCAAAAGTTCTTGTAACAGTGTCGTTTGATCTAATGCTTTTAATTTCTTTTGTGTAGCAGGGGGCAACTGTTTTAGTTTGAAACCCTGCATTTTCAACCAGCCGCCCTTTTGATAGAGGGTGGACATATGCAGCAATATCGCGGTTACCTTGTTTGATATCAATATCAACTTTTTCAGTTATAAATGTTTTAACTGTGTGAAAAAATGTGTCTAATAAAAATCGACGCGGCACAAAAATTTGTTCTAACGCAGCAACTAATAGCCGCGGTTTATAAATACTGTTTTCTGACATTTTATTTCCTATTTAGTCGTTAGTTGTTGTTGCTGATGTGTCAACAAAATAAATCCCTTGTTTGCGTGCGGCATCGATATGCTGTTCGAGCGTATCGTTACCGCCAAAAATCAATTCTCGTTTATTGAATTCCCCAGAGAGATAAACGACACCAAATATACGAGAGGTCTGAGCGGAATTAGTTGTGTCAACATCGTGAGCTAAAATTCCGTAAACCTCGTTGGTGTCAGCATTAGAACTGTCAACTAACGTACATTCTCCGGTCGGTGTTTTTGCTAATACTGAGCCTCGTTTGTAAACAAAACCAGATTTTAAAAAAACCTGTTCAGTTGTTTGATGCATGTAACCAGCAATCAGATTGTCTGGTTTAAATTCATCTAATTTTTGCATTATCGTTTACCTCCGTTCAATAAAGCTCTTGCGCCCGCGGCCACATTTTGCAGGAACGATTTTTCATCGGACATTGCCTCTTTAGAGGCGGTTCCCGTTGATACAGGTACTCTGTAACCTGCATCAGCAGCATAACCATCTGATAGTTTTGAGCGTTGCTGTTGTTCAGCTCTCAGAACCGCATACGATGTTTGTTCTGCTGTTAATTGCTGATGATACTTAGCACTACGAATTAGTTTGTTATGGCCGACGATGTTCAAATCGTCGATACTAGCGATTCTGTTTCGTTCGCGACGAGCACCGCGTTTAATGATTGCACGATAAAGATTTGGCTGTTTACGAGCTAGCGCATTAATTGCTTTTTTAGCTGCTGGACTCTCTTCGTCATCGTCCTTTTTTTCATCTTCGAAATCATCATCGTCTGATTCGTCGAGCTTATCGTTATCGTCATCTTCAGCATCTAAATCTTTCTCATCTTCATCTGCTGACTGTCGATCGTCTTCAATGTCATCCGCGCCTTGTTTATCTAATTCGTCGTCTTCTGACGCTCGGCCAGACGCTTTCAACGAAAAGTTTTGTTTATCTCGTTTTGCTTTAACACCCATATTAGGTACTCCATTAATATTGTTAGTATTTTCTGTTGATAGTTTTGCTATTACATCGCGGAAATTACTGACCTCATCAGCCATTCCAATCATCACCGCCTCATCAGCTAAAAAAATTCCACCCTGACCGAAATTGGACATAACTTTATCTCGCGTAACATCTCTAAATGCTGCAACGTCATCGATAAATATATCCGCTAATCCGTCAATCTGTTTTTGTAATTCAGCTCGACCGTCATCTCGCGTTGGATCTAGCCGTTTATTTGGAGATTGAGACGAAACAACCTCGTAATCAGTTAATCCTGCCGCAGCCCTAGCTGCGCTATCGTCTGTCCATGTTGCGACAACACCAATACTACCGAGAGTGGCTGTTTTATCTGCGTAAATACGACCTGTTGCTGACGCTATCCAATACGCAGCAGAACATGCTGCGCCCTGAACGTATGCTATGATCGGTTTTAATTCGCACGCCTCGTCAATATAATTAGCTAGTTCATGCGTTCCTGTAACCTCTCCACCAGGTGAATCTATTCGCAAAACAATAGCTCTAATTGAATCATCGTATAACGCATCATCCAATTGACGTTCGAGCATCTCTATTGATGTCGCACCGCTAACATCTGAGAACAGATCCGCACGAGTAAAAATTGGACCAATTACATCAATAACAGCAATATCTGTAATATCGTCATTATTTATTACTGATAATGATCGTTCTGATTTTATTAATGAAACTAATTGAGGATCTGAGTATGTGCGGCTTGCTATTGATATAATTTTTTCTAACGCATCGGGCCTAATAGCCCACGGAGTTTTATCTATAAATGATAAAACCCTACGGCATTGTTTTTTCTTATTCACTGTTCATTATCATCCTCATCATCATTTTTTTCTGATTGGGCGATCGGTTGAAATGTTGACGTGTTCAAACTAACGTTTAAACTACGCATCAACGCCTCCTCCCTTGCCTTCTCTTTGATTACACTCTCAAAATCCTGACCGTTTAACTCAGCGGTGGCTCTTGTTCGTGAACTAAATCCATATTCGACAGCTTTATTGGCTGCTTCATATTCTTTACCTGGATCAAGTTGTCCTGGTGTTGGACCAACCCATTGGGCAGCACAATACGCTGCTCGAATAGCCGGGTCAGACAAAAATCCTGGTGCATTTACACGCCCTTTAATAACCGCTTCTGTAAGAAACTCTTCATACGCTGGCTGGCAAAAATTGCTAATAATAAAACTACGTTTAACCCTAAACATTTTCCACGCCTCAAGCAATGCCGCTCGGGAGGCGCTGTAACTTGACGAAAAATGTTTAATCAAAATCTCAAATGGTAATTCCAGCGCCATGCCAACCTGTTTCATTGTTGCAACAAAAAATGGATCGAATTGGTTACTAGGACGAGCGGCATTAACCACCTGCAATTCCTCACCTGGTGCGCCATCAATAAATGTTCCTGTGCCTAATGTGTAGTCGTTTGTTTCCCACGGTTTTGGCTCATCCTCATCGCCATAATCAATTGGCACATCGTCACTAGGCGGAGGTCGTTTTATAAAAACCGCTAGCAGAGCATTAACTACCGCAGCGGCTATTTCTGCCTCAGAATATTTTGAAATTTGTTTTATCGTCTCAATAACAGTAGCTAAAATTGGTATACCCCTTGCCTGATCTATACGCTCGTGTTCCATTACGTGCAAAACATTTCGACGACCAGTTTTTGCACCGTAGTATTCAATTCGCTCCCATGAAGGGGCACTCAAATCTAGCATATTACCTGGATGCGGTGTTCGTATGTGAATAGCAACAGGTATGCCGTTATCGTCATATTCAATACCGCCAGCTATTCGTTTATCGTCTGGCATATCGTTTGGATTACAAACACGATCAGCCTCTACCAATTGTAATTTTATATCGTAAATTGAGCCCTGACGTTTAACCCACGGCATCAGAACAAACACGTCACCAGAAACCTGTTGAGATACACTGACTAATCGCTGAATTTCGTTGAAATTTAATTTGCGTGTATAATCACAACTCAGCTGGCTATTTGCCCACAACAGAAATTCACGCTCAATCGTGTCGGAGAGGATTTGAGCCTCCTCGTCAGTAATACCCAGAACCTCAATATCGGGCACGGAGCGTAAAATTAGACCAGTCCCGATAACGTTGGTGTTTATTGTGCTAATAGCCCCTCGTGCAGCTGGTGCGTTATTATATAAATCACGACATCTCTCTCGTAAAATAGGCAAATCACTCAACATTGAGCTGTTAGCATCATTACCGTTCGTCACCCAATTTTGCATTGACCGTTTATTCGTTGCACCAGTATACGAATTACCGCCTCGAATAACATTACGAACGTAGGCTCCAGCCTGAATTCTAACTAAATCAGCCGTTCGTTTCGCTGCCCAGGACGGGGAAACGATCGATATAAATTTTTCAATTAATCTCATTAGTCCCTCACGTAAACTGTCCTGAATTTTCGAGCACTGCGACCGTTTAATGACGCCAGTTTGTTTTCCCAGTATTTACGCTGTTTCACAACATCATTGAGATTGGCGCGAGTTATTGTTTTTCCAGATATAGAATATGACTGAGCACCAGCTAGAATAGCAGTTTCTGCATTTAAATACAGATTAAACATATGAGATGCTAACTGTCGTTGTGTCATTGATGACAAATCTATTTGTGACATACAGTTTAACCTATTGATATTCCTCCTCGTTTTCTAACAGTTCGGAGTTTTATTTTGTTTTTTGATTTCTGATTATTTGAAACGATTGGTACCTGAGGCTCAATTGCGGCATGTGCCGGTGGCGTTTCAACTGTTGCACTCATGTTTGAACGTTTCACATAATTAGAACGTTTTGCGATCCGCGTCCAATCCGGATTTAATATTCGAATTGCAGCAGTGGCATAAACACGTAAATCAAAAGGTTCATTTGCAACACCCTTGGGTTTTACCCATTCGCGTACCAACTTTCCTTTTTTTACATTGATTGTTAATTTTTCACTCGTTAGACCTGCATAATATTGCGAATCATAACCACGATTTTCATCATCAGAAAAATGACAATAACCGGCAGACGGACTGTCTTTTTTTAGTCGTTTTTGAACCAAAATTTTTCCCTGACTAACTCCTAAAACAAATAATTTACATTTGTTTTTTGTGTTGCGTGAGGGTTTGGACAACAATGGTCTATCAAATGTTGATGCACCTTTAACTGCATAGACTCTAAATTTATTTAGTGGTTTTGTGTATGCATAAACCTCGTCAGTCCACCATCCACCGGAGTCAATAACTGTGCATGCAATACGGAGTTCAGACCCGTCTTTGCGTTTATAAACTGATCTGCGCAGGTGATCGACTTGTTCCCATATCGACGGTCTACTTTCATCATTGTTTGTCAGAACGGATAAATCACCGTGCAATTCTCCATATTCAATACCCCACGACTCCTCATCAATCCCCCAACCACAAATCTCGTACGCTAACCAGTCCTGCTGCACGTCAATAGCCAATGTTAGATAA
>NZ_JBIDFL010000016.1:25019-40671 GCF_046635785.1 Gilliamella sp. CG16
CGACTCCTCATCAATCCCCCAACCACAAATCTCGTACGCTAACCAGTCCTGCTGCACGTCAATAGCCAATGTTAGATAATAAACACCGTCTGGAATATCTGCCTCGTAAGTTTCGCGACGACGAAGCAAATACTCTGCTGCAATTTGTTCTCCGCTTTCTTCGTATGGCAGCCCCAAAACTGTGTTTGTGAAAACCTTTATCATCTCGACATCATCAGAAATTTCTTCAAACATCCGAGCTATTTCGGTCCACGATAACCAACCTACTGGAGAATATAATGACGACAGGTGAAACCCGACACGGTGATGACCAGGGTTGTGAGATTTCCAGTAACCTGCTGCCAGCATTTTAGTTTTGCTGTGTTCATAAATTAACGAACCGCAATGCAGGCACGCTAACGCGACTTTCTCAGGCTGCCCTTTAGGCCAACTCAATCGTTCAAATTCAATTGTCTGAAATTCACCGCAATGTGGGCACGGAACATAAAATTTACGTTGATCACTATCGATGTATAAAATCCATATTTTAGACACTCCGAGAACAGTGGGCGTTGAAGTGAAAAAGCCTTTTCCTCGTGAAAATGTTGACATGCGTCTCAACGCTAGCCCAATAGGATCGCCCTCGTTACCAGCTTCCGCTGGGTACCGATCAACTTCATCAAAATAAATGTTTTTAATCGGCATAGATGCCAGGTCAGCGGGACTATTAGCACCAGTAAGGATAAGCATTCCACCAACAAATTCTTTTTGATAAATTGTATTCCCGTCGCCCCAAAAAATCTTGTTTACTAATTTTGAGCATTGTTTTAATGATGGGCCGACTCGCTGTTTACTCCAGCGTTCAACCGCTTTATTTGTTGGTTGAACTGCTAACATTGGACCTGGCGAAACATCTATTGTATACATTAACCAGTTTAGTCCAGTTTCTGACGCGCCGATTTGAGATCCTTTTGCAAACACAACCTCTCGACACGGATGTGACGGAGATAAAACATTCATGATTTCGACTAAAAACGGCGTTTTTTCATTTCGCCACGGACCAGGTGAACTACTTCCAGATTTCGGTAATATTCTATATTTAGCAGCCCATTCACTAACCGTTAATGTAGGAATCGGCTGAAATGTTGCGCAGAATCCCTCAATTAATGAATGATTCGCTATATGCAACGAATCCACTATTATTCAATCTCCAAATCTCCAAGTTGTTTTCGTATATCAATAACCATCGCATTAATTTCAGACGTTAATAGTTTGTGTATTTCTCGTGAATTATCTAATGTTGCTAATTCGTCAGATAACCTATCGGGTAAATTTGTTAATGAATTAATTAAAACAGAACCGAGATTAGACCCCTGTTGTTTTACTGATTCAACTGAAACGACCTGTTTTAATTTTTCTGCAACTTCAATTTGAACCAGCTGCGCCTGATAAACGGCCTTGTCTGCTCGAGCACGATTAAAACGAATCACGTCATCGCTAGGTTGATTTGTGTTTAATTGATCATCATCAGAAACAACAACGGATTTGGGACGTCCACCTTTGTTCAATAGCAATTGCTGATTTGATTTATCGTCATCAAATGATTGTTGTTCAGCCAATACTTTTAACGACGAATCCAGATCAAATAAAGGGCGTCCACCTGCGGTGTAGTCAACTGGTAACAGGATTCTATTTTTTATTTTTCGTGAGACGGTCTGTTTTGTTACACCTGACTGACGAGATAATTCTGATGCTGAAACTAATTTGTCGCGTTTGTCACTCATTTCGTCTCACGCAAATAAAATTAAAAAATAACAGTGACAAAAATTTTAATTATAATTTATTGAAAAATAAAACATAAATAAAACCTCTGTCACTTTGTCACTATTTTGTAAACCCTAAAAAAAATTCAAAAATATATAAATTTCGGGAGGCGCAAGCCCCCGCAATGGACTCCCCCCCTCGGAAGTACCTAATAGGGGGGTGGGAACGTGTTCCCACTTATAATTTTTTCAATTCTGATGCTTGAAACCAATCTTTTGTAGCTCTACCATCAGCTGATTTATAATTAATAAAAAACTGAGGTGGCATATCTATATATTGAGCGAGACCAATTACTTCACCTTTTTCGCTACTAATTTTTATTTCAACTCTATCGCCTAATTTAAAATTTACTGGCATAAATTATCCTCTTAAATTTATTGGAATTTGTTTCTCTCGTTTGTTATTTATTTAAAATTGTTTTTTGGTAAATATTTACGCAGGCATTGGCTCTATTGCGCTCACTAATACCCCATGCTCGCAACTGACCAATTAAAACTATTGTGTGACCCCATTTAATAAAATTATTGTCGTTTATTACCGGCTCAGGATTTGATTTAACGATATTTGGTGGTAGAGGTGCGTAAATTGGAGATACGTATTCAATATTTTTTTTATTGGGCGAACACCCGACGACGAATATTATCAGGAATATTGCTATTAGCGCATTCGTTATTTTCCAGCATTTTCTGTACATCATGTTGCAACCTGTCGTTTTCCTGTTGTAGTTCTGAGTTTAGCGACATATATAAATCGTTTGTTTCTGAAACTGTATTTATCGAATTTTTTGTTAATTCTCGCTGATACTCTAATTGTGCAACATAGTGTTCTGCTAATTCACGTTGAGCAATTTCACGATCAATCTGCAGGTTTTTTGTTTTTAAAATTAGATAAAAATTACCCGCCAGCAACCCAAAAAAAATAATAAATGTTATTGTTTTACGGCTAATAGGCATATTTGCTCCTCAACGTCTCGACGGTTTACCAGTCCTAGCCATTTTTTACCACCTGCATAAACCCAACGTCTCAATTCGTTACACGCGCCAACAGTATCACCGCTGTTGATTTTTTTTAACAATGTTGATTTTTCAAACGCACCAACTCCAACGTTAAACGCAAACGAATACAGTGCTGCTCGTGTCGTATCAGGCAGATCAACTGTTAATAATTTATCAACGTGTACTGCGGTTTTTTTTAGATCGTTATCCAGCAGGGCGGCGCATTCGTCTGACGTGTATTTTTTATCTGCAACAATATCGGGACCAGTGTGCCCGTGACACACAGTCAGAACGTTAGCCACGTCACGATACGGTGTGTAACTGACGCCCTCAAAATTTGTTATTAAAACAGTAGCTATTGCGATTGTGCCAGCGCCAGCACTGGTCAATGCGATAATTTTATTTTTTAGTCTCGTATTCATCTTCATTAATTTTCTGTAATCGCTGGTAGTATTTAATTTTTGCACGTGTTTCTAATTCTGAGCGCCGATCCTCGCGCCGTTTATAATATCTGTTCGTCAGAAACGTTCCTATTGACAGTATTATTCCAACTATTACGGCAATTAGATTCCAGTCGATTGCACCCAAAAAAACACAAATTATGCTCCAGACGTACGAGATTTGAGATGATATTTTTTCCATGGTATTTTTTCTATAAAATTCAGTTTGCATAGTATTTGTTTAAAATTTAAATAAAAATAATTGTTTTTACTAATTATATGTTCCCCACCCGCCCAGCTCATCAGCATAAATTAATCTCCGACACGGTTTGATTGAATCTCTGTTCGTCTAATTCAACACCAATTGACGAACGATCTAACAATAGCGATTGTTTAACGACAACCCCAGAACCCATAAAAAAATCGGCGACGACATCGCCTGGTCGTGATGACGCGTTGATAATATCACGAATCATAGCAGATGGTTTTTCACACGGATGTTTACCTGGATAGTATTGAACCGGTTTATACGTCCAGACGTCTATATACGGAACGTCCGCGGTAACAGAAAACGGTCGGCGCAGTGATTCGTATCGCTGTTTTAATTCATCGAATTCTAGCGACAATAATTTATAATCCCTCGCCAAACAGTTGTATTCAGCTACCAAATCGGCGTGATTTTTATCTAAATTGGACGATTTTTTTAAATCTGCGGCTCGTTGACTAAATAATTTTTGCAGCAATTTATATTGAGACTCATTGGGCAGTTGCCATTGACTCGCACTAAACCAGTGCGAGCACATTTGTGTTCCCGTTACACGATTAATATCTGCTGCTGATACCGATAACGATTCGCGAGCCCGTTTAAAATATTCAATTAACGGCGCAAACGTCTTGGCCTTGAGTTCCTGACACTTTTGACCGTAGCCGATAGCTCCCTTTGCCGAACCGTCTGCGCCATAATGCTCAGCAAATAAAATGCGTTCTGTAGACGGAAAAAACGAACGTAAATCCGTTTTTCTCTGTCTCAGCCACGGTCCGTTGGGTTTTGCCCAGACGATATGGTTTAAAATATTAAACCGCTGGCGCAGCAATATTTCAGTATCTGCTGCTAATCTAGAACTACAAAAAACGTATAGAGAACCGTTCGGTTTTAATACACGCCAGAACTCGGCAAAAAAATCGTCTAACCACGCCAGATATTCGGTCTCACTGTCCCACTGACGATCCCACGATGCGTTTTTCACTCTGTAATACGGCGGGTCTGTCAGAATTAAATCGATACAATTATCTGGCAATGTTTTTATGTACGCGAACGAATCGGCGTTCACTAATGTTGCGTTTTTTATTTTTATTTGATTGAACATGCGTTTTTCTATATGATCAGTCCGCCGTCATGACAGCGGATGGGCTGAGATAAACCATGAACCTGTTCGCATGGGAAGTCGATTGTAACGTGTTCCACCACGTTGCGATCGCCCATTTTTCATGCATAAAAAAACCACCGAGGCGGTGGTTTTATTTTTTGTGCGCATAAAAAAAACCGCACTAGACGGTTTTTTCGCACAATACAAATTTATGCTGAAATCGTACCTAAAAAATTCGTGTTTAGCAACCTTTTTTTTAAAAAAAATTAATTTAATAAAAATCAAATATTTATTTTGTTGTTGTTCACTGTGTTTTTTATGTTCAATTCGTTCAACGCCGTTCTAATCGAATCGTATATTTTAGTCAACTGTTCCACGCTGTCCTCGTCGTAACAACGCCCGTTTATAGCAACAAATACCTCGCCGTTAACTAAATTTTTCGTGAGTTCGATTTTAATTTCACCCAGGCATTGGGTTGTTTTTATGCTAATCACTGTTCCTCCCCGTTTAAAAATTTTTCAAATCGCGCCGAATCTAAAACGATTATTCGTGTATAATTGGCCACATATTGCACGACATTTTGTTTTTTATTCCACGATTCGAGAAAATTTTTCAACTCCTCGTAATCTGTTATTTGTGATTCGGCGTCGTCGTAAAAATTGCACAGCGCGTATTGAATTGTGTCGTAGACGTCAATACCGTCCCAACGTTCCTGATCACAGTCAAATACAAAACAGGGTTTTTCTGTTTCGTCACAATGTTCATCGATATTGACTAATTCAAAAATATCCTCAACCCCTCGCCGTTCAGCGTCAGGACAGTGAACCCACCCGTGTGTTGGTTTTTCAATTATTTGTGCGGATTTTACCCACTCGCGCAATCCTCTATTTCTCATCTAAATGTCCTCTCGTTTTCTAACTGGTGGTCGCCACTGAGTCCCGCCGTGATACGTATAACCCAGATCTCGTAGTGTTTCTGCAGCAGATTCCAATATTGGTGCTACACGTTTTAAATTGTCAGCTGCGTTTTGCCAAAAATATTCCTCGTCGTTGTGTATACAGACCGGGAACGTGTCCCCAGTTGATATTTTTTCGATTTTTACCTCGACTGGGGTGACGTACGCAAATAGTCCTAGTGTTATCAATTTTTTTGCTTTGTGATCAAACGCCTCAGCTATAACGTCTAGATAATTTTTATTGACTAATTCCAGCAGATCGCCGTCGATCTCAAAAAACGTGTTTGTTTTTAGTGTATCTAATCTGATCATGATTCCTCGTCTGTTTTTAAATGGAAAAATTCGGCAAAATCGCTCAATATTAACGACATATATCGCCCAATTAATAGCATTTTTGACGTGTAATAGTACGAACTGTCGTCAACGCAATCTATTTTTGTTGTTGGGTCAATACCTGTTTTTTCGTCTACGTCGTATTTGAATTTTTTTAATATAAAAATATTTTTGTTACCGATCAGCAGTGTGAACGTGGCTAAAATTTCTGAACCGTTCCGCAGAGCCATGTTGACCGATTTAACGTATAACCCCTCCAGCATTTCTATATACGAACTGGATCTACGGTTGATACCGTCTAATGTCACGCTGCCGGTGTTGTCTGTATTTCGCGCTGTTAATAGGGGGTAATCACAAATGTGAATATTTTTAGATATTTGTCCAATTTCCTCGTTTGAGGGGTCGCACAAAAATAACGATAACCGCGTTCCTGCACTCGCTGATCTGATGTGTTGGCAGGCCAATTTGCCAATCACGTTGCGCAATTGGTGTAGCGAGTCCTCAGCCAAACTGGGGGATGACGCGTCCACGTAAATAAATTTAGTATATTTGTCAATTAACAAAAATACGTTTTTCACGTTGGGTTCTGTGTATTTCAACGTCTCCAATCGTATTTTTTGACGGTAAATTTCTGTAACAGCGTCGCTGACAGTGTCAATTTTTTGTTCTCGTTTAATCTCATTTATCCGTTCTGCTAATAAATTTTTAACGAGTTGTTCAGACACTGTTCTCGACGAAAATTTTATTTTCAGCAGAATTCGATTGTCCGCCTCAATAATATAGGTCTCATCAAAAAAACTATCAAACCCGGTTGAATGCGAGTCCAGATCTCCTAGTGGTTTGAATAAAAAATTTCTATTTTTTATTTGTGACGCGATTTTATTGAAATCAGTTTTTGAATCGTCATATCTGTACGCAATTAAATTTTTAAACATAATTTTTTCATCCTAACGATATAGCTGTTCCGTTTTGTCTATTGTATCGTGAAACCCAACACGATTTTGTATGCGGATCTGGTCTGTTTGATAAAAACCAATCGGCAACAACCGCCTGCCAATTAGTGTGCTCGTGCGTTTTAAAACCGCACGCACTACAGTATAACTGATACGTATTTGTAGCGTTTTTGTGTAGCAGCGTAGGTAACGTTTTACTGGTTTTTAAAATTACGTTACACAGACAGGGCGGGGGGTTGCTAATTGTTTTGTGTTCGTTTTTGATTGCTAACATTGATCAGGGCCTCGTAGTCTAGTTTATAACAAATTTTTAACAGCTGATTCCAGTGAGAATTGTAATTTTCGCTCCACCCGCTGATTGATTTTTTCGCCAACCTAGCCAGTGTTTTGCTGCTGTAATAATCGCGGTCAGTTTTTATTTTGTATACAGCGTTTTGAACAGCCAAAAAAACTAATTTTTTTAACAATTCCAACGTGGTAGTTCTAATTTTTTTTTGTTGTGTAAATAGCGTGGAATTAAATTCAGACCAGATGCGACGGCAAATTAAAATTTGAAAATCAAAATCGAGCCGATCTGCATAGCAGTAGTAGATCCACGCTCTGTGGCAATCGTCTGAGATATTTTTCACCGCTCTGGACCACCGCAAATGGCTGAAATTTATATCTGATAGTAATGTTGCACTGTATTTAAATTTACCTGTTTCTGTTGTTCTGGCTGAAACGTGACGTTCTGTGTTTTTCAGTCGAGTGCGTTTTTTGGGATTACGTAGATTAGCTGCGTTTTCTGGCGGGACGCTATTACACGAATAAAATACGTAAAACGAGCAAAACAAACGTCGCCTAACGTATTCAGCTATCAAACTGTGATCAGGGTTGTTGTTTTCGTTCATTGTTTTCTCGATTTAATTTTTGAACAGAATAGTCGGATTTTAGTTGCCCACCGGTTTTAACCTCTAATTCGTATTGACGATCAACCGGCACATAATCACCCCACTGGCTGATTGCCGACCGCCCTATACCTAGCACCTCAGCAATTTTCGATTTTTTTTTAAAAAAATTAATTACGTCTACAGTTCTCATAAATAGTTTACTAAATATTTTTTGTTCAGTTTATTAAACAACTAATCAATAGTCAACTACTATAAAATTGTTCAGTCAAATAAACATTGTGATATGATGTTGTCTATTTATTAATTAAAAAATTTAATCATGAATTATACAGAACGAGGCAACCGACTAAAAAATCGCCGAGAGGAATTAGGTTATACTACTCGGGATTTAGCTGAAAAAATAAACGTGTCGTCCGGCACTATTTCAAATATCGAAATTCAGGGTTCTATGCCGAAACTGGAACTGGCGTATAAATTAGCCAGAGCGTTAAACAAACCCACAGACTGGATATTAACAGGTGTCGACGAGCGGTTTGGGGCAACCAAAATACCTGTAATAGGCGGTAACAAAACAGGGTTGGAGTGGGACTGGGATACAATTGATTTAACTAAAATTAATGAATTCGTCGATTTTCCAGTACAACCCGCAGGACGATTTTATGCTCTCCGGGTAAACGACGACTCTATGTCGCCTAGGATCCTGGACGGTGAGGCTGTTATAGTCGATCCGTTTTCAACACCTCAAACTGGTGAGGACGTTGTTGTACAACTACGTAGCGGTGAAACAATAATAAAAACTCTGTTGTCAATACGAGACGATATAATTTTTTTAGGATCAATAAATTCACTGTATCAACGAATAATAAAAAACTACGTTGATATTCGTTTTATTCACCCTATCGTAGCAGTTGCACGATCGACGACAATTAAAACAAATAAAAAATAGATCTAATGATCTATTGATTAACAGACTAAACATCGTTATATTATGTGGCAACTACTAGTTGCACCTGTTTTTGTGCGAAAATATAGGAAAAATATGTAATTTTATATAAAAAAATAAATTTTACACAATAAAAAACCTCGGTTGTGGCGACCGAGGTTATCATTACGAACTCGTATAAAATGAGCCCACATAATTTCTCATTTTATACGTTTTCTGGAATTTTGCAACATTTTTTTAGGAAATGTATATGAATTTACTTTCATTCTATCAGCAGAAATACAACGCTGATCCGTACCTATTGTTAGATGCAG
Organism: Gilliamella sp. CG16; assembly: GCF_046635785.1. Classification (NCBI taxonomy): domain Bacteria; kingdom Pseudomonadati; phylum Pseudomonadota; class Gammaproteobacteria; order Orbales; family Orbaceae; genus Gilliamella; species Gilliamella sp. CG16. Next base: position 34,013 of record NZ_JBIDFL010000016.1, read on the forward strand.
CATATCACGAAATATCGATCCTCGCTGCTGAGGCGGGGATCGACTGGTCAGCCGCAGCTGACAGGATCCGTCTATCCGACACCCGTGGACCACAGGAAAAATTCTCCAACTACAACAAAACCCCACCAAAATCGATCGAGAAAAAACTGCGCGGTCGTGTTGAAATATATTCTCGTATTGAAAAAACCCGAGAGGGGCTGGCGTACCCGTTCGTAAATTTTGTTAGAAAAGGGTCGGACGCCGGTACATGGTCGGGATTACAATTTCTATTTAACGAATACAATTTATCAAAAATAACAGGTGGGGACGCGACCCCACCTGTTAAAAATACCGCAGAACAAATTTCAAAACGCCGCGCGGAACGTGAAAAAATCGAAAAATTAGCGGCAATAGAGGAACAAAAAAAACACGCCGAAAATCTGAAAAATTTTAATAATTTTTTAAATAAATTTGAGTCTGCTGAAATAGAGTCCGGCTCGTTCGAATACGCGCAACGTAAACAAATAGCTAATATTTTTAATTATTGTGATGTTAGAACATTCTACTGGGGACGTGTGCCCAGTAAAATAATGGCGGTTCCGCTATCGCGAATTTACGATAAAAAAATTGTGGGCTGGCAACGAATTTATAGCGACGGCAGTAAAAAATTAACTGCTGCAGTTGATTCTGGTGATTACGTTGGCGCGTGTCACGTGATTGGAAATTTAACTCACGCTAAAAAAATTGTGATCGCTGAGGGTTTCGCGACAGCTGCAACTGTTTATCTGTCAGCTAACGGTAAATTCGACGCGGCAATTATGAGCATATCCGCTAACAATTTAATTAACGTTGCAGATCAGATTGTTGAATTATACCCGTGGATCGATATTGTTGTCGCACTCGATAACGACCACGCAACAGCGAAACGTGGTGACGGCAATACTGGTATCAGATACGGTCTGGAAATACTAAAAAAACACCCAAAAATAAAATGCATTTATCCTAAATTTAACGATTTACCGGACAATGAAAAATTGTCAGATTTTAATGATCTGTTTTTAACGAGAGGTGCTCGAGAAACATATCGTCAATTATTTTCACACGATAATAGGTTAGGAATTTCTACAGACCAATTAAAAAATGAACTCACCGCATTATCCGTGACATCAGTTAAACACAGAAAACAATTTGTTAAACAGTTATATAGATGCATAGACGTAGGGATGTCCAGATGTCCAATAGATTATTCGCCTCGAGAATTAATTGAATTAATTAATAAATATTTACGGCATTTAAATATTTTATCAACGTACGAGGGGACTGTTCGTAGCAGGGTTTGTAGACAATTTGCTCGGGAGCAAATACGCGCACAATCTACTCGGTCGTTTAGTAATAAAATAACAGATCCCGTATTGAGACCTGATCATATAACGTATAAAAAATTTAATACACCTAATATAAATGACGATATTTTAAATTATATTAAATCGCTAACTGGTCCTGTAATTGTTAGGGCTGGTATGGGATCGGGAAAATCTAAACATCTACTGAAACCGATAATGAGCGATAGTGACAGCGGTATTTCATTGGCGCATCGGGTTAGTTTAACGTCGAGTTTGTACGACATGATGACGGACGGTCAACGGGAACGATCCGATATTTTTAACTATCAGGAGCAGGGGCTGGACGATATATCGGTGGGTATTAAAAAATTAATTTTGTGTGTAAACAGTATTATAAAATCACGATGGCGATCACTAATTAGGAATCATGATTTTTTAGGATTCGACGAGGCTACCCAGGGGCTGAGGGCTATCTGTACCAGTAAAATAGTTAAATACCCTGTTGACGTGTTTAACCAGCTCATTACGGCAATAGCATCGTCTCGACGTCACGCAGTTCTGGTTGACGCGGACGCTAATGACACTCTGATCGAATTGTGTGAAATTGCAATAAAAAAACGCGACGAGTTAGGATTGGACACGTGGTCACAAATTCACGTTATCGAATTGCCGGTAGACGTTTCGTACGTTGACAAAAATGGCGAAAATAAAAAACGTGAGGTATTTTACACTGATTGCGATCGGGTTTTCACTGAAATTCTCGACGCCGCCGAAAATAATGAAAAATTTTTAGTTGCTACTGACAATAAAAATAGAGCAGATCAGTTGCTCAACGAATTGATAACGCGTTACCCCAAAAAACGGTGGCTATACGTGTCTCAGGATACAACGCCGTCGGCAGATGTTGTTGAATTTACTGACGCACCGAACAAATTTGCTACAAAATATGATGGGCTGATCTATAGTCCTGCTATATCGTCAGGTGTGTCAATTGAGGTGGAGCATTTTACGCGACATTTTGGACTATTCAGTGGTGTTGTTGTTCCGTCCGACGCGATACAAATGTTGAGGCGTGACCGAACGGCAAAATCATTTGTGATTGGTTTGGAAAAAATAACCAGGCAGCGAGCCGAAACTGCTGAAAATATAAAAACCGGATTTATTCAGGCCATGCTCGATACAGGTGAAATAAACCAGGAATATTGCGACGCGTCTATAACGAACGGAAATTTATCACTGGGGTTGGCTGATACTCAATTTACAAAAATAAAAATGAAAATAATGGAGATTGAATCGTCCGCTCGCTCAAATTTTGCAAATAATTTGATTCATATTTTAGCCGCCGACGGCTACGATGTACAACATTTGGCTACAGACGAATTAAAACGTTCGCGCGGTAGAACAGTGCGTCAGGAGGCTAAAAAACGGGTAACTGAAATTGAATTGTTGCGTTATTTAGAGGCTAAAACTCCCGATATTAAATTACGGGATGAATTGCTACAAAAACGAACATTGACAGAATTGGAACGCGCACAGTTGACCAGATACGATATTGAAAACGAATTGGGGTTGGACGTGACCGAGGACTCCGTTGAGTTTTGGTTATCCGGAGGTAAAAATAAAATAAAATTAGTGGAAATTCGCGATATGACGCATAACGAGGCGGCAGCAATTGACCACGACGAACAGTTATTTGTATTTTTATACAAATATAAATATAACGGTAATTCCGATTATATGGTTGTCAACGCGCGATCTCAAATTGAGGCCGATGAGAAATTTAAAATTGCTCATCCAGTTATTGATAGTTACACAGTGACTCATCGACCAGCTGTCGACGTGACGTCACGGACGTACGCGTCTCTACACAGAAAACTATTGAGACAATATTTTTACGATTGCGGTATTGATTTGGAAACAGGACGGGGTGACGTTACTGCCGAGTCAATGCAACGGGCGATGGACAATCTAATCAGTACTGAACGCATACAGATGTTTAATAATGTAGTTAGGTTTGGGGGGTATTCAGGTACCAGCAATAGACCTAAACGAGCTGATACTGTTTTTAAATCAGTTTGTAAATCACTGGGCTATCGTGTTGATAAACGGCGTCTACCTCGTTCACAGGGTAGGGGATACGTGTGGTTTATTGATCCAACGTCGTGGGATTTTATATCAACAATTACTGAAAAACGACGATTGATGCGCAAATCTGTACAATCAAAACAAACGGACGTGTTAAAAATAGATAATTTTGTGATCCCAGATCCTGAATCTATATATAATAATAAATATAAAATCGAGGATCACTCTATAGCAGTAAAACATAACTGGACCCAGTTGGTCACTACAGCGATAGACGGTTTGCCAATCGACGTTAATTGGGCTGTAGACGTTTTACGAGACGATGAACGGGACTGGTTTATTAACGAGGATTTACCTATTCCAGCTCTAACAACAACCCTAATTGGTATTTATATTAGCGAATTTCTCTGCAATATAACGCCAGCTGATCTCGATATATTAAAAAATAGGATGAGAATTCCGTGGTCACAATAATTTTTAATAATATAGAAAAAAAAATAAACATAATTAACAATATAAAATGCGTTAATTGTGGATGCTCTCAACAGAACGCGTGTGTGGACAGACTGGGGAATTCCTGTAGTTGGGTTCGTATAAACTATGATCAAAAAACAGGAGTTTGCTCAGCGTGTTTTAATAAATATATAACTACAGATCCAAAAATTTGAAATATTAAAACAGTATATTAGGACAGCAACATGAAATCTAAAACAAAACTATTTATTATATTTTTTATTGTATTTTTTAGTCTATTTTTATCGCGCATTGAATCTCACGCGCCCGAAATAAAACACGTCGCATTCGTTTTTCTAACTATATTTTTTTTAATAGGGTATAGAATAATCTATAACCTAGATTTTTATCACGTAAAAAACAAACACTACAAAAATTATATTGGAAAACGAATGATCACTTTGTTTTTGTATTTTGCAATTTTTTATTCTGTATCAATGTTTTTTTATCTGATAGATTATTGTTTGTTATTTGAATATATTGATTCTATAATATTTAATTATTTTTCTGTATCAGTCCATAGTTCAATTATTTATTACCTGTTCACACTATCTGTTTCAGCCTATATTGTTTTTCAATCGTTTTTCCAGATAGATTTCAATATTTCTGTTTTAAATAGAATTTGTACAGAACTGTCGGCAGAGATAGAACAGAATGAAAATAAATAGGTGGGGACATGCCCCCACCTATTTTAATTGTTTTTATTCCATGCCTTGTTTATTGCGTCCCCCATATTATCAGCGACACCCGTCCAAACGTACGCAATTTTTTTATACGTATATTGAACCAGCCATTGCCCGTTTATCAGCTGCTGAGCTGTAAACTGCGGCTGTTCGTCGTCGTTATCAATATCCTCAGTATTAATCTCGTTTGTATTGTGTTGATTATTTTTATCTATATTTTCGTCAGCAATTTCCTCAGAATTGACCGGAGTGTCCATTACTATTGATTGCTCGTCAGATTTTTTTTCTAGCCAACCAGTTTCATTATTTTTAACCAGTCCCAGCGCGTTCGCGGTATGCTCCAGATACCTGGCAACTATCGTCGGTTTTACCGATACAGATTTTCTAATACTATACGTTGTTATATTGGCGTCAGGGTTCGCCTCAATCTGTGATTTTACCCAATCGTGTATTTTCACCGCAGCGTTTCGTCCAGCTAAATTCGGCATATCGTCGTCGAGCTGTTGCAGTGCTATTAGTCGTTCGTTTTCGGGCAGAACAGGCGTGTAATTAGGATCAAAATTTTCTAATTTAAATTGTTTATAATGCAGCTGGGTTTCGTCGTCGTCATGTCCCAAAATTTCGGCGAAAAAAACGTCTTCATCGACATTAGCCCATCTAGGGTCTGTTTTAAAATATTTTTCGTAAACAATTCGAGCATAAATAGCCCTGACATCTTTAAAAACCCTTCTGTTATCATTAAAAAAATCCTTAGCAAAACTACATAGGTGGTTTGAAAATATTGAGTTTATTACTATTTTTTCGTTACGAATTTTTCTATCAGCGTCTACATTTTTTTGTACAACCTCTCTAACATCGTCAAAAATTGGTAATTTTCTCAACAATTTTAATTTTTTTATAAATAAATTACTGTCAATCAGCGTGTATATTTTTCGTTCAAATGAGTCGTCTTCAACTCGTTTTTTGGCTTGACCGGTAAATATTACTGAATTTTTACCAGCCCGTTTAAATTGTCCTGTTAAAATTATTTCAATTGTTCGTCTACCCGACACTGCTGCCAGCGCAAACACGAGAGGAGCAATTTTTTTGCGTTGTAAACCACTAAACGCGTAATCAGGGGCTGAAAAAATACTATATATTTTGTTTAAATATTTCTGATAATCAATAATAACGGTGCTGCGTTTTTTGCGTTTTAGACTGGAATCCGATTTTATTTTTATCGCCGCCTTTTCATTTTGGTCCATTACTAGATGATACATAATTTCGTGATTAATTTTTATTTTAGATAGATCATTTAGTAGGGATTCCCCACGGTGAACGTCATCAATAATTGTTTTATTTTTTATTGAGATCTCCCACTCAGGAAACGATTTTATCAGTGATGCATTTTTTGAATTTGGTTTGTATTTTTCAATTAAAATGATTCCTCGTTTTAATTTGTTTTGTAGTTCTGATAATTCGATTCTAATTTTTGGCGTTTCTGCGTGCTGCCAGCTATCAAATAGATCGGAATATTCAGTGTATTTTTTGGATAATTTATTGATTTCATTTTTAAAATTGTGATGAATTTTTTTATCAAATAGTTTTCTAGTTCTCGATAGATAATTGCTGTACGTTTTTAACGAGATTCTATTATCCAGCCCGCGTCCTCTAAATTTCCGTTTATCGTTAAATAGTGCATTTTTGAATTTTGTGGCCAGTGATTTATATTTTGCCGTTTTTTGGCCCTGTGGAATATTTGATTGTTCCAAAGATTCAACGTCGTCAATTAGTTTTTTTATCAATTCGTTTAAATCAATTTTTCTTGGACTAGTTCCGCCGTTATATCTCACAGTGTTCATACAGATCTCCTAATAGGTAACATATTTATACAATATAAATCGTTTAAATAAATAAATCAATAATAGGTAACATATTTATTTATCGATTATAATATTAAACTATCAATCAATAAAAATATGTTACCATAATTTTATTAAATATGTTACCTAAACGTAACAGCTTAATTAATAAAACGCGCGTTTTATTAATTAAGCTGTTACGTTTAGGTAACATA
>NZ_JBIDFL010000017.1:0-9205 GCF_046635785.1 Gilliamella sp. CG16
CATCATCGTCATAATCGTAATAAAGTCGACCACTGATCTCTGTATCATTTTTCAGTTTTACTAACCAGTACTGATCTTGTGCTCCCAATAAACCTGAAGGTGCAACTTGCATATATTCCAGATTTGTTTGTACTTTTGTTGGCAGATAAGCGCCTTTTAACTGACCACTGTTACCGACCAATTCAAATTGCGTGCTATCCAAACCAGTTAAACGTAATAACATATTGGTTAGATATAATTTTCCTCGCGTTGAATTCGCAGCTGTATAAGCAAATTCGCCCGTGTATTGTACACTTTTATCGATAAAGTCAACTTGATCCAAAATATCGTCAACATTACCGTTAAAATATCCCGGGTAGATGCGAGGGGTAAAAATACCACTTACGGTTAGCAAACCTTTATTATATTGAATGAGTTCTTCTTTAGTGAGCTCAACTGCTTCATCTTTGTTTTTAGAACCTGTTACATCCAAGTAAAGCTTGCCCGAAATTGCCTCGGTCGTATTTGATGATGAAACTTGAGCTTGCATTAGGAATAGATTATTTTTATCTAAATTATTGGCAAGTGAACCATCGGCTAATACTTCAAAATCTAACGTTCCTGGTGGTGTTGCTGGGTCCATATCTGCAATATCGATAAAATTATCACCCTGATTGTGAACGACACGATATCTGCCTTGAGGCAATGATTTTAGCTTGATCGTTCGATAGTAATCACCAATATCACCCCATTTTTCATAATCACTTCCATTCCAGAAGTAAATTTGAAAATATCCATTTCCATTCTCAATCGTTTGCTCACCTGCATACTTCATATCACCATTGAGATCATTAACAGGCGCCCCCGAAAATTGTCCTTTTCCTTGCATTAGAAAGTGCTTAGTTAATGGCATATCAAGTTGTTTAAACTGTACTTTATAACTTGGTGCTAACTCTTTATCAGGATTAGTGACAGCCGTTGTCCCTGGATAGATAGTTTTAACGATATAAGTCACATCTCGATTAATACCATCTTGTTGCCCTTGAAAGCTATATTCACCCTTGGCATTCGTTAGTTTTTTCCCAATAAAATTACTTCCGTTTTCAGTACAATCATTGGTACCGTCATCTTCGCAAAGTAAAACAATAGCATTCTTTAAAGGTAAGTCATTAGCATTGTACATTTGCTCGGTTTGTATCTCACCATCACCTAACCATGTATCTAAAAATACTGAGCCACGAAGTATGTGTTGATTAATTTTTAATTTATACCAGATGTTAGTATCTGTGTTATATTTGTTACCACCACTCGCATTAACAATAATGCTCGATATCATTTTTCTATTATCATTAGGATCGATACTCGAACCACTATTCTGATCATTATTTTCGAAATCAATATCGCCATTCCTTATATCACTGCCGCCACCATATTCCTGTTTAGCCGTAACACGATACTCTCCATTAGGCAAATTAGTGAAATTGTAATGACCCTTGTCATCTGTTGCGAATTCGGTGATAACTGTCCATTCTCCAAATACTTCACGCTCCAGAGTAACCCGATTTTGTTTAATTGGTGTATCTTGATTTGGATTATAAGTACCCAAAGTACCAGAATGACTATTATTTAAATAAACATATCCGGAAATCGTATTGGGTCTTGTTGGTGTAAAATAGATGGTATCTCCCCAAGTTTTAGCCGGTGCAACATTAACCGAATATTCGCCATTATATGATTCGGGATAATCCAAATTATCCTTATCATATTCAACAACAGAATAATAAAACAAACCCGCATGATCGATAGGATAATTTTGTGAGCCTCTTACGCCATAAAAACCCGGCTTTTGATAGCTGACTTCTAATTTATTACCTTGTAAATCGGTTGCTGGAGTCACACCATCTTCTTCAAAAAAGACAATTTTAGTATAAGTACTGGCGGTAATCGCTTCGAGCCCATTAATCGTTGAACTCCAGCTCCATTCCCCATTGGCTGTTTTCAAATAATTGACGACTAATAAATTACCTAAATCTTTACGTATTGGTGAATACCAAAAGTTTTGGTTGGTTTTTTGCTCATTAAGTTTAGGTAAAATAATCTCTTTAGCAGCAATATTAGCTTGTGTACCATTACTTAATGTGACTTTTCCTTTATGAATACTTTTTGATTTAGAGGAGGTACTGGTTGATTTACCGTCTGTATCATTGACAAAAATATTTTCATTTAAATTTATATTTGATTCCGTGACAACAACTTTATAATCTTTGTTTTTTACTAATCCAACAAACTGATAGGTGCCCAAATTACCGGCTGTTAATTGAGAAGCAATTTTTTCCCAATCGGTTCCATTATATTGGTAAAGTTCGACAGTGGTATTAATTCCTGTACTACCCAGAGTGGCAAGCGGAATATTATTGCCCGTTTTACCTGAATCTGGACCTGCTTTAATATATTGCTGAGGTCCTAGTACAAACACATTTCCAGATATACCAGCTAACGTTGTATCGTTCGGATCCATTTTTAATAAAAATGTCGGACCACTTGTTTGATTATTTTCGTCTGTTATTTTAACGTTTTGTTCAATTTTACTAATTGGAATATAAGGTGCTTTAACATTGGTTACCTTAATGTCATAACTCGCCACCGCTAAGTCTTTAAAACGATATCGACCATTATCAGTAGTAGTCATTGTTTTTGTACCCAGTACTTTGGTTGTCGTGCCAGGATAAAAAAGCTCGACATTCATATCAATCGCACCGGTATCAAAATCTACTGTATAGATCCCATCACCATTTTGATCGATAGCGACAACACCATCGACACCCCATTCATTACGTGGTTTAACATTAAACACACCTTTTTGGTTTTTACCCGCCATATTAAAACTAATTGTGTCAACGTAGGCGTTTTTGCTATCCGGTAACGTTGCATCCCATAAGGCATATTTGATTTTATTACTTGAATCTGCAATAAAATCTTCTGCATCAACCACCATATCATACTGATGCCCTTTTAAGGTATTTTTAAGTTCGACTGTACCACTATTACTTGTTACAAAAATAGGAGTTTTGGAAGAAGCACTATAAATTAGTCTAACAGGAATATTCTTTGCACCGGCGCCTTTGTCATCTTTTATCACTAAGTTGATATCACCGCCTTGCCCTTTGATAAATAAGTTCTGAGCAGAGGCGCCGGTATCCACTATCAGTTGTACTGAGCGATCAATGGTTTCACCTTCAGTCGTTTTGGCAACAATCCTATATGTCCCCAGGAATGGCGCATCTAATTTATAGCTTCCATCTTGGTTGGTTGTTGCATCAGATAATAGTTTTTGGTTACTATCATATAATTCAACTTTTAAACCCGTTAACGGCATTTCTGTTTTGCTTGCCGTATTGTCATAATCTAAATAGACTTTTCCACCTATATCAAAGCCATACGCAGTTGATAGTGTCACCATCGATATAAACGCTGAGGCTAATAGTTGTTTTATACCCCTTAGCATTCTTTTTTTCACTGTTGCATGATGTGCAGTTCGCATTATCTTTTCTCCTGATATGCGCAAATTCTCTTCTTTTCGTTTTTCTACTTTTCGGTTTGATTTGATTTGCACGGATGAATACATCTGATCTCTATTAACTTTTTGCCAACTGTTCATTAGAAACTCCCTACTACATTGACAAACCAACCATGTGAACGGTAGTTCAGGCGCGTTAAGTTGTCATTGTAATCCGTAAAGTTATAACCTATTCCCATCTTGATATTATCACCGACATTTCGGTAAATACTGGTCACAACCCCGTCTTTATGGTCATCTGCTAGGTTTGTACGTAACATTCGACCTTCTATCTGGTATTCCCAGTCACCTGTCTTGTAATTGAGGCGAAGTGCATATAAGCTTGCTCCTGATGAGTACCACGTGCTTTCACCTTTATAACGTAAATGCCCTTGTCGGTGCGCCACTTTAAACGCTGTTTCCCAGTTCGCATTCCACTCATACACACCTTCTAATGACCACACCCAACTTTTTTGGTCATACAGGCTTGAGGTATAGCTTTTGCTATTTGACGATGTCGAGTTGGCTATCAGCTGATCATCCGGATCTAAACCATACACATACGTTAGCTTTCCGAATAAATTCAGGTTATTGATAGATAACGGGCGATAAGCAAAGCCTAATGTCGATTCCGTGTAGTTACTCACCACTTCACTGTTGTTATCGTGCTCTCCTAACGTTTTTGCAAAATCAAACTGTGCCATCCAGCTTAGGTTCTCGTTCACGGTCGTTTTTGCCCGGTTGGTCGTTACCCATTGACGGATCCGCTCACTACCTTCATCTATCCGGTATTCCACCCGGTTACGTACCTGAACAGTATCATTTTTATAACCATATCCTACTGCATACACATCCCGGCGGGTTTCATCATTTCCGGTTAAACTGATATTGCGGTTTCGGTAACGATTATTCACCCGTCCTACCGAGTAAGACCCCTCTATAAATTGTGCTTCCGTCGGTTTATAACTTACCCCATAAACATCAGAAGTGGTTCGGTCAATTTTGGTGGTTTTAAATTGACGCTCTGAGTAAAGCTCCATCTGACTGGTCGCTTTGGTGCGTCCCCCAACAATTGTCGTAATGCCCCGCCCCGAGGTCGAGTCCACATCATTTAAGACTTTGGTATATAAACTGGTGCGGTCATTTACATCCCAGCTCCCCTGAACACCACCACCGGCCCCCCGATTTGATGCAAATACTTCTGCACCCAAATTGATGCTTTCGGTAATTTGTGAACTGTATCCTAAGGTGGTACGGTTATCATTCGCCACATCACCCGATTTAGTCATCGTCATTTGCTGAATGAAATAACCTTTATCCCGTCCGCCAAAAAACGAACGCTCTACTTTCGCTGCCACTAAGGTTTCACGGGTAGAAGCATCACCATAATTATGGGTGTTGCGTTGTTGTAACTCTAACGCCGTTTTATATAAGTCACCGAGTGTTGTGTAATATTGAGCACGCGCGATTTTTTCGACATAATTTGCCTTGTCTTTTTCACGACTGTAACCCAGTAAGATACCTTTTTTATCCGTCTCAAAGTCATAACGTAATTCGCCACCCCACTCTTCTAAATCACTGCTACGGGCTTTAGCAAAGGACGAAAAGCCTTTCTGCTGCATCGAATAGTAACCCGTAAAACTTAATGGGATATCCTCACCGGTCAAATCACTGAATTCGATTTTTTGATTAATCTTCCATGCCGCTCCCCGTGTATCACCTGATAACACCGTCTGATTAAATGATAAGCCACCATTACTCGACACAAAAATATCACTCATCCTTGCCTTACTTTTGGCATATTCAAAATGGGTATGCGTGCCTTGCGTCGGTCTGACAATGACATCTAGCCCTTTTAACTCATACGTTTCACCGCCTGACTGGTCTTCACTGATATACGTCCCACCGATTCGAACATGGTCGTTTAACCAGTGATAAGCCCGACCACCAAACACTTTTTGGCTTTCAAAGTCAAAACCGTCCGAGTAATATTCGTATTCCGCTATAATCCAGACTGGGTTACCCCCAACCAGATTACCGCTTTCAATAATTGAACTGCCCGTGCCACCGTTTGCCGTCATCGGCAGGGCTTTGGTTAACATCACCCGACCCTGATACTGATTCACTTCATAATCAACCCCTTCGTTCAAGGTACTGGTGCTCAGCACCCGACCGGTATTGCGGTCACGTACCTCCATCGACAGCTTTAAACTTCCTTCGGTAATACGCTGATGTTTTAAAAAGTATAAACTACCACCGGTCGAGGCTAACTCAACATGACTGCCTCGCGTTTCACCGTTCGATAAAAACACCGTCGCGAATGTGCGGGTATCACCATAACGGGTTGAATGCTCACTTTCGTGATATAACTTTGCCCCATATAAACTGCGGTTAAAGTTGGCAAACTCATTGCCGGTAATTTGGGAGTTATAGTTACCCCATAACCCGTAACTTTTGCCCTTCTCTAATTTGATATAAAACTTCCCTTCCGTATCCACATCACTTTCCGTGGTCGAATCATCTCCGTATATCGGGTAGTAAGCTTGCGGGTCGATTTCTCGGATAAAACGAGTCGGGTCTTTTTCACCTAAATGTCCAAATGCATTTTTTAATTTCGTTTCAGTCGTGTCCAGATGTGCTGTTAACCGATAATCGTTTTTATTTGCTTTTAAGTAAAAAGCAACCCGACCATCCCAGCTCCCTTTGCCGCTGTAGTGATGACTGTCGGCATCTTCCAGTATCGAACGCCCTTTTCCACTAACATTGTTTTGTGCATACGTCACATCCACGATACCCACATAAAAAATGTCATCTTTCTTTTCAACCACTAACTTTTCCTGTTGCGACTGTTTCTGACCCTGCTCATCCTGCCAGCTTAAATCAAACTGATAATCACCCGGCGATAAAATTATCTCTCGCATCGCTCGACCTTGAGCATCCGCCACTAAAGGCTCGCCATTAAGCATCAACCCTTGTTTACCTTTTAAGCCCGTCATTTGAATGACCACTTTACGGTCTTGTGCACTGGTTACTATGCCCTGATGATCTATCCGGCTTTCGCCAAAGCCCGGTATCGTGCTCTCTGATTTTAATTGGCCAAATAATAAATGGCCTGAGCCCGATTGATTGTCCAGTTTGTTGTAGGAAATAAAATCACTGTTATGGTCCGCTATGCCTTGACCTAATGTCTTAAACGATGTTGCATAAACACTGTCTTTCAAACCGTCATAACTGGTGGTGGTTAAAATCGCTTTATACTCGCTGTCTGTCGATAACGGCTCGCCATTATCGGTTTCACCACGCCATAACACCGCTTCATACGGACTGATTTCTTTAAATCGTAAGATCTTTAATGGTTGTCGGTTATCTAAATCCGATTGACGGTAAATGGTGATTTGATATTCTGCGATTTTGGTTGGGTAGTTAGTGTAAATATAAAGTCCCATTGGTGTCGTAAACAATCCTTGCGACGTCAACTTCACTTTTGGATTATAAATACTTAAATTAAGCTTTTCTTCTGCGTTAAACTCATCCCGAATAATATTTAATTTAGGTATATCTAAACTACCTGCATAAACATTATTGGAGCCAAGTAAAAAAGCAAAACTAATACTCAGGCAAAGTGGATGCCGGGTCCAGTTATGTTTTTTCATTTAGTTTATTTCCTTCCTCTTCTTCTAAGATCGATTATATTTTTTATTTCCGTAATTCAACTCAACATCAAAATTTATCCATAAACCTTAAAAAATGATTGATGACCAATCTCAATTAACCTTTGTTGATAAATAATAAATTAGCTAATCAATCAGTTAAAAAAATTACAAAATGAAATACTTTTATTAAAACTTTTTCATAATATTTACATAATACTATATATTGATCACAATAAACGATCAATATATATTATTCTGATCGCTAATTTCTATATTAATTGTTACTTTAATTAGCTGTTTATAGTTATTAAAAGTAAGATTAATAGGATAGATTAATTAGAAATAAAAAACCCCCGATAGACGGGGGAAAGACCTGAAAGGATAGGGATAGACAGACTTCCTTGTCCGTCTTTGATGGTAATTACTGATTTACCTCGGTAACACCAAAATCAACTTTACTTGGTAATCCCGGCGATACTCTCACCACTTTTGGATTACGTCCGCTTACTTTGTACTCTTTCGGTAAACTTCGTGGGTCTAATTTGATAACGAAGTTTGCACCTCGTTCCCAACGGCCTCCCGATACGCCAACTATATGGTAACGACCATGCGTATCAGTTGTGATGATTTCTCCCCGAGCCGTCACTAACTTCACGCCGCCCAGACCTTCTTCACCTTCATCTTGTACGCCATTACCGTTGCGGTCGACAAACACTTTTCCGAAGATTAATGCATTGTCAAATAATGGGTCCGCTGTCACTGTCACTGTCGCCTGCGCAGTATTCGATACCACTCGACCCAGTTTACTCAGTGCCATCGCCGTATTGGTGTACTCGCCCTGAGTCACGCCTGAGCCCACAACCAACATATAGTTAATAACGAGTTCACCATTGCCTTTTAATTCCAACGAATCATAAGTCATCGCTTTTCCACCTTTCGGGTCGGCTATCTTCTTACCATCTAAACGTGAAGAGCCTTTTACATACTTAAACCCTGCCGGTAAGATGTCTTTCACTTTGATATTCGCTGTTTGTACCGTGTTATTGATCACTTTTATGCTGTAAGGAACAATATCACCTGTCACAACATTATCTTTTAACGCTGTTTTTATAACCGTTATATCCGCATCCGCTGCCCGATAACCCAACATTAAATCGTTAATCGAGGCCGAATAGGTTGTTAACGTGTTGTCTTTCAAACCGATCGGTAAGGTTTGGGCTCCACCTACTCCGTTATACACGATCGATGACGGTGGTGAGGACAAGTCGATTAACGGATGCTCAACCACTTTTCCGTCGATGTCTGTGTACTTCTCAAACGATGGAATGCGTTCATAAAGCAGGCTGTCCTGCGTTGAACCCACCACGCCATCATGATAATTTCCAAACAGTAAACGGATATGATGCGTAACAGTACTGCCACTATTGTTACCGATTGCCAGATTACGGAAGCTAAACTGACCATTATTATCCGTCATCGACGTCATTGGCTTGCCATCTTTATCCATCACATGCTTTTTATCACTGTCTAACAGATAAACATTTACACCCGATAACCCCTTATAACTGTCAGCTGAGTTTGAACCTGTCCCTTCACTGTCTTCTACAAGCTTACCTTCAATAATACCACCATGGATATAACCAAAGTCCTGATCGGTTAGGTTACCCGTGATATCAATGATTGCCTGATTGACTGTTTTCGGTAAGGTTAAGTAACCTTTGCTGTCATGGTGCGCATCATCCGGGTCAAAGCTTGCTCGTAACGTGCTCGGTACCCCTTCCACTTCAATTTGCCATTTGCCCGGAATAATACCGCCTAGTTCATAAACTGTCTCACCGGCTGCAATTGTTTGTGTTATCTGTAATGCCGGATTGTTGATATTACTGAATTTCACCGTCAAGTCCGCATTAACACTGCTGTCCGTTGAGGCGTTGTACACTCCGTTATCATCACTGTCTAAGTAAATTTTACCTTTAATACTGGTGCTACCTTTCCACGCAAAGCTTACCCCTGTCGC
>NZ_JBIDFL010000018.1:0-6748 GCF_046635785.1 Gilliamella sp. CG16
TCCTCAAATCCTGATTTTGCCGATGTTAACACCAGTTTCGGCGTAATTGGCGTACTTAATGCGCCAAAGGCAATATCATTTGCGCTGTATTTTCCGTCGTTATCGGCATCGATCACCACATAACCCTTGATAACCGCACTGCCGTGATAACCTATTTCTATTCCGTTAACTAATGACTTATTATCAGCAACATGCACTTTGAGCGATAAGTTAGGTGATCCGGCTTTAACTGCACCTTGTCCTATATCCGTATAGCTCAATTGATAACCATCCCAGTCAGCCACGGTTTGTAAACTGTCCTCGGTGATAATCCAATCGCCTTCCGATACGTTGCCCGCCTCAAAGTTACCTTTACTGTCAGTGGTCACTTGTTTCGTAATTGTGCTACCCGTTTTAGTCAGAGTTAATACTAAACCAGATAAATCCGCATCAATCGCTGAGTGGGTTCGGCTGTTGTCTATATCAATGCTGACATGACCTTTGATCATGGCAATATATTTATACGCTGAATTTTTGTCTAACTCATTTTGTGTTAACGGGTTAAACACAAAGTTATCGCTATTTCCGGCTATGACACTGTCCGCAATTAATTCCGTTCCTTCCGGTGTGCTAACCATAATTTGATAGTTACCGCCTTTCGGTAATTTTTCAAACTGATAGTAACCTTGTTTGCCATTCACCGTTTTGGTGTCAACTTTTTTAAGTTCAACATAATCCGTTGCACCCGGTGCCTGATAATTAAGGGTCACATTGATGCCATTACGCCCTTCGTTATCCTGTCTGTCTTTGCTGTCATTTTCATCAATCCAGACGACACCATCGATTTTTTGTTTTCCTACCAACAGATAATTATTATCCAGTGAGCCTTGTTTTGGTAAACTCGCAACCGGAATAACAATATGTTTCGGATCGTTACCTGCTGAGCTTTGTTTAAACTCATGGTCGGCATTAGCGCCTAATTTCAGCACCACAGAATAGTTAGCACTATTACCAAACATCAAATTAGGGAATTGATACTCACCATCCACGGTTTGTTGGGTCATTAATAACTTACCAGTACCATCTAAACCGTCATGCAATTCAACGGTATACGAGATCGCACTATCAAGTAAATAGGTAAACGCCTTTGTAGGATCTAAATCGTTATTATTATCGGCATAATCGACGAAGATTTTCCCTTGAATACCGTTAGCACTTGCTTCTTTATAATAGAAACTATTACCAAAGACACCAGTATTGGTTATTTGAATATTGGATAAAGTACTGATTGGTTGAGTTGAACCTTCACTATTTTTAACTAATGAATAACCATCCGGAGAGGTTACAACATTAATACTGTACTTACCGGAAGGTAAGTTATAGAAATGATATTCACCTTTATCATTGGTATATTGACGAGCGATCTCTGTTCCGTTTGAATCAACTAGGCCAATCAATACATGATCAATTGGTAATTCAGGTGATGTGCCGTCAATAATAGTTTTACCCGCAATACCACTATTGATTGCTTGATTACTGCTTATACCTGCCGCCGGTGAACTGTTTGAACTACCAGCTAATAGGAAGGATTGGTTTTGTACCGTTCGTCCAATATCTTTAAAGGTTATTGTGTCTAAAGTTGCACTAGCTTTTTGATTAGCATTTGAAATAACGCCATAATTGCTTGTAGGAACAACTTGAACTACGTAGTCCGTATTAAGATCAATTCCAGTGAAACTATAATAGCCTTTCTCATTAGTAGTACTTTCAAGATAGTTAATAAGAGAATTATTTAATTTTTTAAATAATTTAACCTTAACATTCGATACAGGAAGATCACCTGTTTTATCAAAACTAATATCCGTTCTACCATTGTTGTTAATATCAACCATTACATAACCTGCAATAGCTGCATCACCATTTTTCTTATAGATGAAATCTAAATTACCACCTGATACTTTTGGTGTTTGTGATGTAATTTTAATATTTGGTACAGTATCAAACTCTGATTTTAGTTCATAAACGCTTACATCCAAGCCTTCTTCTGTAACTTTAATGGTATAAGTATCATTAAATAAATTTTGGAAAGTGTATATACCAGATTTATCGGTTTTAGTTTTAACATAGAATTTTCCATCACGATATAATTCAACCGTTACTCCGGCAAGTGGCACATCACTTTTACTAGCATTGAAGTTACCATCCTCATCATAGTCAAAATAAAGTCGACCACTGATTTCGGTAGGTTGTTTCAGTTTTACTATCCAATACTGATCAGTTGCACCAGCAGATGGAATAGGGGCAACTTGTAAAAACTCTGGTTTTTTCAGCTCACTAGGAATAAGACTGCCTTGAGGTTCATTACCACTAGCAACTAATTCAAATTGTTGTGAATCTAGTCCACGTAATCTAAGAATTATATTAGTTAAATACAAATTACCACGAGGTGAATTAGTGTCATTATAAACAAATTCACCCGTATATTTTACATTGTTATCGACAAAGTCAGATTGATTTAAAATAGCGCTAATATTTCCATTATTGTATCCTTTATAGAAACGAGGCGTAAAAAAGCCTTCTACTCTAAGCGCATCTTTATTATATCTCATTAACTCTTGACTTGTTAATAAAACCGCATCTTCTATTTTTTTGGAACCTGTAATATCTAGGTAAAGATTTCCTGATATTCCTTTAGATGCTTTTGATGCTTGCATAATATATTGACTAGATTCAACATTATTAGCTAAAGTACCATCGGCCAAGACTTCTATGTCAAAAATACCTACAGCTGTAGCAGGATCTTTGTCGGCAATATCAATATAACTATAATTAGTATTATCTGGATCATGTATAATGCGATATTTACCTTTTGGTAAACGGTAAAGAATTAAATTCTGATAAAAATCTCCGCCCGTCATCCATTCTTGGTAAGTACTTCCATCCCAATAAAGAACTTTAAATTTACCATAACCTTGTTCTTTGGAACCATTACCTTCATACTTACCATTCCCATCTAAATCATTGATAGGAATAAAGGTAATTGCATCACTTTTACCTTGCATTAAAAAGTTATGGATAATAGGTAAATCTATTTTATCAAAACGAATCGTTTGCAACTGAGCAAGACCTTGTTTTGGATCTGTTACTGCCTCAGTATCTGAGCGAACAACTTTAATGATAAAATCTTTCCCACTCGTCAGTCCATCATTTCCAGTAAACTCATAACGTCCTGTTTTATCGGTTTTTTGTGAAGCTAATACACTTTTACCTGAGCGTGAAGTACAATCATTATTATCTTTACATAATAAAACTGTCGCATCAAACAATGGTTTATCAAAGGCATCAGCCGTCCCACCTACAGTAAGTATACCCTCTCCTCTGTAAGTATCCAAATAAACTGTACCTTTAGCAACATAATCTCGTTGTTTTAATTTAAACCAGAAATTAGTATCTTTAGTATAGTTTTGACCGCCTTTTACTTTTACAATAATGCTAGAAGTTTCATTAACAATAGTATCGTTTTGATCATTACGTTCTAATTCAATAGCATTTTTATCCGCATTACTGCCAGCGCCGAAAGTTGATTGAACAACCACTCGATATTCACCATCAGGTAACTTGGTAAAGTTATACCAACCATCATTGTTTGTTCCCATAATAGCAATATCATCACGTTCCCAATTGCCAGTAGATACTTGTTTATGTTGTAAAACGACACGAGTGTATCTAATAGGCGTATCTAACTTAGGATCATAATTACCGGTGGTACCAACATGGCTATTATTTAAGTAAACATAGCCCGAAATACTGTTAGGCGTTTTACCTCTAAAATATACAATAGAAAAACCACCCAATCTTTCGGTAGCACTTGCATTATTTGCAACTGATCTTACTCGATATTCTTGTGTAACAGCTTGGATATCTAAATAATTAGAATCATATCCAATAATTTTGTAAGTATAAATTCCACCATGATCAGAATTAACCCTAGCTCGTTGAGCACGCGAATAATCATCTGGACCTTTTAGATATTTAGCATATAAACGTGTCCCATCTAATTTGGTCGCAGGCGTGACACCATCTTCTTCAAAAAAAGCAACCTCTAGATAAGGTGCGGTACTTAATTCACTAATACCATTTTGTATACCACCCCAGTTTCCGTGGTTATTTGTAGACTGTAAGCTACTTTCTACAGCTAATAGACTTGGTGCAATGATTGAATACCAAAAGTTTTGGTTTGACTTAGTACCGCCATTTAAATTGGGAATAATAATCTCTTTCGGAGCAATTTTGTCTTGCTTACCATTGCTGAGTTTTACTTTACCTTTATGAGTACTTTTTGATTCAGATGAGGTACTGGTTGATTTACCATCTGTATCGCCAATAAAGAAATATTTGGTCGTATCAATACCAGATTCATCTAAAACGACTTTATAATCTTTATTCGCTCTTAGTCCTCCAAATTTATAAGCCCCCGCTTTATTAGTGGTCTGTTTAGCAATTAATATCCAACTATTACCATCATGTTGATAAAGATTGACTGGCGTGTTAAGAAAGGTACTACCATCCTTAGGTAGAGTATTTCCTGTTTTACCCCCATCTGGGCCGTCTTCAGGGAATTGTTCTGAACCTAATGCAAATACCGAACCTGATATACCTGCTAAAGTTGTATCGTTCGGATCAATATTTAACAAAAATGTCGGGCCACTTGTTTGACCGATTGCATCAGTTATTTTAACAGTTTGTTCGGTTTTATTCTGTGGAATATAAGGTGCTTTTACATTGGTTACTTTTATGTCATAACTTGCAACAGCTAGATCTCTAAAACGATAACGGCCATTATCAGTTGTAGTTATTGTTCCTGTACCTAGTACTTTGGTTGTCGTGCCGGGATAGTAAAGCTCGACATTCATATCAATCGCACCGGTATCAGAGCCTACTGTATAGATCCCATCACCATTTTGATCAATAGCGACAACTCCGTCAATACCCCATTCATTACGTGGTTTAACATTAAATTGCCCTTTTTGATTTTTACCCGCCATATTAAAGCTAATTTTATTAACGTAGGCGTTTTTACTGTCTGGTAATGTTGCATCCCATAAAGCATATTTGATTTTATTACTTGAGTCAGCAACAAAATCTGCTGTATCAACCGTCATGTCATACAGATGCCCTTTTAAGGTATTTTTAAGTTCAACTACACCATCATTATTGGTTGCAAAAACAATTTGCCTTGAAGAAGAGGTATGAATCAACCTAACAGGAATATTCTTTGCACCATTTCCTTTGTCGTCTTTTATCGCTAAGTTGATATCACCGCCTTGCCCTTTGATAAATAAGTTTTGAGCAGACGCACCAGTATCAACGATAAGTTGCACTGAACGATCAATGGTTTCACCTTCCGTCGTCTTTGCCACAACCTTATATGTCCCCAGTAACGGCGCATCTAATTTATAGCTACCGTCCTGATTTGTGGTCGTGTCCGATAGTAACTTTTGATTACTGTCATATAATTCAACTTTTAAACCCGTTAACGGCATTTCTGTTTTACTGGCCGTATTGTCATAATCTAAATAGACTTTTCCACCTATATCAAAGGCATATGCTGTTGATATCGTCGTCATCGATATCAACGCAGAAGCTAATAAGCGCTTTATGCTTCTTAGCATCGTCTTTTGCACTGTTGCATTATGCTCAGTTCGCATTATCTTCTCTCCTGATATGCGTAAATTCTTCTCTTCTTTACGTTTTTCAACCCTTGGGGCATTGAACTGCATCTTCGGTAAGTGCTTTTCTACACCGGTAACTTTTTGCCAACTGTTCATTAGAAACTCCCCACTACATTGACAAACCAACCTCGTGAACGGTAGTTCAGGTGTGTTAAGTTGTCGTTATAATCCGTGAAGTTGTAACCCACGCCCATCTTGATGTTGTCGCCAATATAACGATAAACACTGGTCACCAATCCGTCTTTGTGGTCATCTGCCAGACTTGTTCGTAGTGTTCGACCTTCAACCTGATATTCCCAGTCGCCTGTCTTGTAATTAACACGCACCGCATACAAACTTGCACCCGATGAGTACCAGTCACTTTCACCTTTATAACGTAAATGACCCTGTCTGTGCGCCGCTTTAAACGCCGTTTCCCAGTTCGCATTCCATTCGTAAACACCTTCTAATGACCATACCCAGCTCTTTTGGTCATACAAGCTCGACGTATAACGTTTACCGCTTGATGACGTTGAGTTCACTATCAACTGGTCATCCGGGTCTAATCCATACACATACGTCAATTTACCAAATAAGTTCAGGTTGTTTATCGCTCTCGGTCGGTAAGCAAAACCAACCATCGATTCCGTGTAGTTACTCACCACTTCACTGTTGTTTCTGTGCTCCCCTAACGTCTTGGCAAAGTCAAACTGTACCAGCCAGCTTAAGTCTTCATTGACCACCGTCTTCGCCCGGTTAGTAGTCACCCATTGTCTTATGCGTTCATTGCCGTTATCGATTCGGTATTCCACACGATTACGGATTTGGAAAACATCATTTTTATAACCGTATCCCACCGCCCAAACATCACGACGAGTTTCATCATTTCCGGTTAAACTGGTATGATTGCGGTGACGGTTGCTCACACGGCCTATCGAGTAAGACCCCTCTATAAATTGGGCTTCTGTCGGTTTATAACTCACCCCATAAACATCCGATGTCGTGTGGTCTATGCGGTTGGTTTTAAATTGTCGCTCGGAATATAATTCCATTTGACT
>NZ_JBIDFL010000019.1:0-6130 GCF_046635785.1 Gilliamella sp. CG16
ACTGATGATGTGAAAGCCTTACAAGATGAACTCTGTTCAGACCCGGACAGCTACTACTATCAAGTTCTGGCAGGTGATGATAAGGATTTATTTGGTCAAAACGACAGTGACACGGCAGAAAATAATAGTTCTTCCGCCACATCCACCTCAATCAGTACGGCATCAGCCGGTGGTGATTTTAATAAAGTGTTAGCTGACAGCATGAATAACATTTTTGGGGCAGATATCGATGCCAGCGACGGGGATATCATGTTAGCTTATGTTATTCGTAATTACCTTTTATCGTTGCCAACGGATGTCATTTCAGGCATTGCCACCGAATACCGCAATAGCAGGGTATTGCTGAACGAAACCGTGATAAGCGATCGTTTAAAAAAATTGGCGACAAAAATAGCCGATGGAAAAGTAACCGAAGTTAAGTTAAAAATCCGCATCCCCCATATTGCCGAAGTTTTTGAAAAAATTGGTAAAATATCGGTCACCGGTGGGGTTGATTTTAAAACCAACTTAAAAACAGCAACGGGCGATAACCTTTATTTTAATAAGGCCGATTCAAAATTTTATATTATGGATTTGAATGGCAAATCCCGAAATTTTACCCGGGCTGAATACGATGTGTTAAAACAAAAAACCGTGACGCTTGACGTGAGCATGGTGACAGAAAATGCACGGGTACCGCAAAAATTACTGGATGATTTTAAAAAGCTGGCAAATGAAGATATTTTACCTATCCAAAAATTTCGACGATTTGTCGCGCGCGTTCCTCAGGATGTTGACATTTCGGTAATGGCAAATGGAGATGAATTACAACAATCATCATTAAAAGAAGTTAAAAATAAAAAGCTGCACCATGTTCCAACAGAAAACCAGAAAATTAAAGTGAATGGTTTAGCCAAATGTTTTTTAAATGTGGTGATGTTGGGGTTCACCCTGAAAGGATTAGAAGAGAACCGAAAACAACTTCAATCCGAAACCGACCCAATAGCACGAGCTTTTCTGGCTTATGATGTCTGTTCTGGTTACATTGCGCTGTGTGGCATGACGACCGAAGTGATCGGGCATATTGTTAAAATGGCAACCGCTAAAACGGCATTAAGGGTCAGCAATTTTTTAACCCGTTTTCCGCACGGCGAAAGTCGACTCATCACACAAAGTTTGCAAAGAGCTAACGGCATAAAAAACTTTTTCAATATCACCAATAATTTGCTCAATATTGCTGGTAAAGCACTTGGTCTATTAACAATAGTTGATGGTGCGATGGAAGTATTTAAAGGGTTTAATTTGATGTTCAGGGAAGGAGAAATAGCAGCTGGCACGCTAAAAATAATTGGAGGATTTACTGTAGCAATCGGCGCGGCATTATCCCTAAAAATCATCACGTTAGGGTTATCGGCTACACTGGTACCGATAGTTGGAGTTATCGTTGCAGTTGCCGGTATTATTATCATCTATATTGCCTCTTTTTTTGAACGAACCAAGTTAGAGCGTTGGTTTGCGCGTTGTGGGTTTGGGGTTGATAAGTGTCGATACCCAATGACATCCAAAGGATTACAAACCGCACTAAATGATTTTGCGTATTTAACTTCGGGCATGTCACCCCAGCTAAAATTTGGGTATTCAGAGAAAGAGGTAACCTTTGTAGATGCTTTGAAGGGTAATGTCTATCCACCACTTTATCTTAACATAACCATACACGGCTTTGATAAACAAAATGATAAATTACAATTTATTCTCACCATAAAGGATAAGGCGGATGATAATAAAAAAGCAAAACTAGAACTTAATCATAATACCGAAACATGTCTACTTGAACCTAAGATTATTGAAAATACAATGGATATGGATACAAAAAATGGCAGACAACTGATTGGTCTTCCGCTTGATAAAGGAAAATATTATAAATATCAATCCGAAGAGGTCGAAATAGATAATAGCGATAAAACAATGAAAGTGGTGGAAGCTACCCAAACCAATCTGGTGATAAATTATAAATTGGCTGAAGTCAATGCGGAATATATCGAAAAGGTAATATTTGCGGTAGAGCTGAATTATCAAAAACCTAATATGATTAACGGTGATAAAATCGAATATGCACAACCTCTTCATCTATCTTATGAATTTGAAGGTGATCTTGGCAAATTAGAAATAAAAACATTATAAGGAGTAAAAAATGCCATCACGTTACAAACCACAAATTGTTTGTTGGAAAAGTGATTTATCTAAAGGGGGGGGGTTGGTTAAACGTCATGCTAATTATGTTGCATGTGCGACGGATAATTACCTTGAAATCTATCGTAAACGAAAAATTATCGGACCTTATATTGGATTTTTTTTATTGGGAGGTGGAGAAATTTCGGTTATTTTGGCTTTTTTTGTTTGTTTAAATCAGAATAATATTCCTTGGCTTGCCGTGATATTGTCATTTATTGCATCTTTAGGAGGAGGTCTGGTTGTTTATTTAACTTTTTTCACTCTTCTTTTTGGTCACTATGCCCCCGTAAGTAATCCAATTCGTTTTAATCGAAAAACAGGCAAGGTTTACCTTTACGAAGCGGTGGCAATGAAATGGATGTTTAAAGCATGGCCACCGAGAAGAGCCTTTAAAGATTTAAACAAATTTCATATAAAAGTTTATGATTGGGAAAACTTTTATGGCGTATTACAAGGTTCGACAGTGGTCAATGTAAAAGGCGGTAGCTTTGAAGATTATGCTTTAATTGGGGCTGTGTGTGAGCCTAATAGCTATAAATTGATTGAATATATTTATATTCGAAAAACAAATTGTTTTGCGGAGGACTGGGATTGGATCTGTAATTTTATGGAATCGGACATCGATAACCCCATAGACCAAGCTGGCTTAGAATACGTTGATTATAAACCTTGGGATGCCAAAACCTTTATGCAAGTCAAACCGAAGTTAAAAATCACCTCGAGACAAATTGAAGGGTTAGACAAAGCATCGAAAGCGGGCTCAAAAGAAGAGCTAGCTCAAATAGAACAAGAGTATGAACTAACAAAAACCGTATATCCGGTCGAATAATCCTAACATTAGCTTAAAAAACGGAAAGCAAAACAATCAGGATAGCAGGAGTAAAAAATGCCATCATGTTATAAACCACCAATTGGTTGTTGGAAAAGTGATTTATCTGACGGGGGCGGACCAGGAAATAAACGTCGTGCTAATTATATTGCATGTGCAACGGATAATTACCTTGAAATCTATCGTAAACGAAAAATTATCGGACCCGGTATTTTATTTTTTTTATTTGGAGGTGGAGAAATTTTGATTATTTTTGCCTTTTTTTTTAGTTTAAATCAAAATAGAATTGATTTATTTGTGATTATAATGTTGTTTTTTACATTTATTGGATTAGGTCTGGTACTTTATTTCACTCTCTTTACTCTTCTTTTTGGTCATTATTCCCCCGTAAGTAAACCAATTCGTTTTAATCGAAAAACAGGCAAGGTTTACCTTTACGAAGCGGTGGCAATGAAATGGATGTTTAATACATGGCCACCGAGAAGAGCCTTTAAAGATTTGAACAAATTTCATATAAAAGTTTATGATTGGAAAAACTTTCATGGTGTATTACAAGGTTCGACAGTGGTCAATGTAAAAGGTGGTAGCTTTGAAAGTTATACGTTAGTTGGGGCTGCTTGTGAGCCTAATAGTTATAAAGTGATTGAATATATTTATATCCGTGAAACGGATTGTTTTACGATGGATTGGCATTGGATCTGTCATTTTATGGGAAGGAACACAGATAAACCCTTAGACCAAGCAGGTTTAGAATACGTTGATTATAAACCTTGGGATGCCAAAACCTTTATGCAAGTCAAACCGAAGTTAAAAATCACCTCGAGACAAATTGAAGGGTTAGACAAAGCATCGAAAGCGGGCTCAAAAGAAGAGCTAGCTCAAATAGAACAAGAGTATGAACTAACAAAAACCGTATATCCGGTCGAATAATCCTAACATTAGCTTAAAAAACGGAAAGCAAAACAATCAGGATAGCAGGAGTAAAAAATGCCATCACGTTACAAACCACAAATTGTTTGTTGGAAAAGTGATTTATCTAAAGGGGGGGGGCCGGTTAAACGTCATGCTAATTATATTGCATGTGCAACGGATAATTACCTTGAAATCTATCGTAAACGAAAAATTATCGGACCTTATATTGGATTTTTTTATTTGGTAGTGTAGAAATTCTGCTTATTTGGGTGTTTTTTTATTCATTGGATGTATTGGCTGCGGCTACAGTGGCTTTTGTTTCATCTATTGGGTTAGGTTTGTTTCTTTATTTAGTTTTTTTTAATTTGCTTTTTGGTCACTATGCCCCCGTAAGTAATCCAATTCGTTTTAATCGAAAAACAGGCAAAGTTTACCTTTACGAAGCGGTGGCAATGAAATGGATGTTTAAAGCATGGCCACCGAGAAGAGCCTTTAAAGATTTAAACAAATTTCATATAAAAGTTTATGATTGGGAAAACTTTTATGGCGTATTACAAGGTTCGACAGTGGTCAATGTAAAAGGCGGTAGCTTTGAAGATTATGCTTTAATTGGGGCTGTTTGTGAGCCTAATAGCTATAAATTGATTGAATATATTTATATTCGAAAAACAAATTGTTTTGCGGAGGACTGGGATTGGATCTGTCATTTTATGGAATCGGACATCGATAACCCCATAGACCAAGCAGGCTTAGAATACGTTGATTATAAACCTTGGGATGCCAAAACCTTTATGCAAGTCAAACCGCAGTTAAAAATCACCTCGAAACAAATTGAAGGATTAGACAAGGCATCGAAAGCGGGCTCAAAAGAAGAGCTAGCCCAGATAGAACAAGAGTATGAACTAACAAAAACCGTGTATCCGGTTGAATAATCTTCACGTTAGTTTAAAAAACGGAAAGCAAAACAATCAGGATAGCAGGAGTAAAAAATGCCATCATGTTATAAACCACCAATTGGTTGTTGGAAAAGTGATTTATCTAAAGGCGGTGGGCCAGGGATTAAACGTCGTGCTAATTATATTGCATGTGCAACGGATAATTACCTTGAAATCTATCGTAAACGAAAAATTATCGGACCCTGTATTTTATTTTTTTTCTTTGGAAGTATCGAAATTTCTCTTATTTTTGCCTTTTTTTTAGTTTAAATCAAAATAGAATTGATTTATTTGTGATTATAATGTTGTTTTTTACATTTATTGGATTAGGTCTGGTACTTTATTTCACTCTCATTACTCTTCTTTTTGGTCATTATTCCCCCGTAAGTAATCCAATTCGTTTTAATCGAAAAACGGGCAAGGTTTACCTTTACGAAGCGGTGGCAATGAAATGGATGTTTAAAGCATGGTCACCGAGAAGAGTCTTTAAAGATTTAAACAAATTTCATATAAAAGTTTATGATTGGAAAAACTTTCATGGTGTATTACTAGGTTCGACAGTGGTCAATGTAAAAGGCGGTAGCTTTGAAAGTTATACGTTAGTTGGGGTTGCTTGTGAGCCCAATAGTTATAAAGTGATTGAATATATTTATATCCGTGAAACGGATTGTTTTACGATGGATTGGCATTGGATCTGTCATTTTATGGGATCGGACATCGATAACCCCATAGACCAAGAAGGTTTAGAATACGTTGATTATAAACCTTGGGATGCCAAAACCTTTATGCAATTAAAACCGAAGTTAAAAATCACCTCGAGGCAAATTGAAGGGTTAGACAAAGCATCGAAAGCGGGCTCAAAAGAAGAGCTAGCCCAGATAGAACAAGAGTATGAACTAACAAAAACCGTGTATCCGGTCGAATAACCCTCACGTTAGTTTAAAAAACGGAAAGCAAAACAATCAGGATAGCAGGAGTAAATCGGGCTTTTTCTTCAAATTGTACAATTTAACGATTGGATTATAGGTAATGGTATTGTAAATACAATCAAAAAAAACGCTATTTTAATCATTAAACTGATTATTAATCTAAGTTATTTAAAAAATATAGTTAAATAAATGTTAATTTTATTTTAAAATAATAAGAAAAGCTTTGTACCGATAATGAAAGTTTAGATAGTACAATTTGCATAATAAAAAGTATGAATGGAAATAGTCATGAAAGCTCATTTAGACAAATTTAT
>NZ_JBIDFL010000020.1:0-1717 GCF_046635785.1 Gilliamella sp. CG16
AAAAAAACTGTCAGCTCTTTAAAAAGAAGAAACAGACAATCTGTGTGGGCACTTGCGAGACGAAAGATAAAAAGTCTACGGACTGAAAAAATTAAGTCTTGATAAGTGACACTGAAGATTCATTTGAATATGTCAGAAACAGTTATTGAGCATCAAACTTTAAATTGAAGAGTTTGATCATGGCTCAGATTGAACGCTGGCGGCAGGCTTAACACATGCAAGTCGAACGGTAACATGAGTGCTTGCACTTGATGACGAGTGGCGGACGGGTGAGTAAGGTATGGGGATCTGCCAAATGGAGGGGGACAACAGTTGGAAACGACTGCTAATACCGCATAAAGTTGAGAGACCAAAGTACGGTTCCGCAAGGACGTGCGCCATTTGATGAACCCATATGGGATTAGCTAGTTGGTGTGGTAAAGGCTCACCAAGGCGACGATCTCTAGCTGGTCTGAGAGGATGACCAGCCACACTGGAACTGAGACACGGTCCAGACTCCTACGGGAGGCAGCAGTGGGGAATATTGCACAATGGGGGGAACCCTGATGCAGCCATGCCGCGTGTATGAAGAAGGCCTTCGGGTTGTAAAGTACTTTCGGTAGTGAGGAAGTTGTGTGTATGAAAAGTGCATGCAGTTGACGTTAGCTACAGAAGAAGCACCGGCTAACTCCGTGCCAGCAGCCGCGGTAATACGGAGGGTGCGAGCGTTAATCGGAATGACTGGGCGTAAAGGGCATGTAGGCGGATAATTAAGTTAGGTGTGAAAGCCCCGGGCTCAACCTGGGAATTGCACTTAAAACTGGTTATCTGGAGTATTGTAGAGGAAGGTAGAATTCCACGTGTAGCGGTGAAATGCGTAGAGATGTGGAGGAATACCGGTGGCGAAGGCGGCCTTCTGGACAGATACTGACGCTGAGATGCGAAAGCGTGGGGAGCAAACAGGATTAGATACCCTGGTAGTCCACGCTGTAAACGATGTCGATTTGGAGTTTGTTGCCTTGAGTGATGGGCTCCGAAGCTAACGCGATAAATCGACCGCCTGGGGAGTACGGCCGCAAGGTTAAAACTCAAATGAATTGACGGGGGCCCGCACAAGCGGTGGAGCATGTGGTTTAATTCGATGCAACGCGAAGAACCTTACCTGGTCTTGACATCCACAGAATCTGGCAGAGATGCTGGAGTGCCTTCGGGAACTGTGAGACAGGTGCTGCATGGCTGTCGTCAGCTCGTGTTGTGAAATGTTGGGTTAAGTCCCGCAACGAGCGCAACCCTTATCCTTTGTTGCCATCGATTAGGTCGGGAACTCAAAGGAGACTGCCGTTGATAAAGCGGAGGAAGGTGGGGACGACGTCAAGTCATCATGGCCCTTACGACCAGGGCTACACACGTGCTACAATGGCGTATACAAAGGGAGGCGACCTCGCGAGAGCAAGCGGACCTCAGAAAGTACGTCTAAGTCCGGATTGGAGTCTGCAACTCGACTCCATGAAGTCGGAATCGCTAGTAATCGTGAATCAGAATGTCACGGTGAATACGTTCCCGGGCCTTGTACACACCGCCCGTCACACCATGGGAGTGGGTTGCACCAGAAGTAGATAGCTTAACCTTCGGGAGGGCGTTTACCACGGTGTGATTCATGACTGGGGTGAAGTCGTAACAAGGTAACCGTAGGGGAACCTGCGGTTGGATCACCTCCTTACGAAGAGCTCGTAAGTGT
>NZ_JBIDFL010000020.1:1815-5171 GCF_046635785.1 Gilliamella sp. CG16
TGAATTAAATTATGTTTGTATTTACTTATATGAGTAAATAGAAAGATAAAGCTCTTTAACAATTAGGAACAAGCTGAAAGAAACGAGTTCTCGTTTTTACGGAAGGCATTGATACGAAAGTATGGGTGTTTGAAGTAGAAAAGAGAAAAAAGCGTAATAGAAACCAAGACAACTGTGAGTTGTAAGGTTAAGAAATTAAGCGTACACGGTGGATGCCTAGGCAATCAGAGGCGAAGAAGGACGTGTTAATCTGCGAAAAGCGACGGTAAGCCGATAAAAGGCGTTATAGCCGTCGATGTCCGAATGGGGAAACCCAGTGCAGGTGACTGCACTATCATCTGATGAATACATAGTCAGATGAGGCGAACCGGGAGAACTGAAACATCTAAGTACCCCGAGGAAAAGAAATCAACCGAGATTCCCCTAGTAGCGGCGAGCGAAAGGGGAGGAGCCCAAAGCGGGTAGCATAATGTATCAGTGGAAGCGTCTGGAAAGTCGCACGATAGAGGGTGAAAGTCCCGTACACGAAGGTAGATTATGTGGAAGCTTGAAGAGTAGGGCGGGACACGTGATATCCTGTCTGAAGATGGGGGGACCATCCTCCAAGGCTAAATACTCCTGATTGACCGATAGTGAACCAGTACCGTGAGGGAAAGGCGAAAAGAACCCCGGGAGGGGAGTGAAATAGACCCTGAAACCGTGTACGTACAATCAGTGGGAGCATGTGTCGTTGGGCATGTGTGACTGCGTACCTTTTGTATAATGGGTCAGCGACTTATATTCTGTAGCAAGGTTAACCGAATAGGGGAGCCGAAGGGAAACCGAGTATTAACTGTGCGTTAAGTTGCAGGGTATAGACCCGAAACCCGGTGATCTAGCCATGGGCAGGTTGAAGGTTGGTTAACACTAACTGGAGGACCGAACCGACTAATGTTGAAAAATTAGCGGATGACCTGTGGCTGGGGGTGAAAGGCCAATCAAACCGGGAGATAGCTGGTTCTCCCCGAAAGCTATTTAGGTAGCGCCTCATGAGTAACTGTTGGGGGTAGAGCACTGTTTCGGCTAGGGGGCCATCCCGGCTTACCAACCCGATGCAAACTCCGAATACTGACAAGTTTAATCATGGGAGACACACGGCGGGTGCTAACGTTCGTCGTGAAGAGGGAAACAACCCAGACCGCCAGCTAAGGTCCCCAAGTCATAGTTAAGTGGGAAACGAAGTGGGAAGGCTTAGACAGCTAGGATGTTGGCTTAGAAGCAGCCATCATTTAAAGAAAGCGTAATAGCTCACTAGTCGAGTCGGCCTGCGCGGAAGATGTAACGGGGCTAAAACTATGCACCGAAGCTGCGGCAGTGCACGCAAGTGTATTGGGTAGGGGAGCGTTCTGTAAGCCGTAGAAGGTGTGTTGTGAGGCATGCTGGAGGTATCAGAAGTGCGAATGCTGACATAAGTAACGATAAAGCGGGTGAAAAGCCCGCTCGCCGGAAGACCAAGGGTTCCTGTCCAACGTTAATCGGGGCAGGGTGAGTCGACCCCTAAGGAGAGGCCGAAGGGCGTATCTGATGGGAAACGGGTTAATATTCCCGTACTGGCTATAACTGCGATGGGGGGACGAAGAAGGCTAGGTTTACCACCTATTGGATGGTGGGTTAAGCGTGTAGGGGTGTGATTAGGCAAATCCGGTCACTGAGACCCTGAGGCGTGATGACGAGCTACTAAGGTAGTGAAGTAATTGATGCCCTGCTTCCAGGAAAATCCTCTAAGCTTCAGGTTATAGTTAATCGTACCCGAAACCGACACAGGTGGTCAGGTAGAGAATACTCAGGCGCTTGAGAGAACTCGGGTGAAGGAACTAGGCAAAATGGTGCCGTAACTTCGGGAGAAGGCACGCTGATGGTAATTGAAGTCCCGTGCGGATGGAGGTGAAATCAGTCGAAGATACCAGCTGGCTGCAACTGTTTAATAAAAACACAGCACTGTGCAAACACGAAAGTGGACGTATACGGTGTGACGCCTGCCCGGTGCTGGAAGGTTAATTGATGGGGTTATGCGTAAGCAGAAGCTCTTGATCGAAGCCCCAGTAAACGGCGGCCGTAACTATAACGGTCCTAAGGTAGCGAAATTCCTTGTCGGGTAAGTTCCGACCTGCACGAATGGCGTAATGATGGCCAGGCTGTCTCCACCCGAGACTCAGTGAAATTGAAATCGCCGTGAAGATGCGGTGTACCCGTGGCAAGACGGAAAGACCCCGTGAACCTTTACTATAGCTTGACAGTGAACATTGAGCCTTAATGTGTAGGATAGGTGGGAGACTAAGAAGTGTGTACGCCAGTATGCATGGAGTCATCCTTGAAATACCACCCTTTAATGTTTGATGTTCTAACCTATACTTCTGAATCGAGGTAAGGGACACTGTCTGGTGGGTAGTTTGACTGGGGCGGTCTCCTCCCAAAGAGTAACGGAGGAGCACGAAGGTTAGCTAATCCTGGTCGGACATCAGGAGGTTAGTGCAATGGCAAAAGCTAGCTTGACTGCGAGAGTGACGGCTCGAGCAGGTACGAAAGTAGGTCATAGTGATCCGGTGGTTCTGAATGGAAGGGCCATCGCTCAACGGATAAAAGGTACTCCGGGGATAACAGGCTGATACCGCCCAAGAGTTCATATCGACGGCGGTGTTTGGCACCTCGATGTCGGCTCATCACATCCTGGGGCTGAAGTAGGTCCCAAGGGTACGGCTGTTCGCCGTTTAAAGTGGTACGCGAGCTGGGTTTAGAACGTCGTGAGACAGTTCGGTCCCTATCTGCCATGGGCGTAGGAAAATTGAGAGGGTTTGCTTCTAGTACGAGAGGACCGAAGTGAACGCACCGCTGGTGTACGGGTTGTGATGCCAATTGCATTGCCCGGTAGCTACGTGCGGAATAGATAAGTGCTGAAAGCATCTAAGTACGAAACTAGCCTCGAGATGAGTTTTCCCTGATGAGAATCAGTAAGGTCCGTTTGAGACTAAGACGTAGATAGGTCAGGTGTGTAAGTGTAGTGATACATTGAGCTAACTGATACTAATGAACCGAGAGTCTTAACCTTACAACTCGGAGTTGTTTTGGATACGCGAGAGAGAAGATAAAATCATCGGAAGGTGGTTAAAGAATGTAGAAACAGTTTGTTCCGGATTGAGGAATTGATGTAAAGATGAGATAATGACATCAATAGAGAAAGAGAAGACAGGATATGTCTGGCGGTAATAGCGCGGTGGTCCCACCTGACCCCATGCCGAACTCAGAAGTGAAACGCCGTAGTGCCGATGGTAGTGTGGGTATTACCCATGTGAGAGTAGGGTGCCGCCAGACTTTTAAAT
>NZ_JBIDFL010000021.1:0-2894 GCF_046635785.1 Gilliamella sp. CG16
TATAAATTAGATGCGCCGTTACTGGGGACATATAAGGTTGTGGCAAAGACGACGGAAGGTGAAACCATTGATCGTTCGGTGCAACTTATCGTTGATACTGGTGCGTCTGCTCAAAACTTATTTATCAAAGGGCAAGGCGGTGATATTCATTTAGATGTTAAGGATGAAAAAGGTAATGGCGCCAAAAATATTCCCATTAAACTAATTAATTCTGCATCAACAAAAGAGTTAACGCTTGCCACCAATGATAAAGGTGAAATTGACATCAAAAATACTTTAAAAACCTATAAGTATGACCTAATTGTTGATATTGAAGATTTTATTGCTGACTCAAGTAATCAAACTAAATATACCTTATGGGATGCAACATTACCTGATAATTCGCATAAATACATTAATACGATAGAGTTTAATATGAATGGTACCAATCAAAAAGGTGCATTCAATATAAAACCACGTAATGAATGGGGCGTCGATGGAATCGTAGCTATAGATCAAAACAATGACGGTATCTATGGTGCTGATACGGATACTGGCGCATTAGGTATGAATGTCGAGCTTTACTATCCCGGCACGACAACCAAAGTTTTGGGCACAAAAACGATAACTACAAGCGATGATGGTCTATATCGTTTTAAAGATTTAGCGGTGGCGAGTTATGACATAAAAGTAACCAATGTGAAAGCGCCTTATATTCCACTTAGCAAACTTGAACAAAACATCAAAATAACAGATGCAAATAACCAAACAAGTGGTCCGACATTTTTATTAAAAATTGATCCAAATGATTCAAGTTTATCTGGTATATCGGGTCAGGTATTTGTCTTATCAAATCAGTTTTTGCCTAGGGGACCTGATTCTGGTAAGCCTTATAATATATTACCTGTATCAAATACGACTTATTTAGAAACCCCCGTCGATCTTTATCAATACGATGATAGTACATGGAAAAAGATTGCTACACAAACAACAAATAAGAGCAATGGATTATATCAATTCCGTGGTTTGGCGATCGGCAAAGATTATAAAGTGGTCATTAACGAATCTGGTATAGATTTAAATTCCTATA
This sequence comes from Gilliamella sp. CG16, assembly GCF_046635785.1. Classification (NCBI taxonomy): domain Bacteria; kingdom Pseudomonadati; phylum Pseudomonadota; class Gammaproteobacteria; order Orbales; family Orbaceae; genus Gilliamella; species Gilliamella sp. CG16. The sequence goes on from NZ_JBIDFL010000021.1 coordinate 1,070, forward strand.
TTTTTGTGAATGATTCTGATGGTAAATCAACCAGTACTTCACCAAAATCAAGAAGTAGCCATAAAGGGAAAGTAAAACTTAGTAATGGTACTCAGGCTAATATCGCCCCTAAAGAAATTATTGTTGTTGGTTTAGGTAAAGGAACCCAATCGAATCGAAACTTTTGGTATTCTCCCCTTCGAGAGAACTTAGGAACGTTAAACGTTGAAAGCAATATTAGAACAGCTAATTTAACTACAGCTTGGGGTGGTGTGGTTGATGGTGTCAGCTTAACACACACTGCTACAACTTACATGAAAGTCTCTTTTTATGAAGAAGACGGCGTAACTCCGCTTCTTGATAAACAAGGAAAACCATTAGCTGCAACGCTTGGCAAACCTGGTTCTTATGGCGTGCTCGGTGCACTTGGTAGGATAGCTGCTCCGATTGATCATGCCGGGTTATATACTTATAAAATTGATGATATTAATGACGAAATTGAAGCTGACTATTCGAGTGGTGATTATATTTTAACGATACAAACGGAACTTTCACACTCGAATGCTATGTATTTCAAACCTAAAAAGCCGAATACGCTATCTGGTTATGTTTATCTGAATAATAGCCATTCTGGCGCTTTGGGTGATTATAACCCAGATGAAGATACAGCAATTAAATTTGCCCAGGTATCGTTATACAAAAAGCAGTCAGATAATACATGGAACTTATTCACAAATTTTGGTACGAATCAGGACGGTTATTATAATTTTACAAATCTACCGGATGGTCAATATCGTGTTTTAACTAGACCAAGTTTTTCTGCTGGAAGTAATTTTAATTCACAAGATATTGAACTTGAAAATAATGATCAAAATACTGGCGTTGAAAATAACCAGTCAGTTTTTGAAATAAAAATTGAAGGTGGAAAAGCGCATAATAAGGGAACTAACTTTTGGTATAAGCTGAAACAACAAGATTATGTTGTTCGTGGTAAAGTTTACCTAGATACATATTCTGGCAAAGGGAAATTAGAAGTTAATATTCCAGGGACTTATGATGATCTACCACTTTTTGATGCGACAGTCTTACTTTGTAAAGATAACAATGCTTGTGTAATAGGCGGACAAAGTGTTATTGCATCTAAAAAAACTGGTTCTGATGGGCTTTATAAATTTACCGGCGCTGATGGGCTAACAGCTGGAAAAGATTTTATCGTTAAAGCATTACGTAAAAGCGTAACAGCAGTAGAAAATAGCAGTCAAGATCTTGCAGCTAGCCATAAAATTCGATTTGACAAACTTGGTGCACCAATTGTTAAAAATTTTCTAATGCAAGGAAAAGGTAATATTCGTGCTATGCCTGTTAATGATATGAATGGCGATAGGTATGGTTCAGATTCAGAGAGAGGGACTAATACATCAAATGTTTATTATTGGGATAAAAACAGTAATGATTATCAGTATTGGGGTAAGTTCTGGACGATGGAGCTATACTCATTACCGGAAGGCAAATACCGTATAGTTCACACTCCGGGCAATGATTTTATCGACATTGCGGATGTGGATCCAGCAACACCACCAGGAACGTTAGATTTTGAAGTATTAGCCGATGGTTCACTTGCCAATAATTTAGATAAAAATAAATTATATCTAATGCAAGCTCAAGTTGTACCATCAAATACGACCGAGGCAATTTCGGGCAAGCTTTATCTGGATGTAACAGGTTCTAAAAACAAAGACGGGGCAGCTGAGCTCACTAAAGAAGAACTTATTCAATATAATAAAGGTTTGCTAACCGTAAGTGGTATTTTTACCCCTCGCATCTACCCGGGATATTTTAACGGTAA
>NZ_JBIDFL010000022.1:0-2429 GCF_046635785.1 Gilliamella sp. CG16
GTCGCGGCGTGCCCTATCGATCGGGTGGCAGGGAGTTCATGGGGCCGCCGGCGCCAACCATGCTTGGCGGCCAGGTGTGTTGCCCGAGCGGCTTTCACATGGCCAAGGACGGCAGCGGCCGCTGCGTGCGCAACCGGTCGATGAACGTCGCCAACCCGCGGGCGCTGCGCCGGTCACTGCGCCGGGTGGCCGGGTTCGGCAAGCTGGCCCAGCGGTCGAAGAAGGATATCCGCCGCGCCGCCAAAGCGATTGGAGCCTAATGTCGCCGGCGCGCTACTTCATGTGCGGTGACTGCGGATGTCGATGGGAACAGGTAGCTTACGCCGATGACCCGCGCGACAGTGCGTATTTTGATGCCGACGAGCTCGGCTTAGACCCGGAGGAAGACGCAAATGCCCAGCTTCATATGGTCCGACGCCCTGGTTGCGAACCAGCGGGGGCAGGCACCGATCCTGAACTGGCAATTCGCACGTGTCCCGAATGCTTTCGTTGAAGGAGGCTACATTGCGATCCTGCAGCGCGCGACCACCGTCAACGTGCGAATGTCGATCTTCACGGGAAGCCAGAACATCCAGCAGCTCACGCCGTGCCCTGGTGGCGGCACTGCGGGCGTTACGCCGGTACTCTTCAACACTCCCGTCATCGACTTCAAAGCCTCGCCGGACGATCTCCTGCAAATCCTGAACGACGAGGTGGGCGGCGCGGTCGCGACGGTCGACGGCATCATCACCATCGAGCCTCTGTAGGCCTGCCATGGACTATCCAGGCCTATGTCGAAGATAGAAATCGGTCGGTATTCCGACCTCCTCCGCCGCGCTCTGTCGATGGTTGGCCAGGTCGACATTGCGTCCGAGCTCAGCCCGGAGCTCTCGCCGACGTGGCAGCTCGAGGCGGCCACCGACGAGTGGGAGTTTCTTAAAGGCGTCAAGATCTGCAGCGCGGCCGAGAGCGTCCTCGCCAACGTCGGCGCGGCCGGCCAGTTCGTCCTCCGCAACCCGCTCGACTCGGGCGCGCTGGCCGTGGTCGACGAAATCACCTTCGCGGCGTCAGTCAACCAGGACTACGTCATCACCGTCCAGACCTCTCAGGTGGACCTGGTCAACACCGCGTTGTCGGTGGTCCGGGATCTCCGGTGGCCGATGACGGGCGTGGCCGGCCAGGCCGCCATGCTCCCGACTTTCCAGAATGCAGTCGGCGCGGTGCCGGTCGGCGCGGGTACGATCTACTTCACCAGGCTGTTGGGCAACACCCTAGGCATCTACACGAAGCAGATAATCCTCCCGCCAGGCACGCGCGTCTACTTCGGCGGGCTCAACGCCAACGTGGGCGTCCGGTTCAGTATTGCCTGGCGCGAGCGCGGCGTGCAGCCGCTGGAATTGTGAGTGCAGACCCACAGCCTGTCGAGCTTGCAACCCTGGTTGCGGCCTTATGCCGAGTGGCTATTATCGGCCGCTCCCTCCGCCGGGGCCCGTTCAGTACGCATCACGTCGGTCACGCGCTCGAGGGGGCGGCAGCGTGCGCTTTACAACAGATTCTTAGCTGGCCAGGCGCAATTTCCGGCAGCGCCGCCCGGCCGGTCGCTGCACGAATACGGGCTTGCTTGGGATATGGTGACCGAGCCCTTCTCGGCACTCGATACGCTCGGGACCTGGTGGCAGCGGGTCGGCGGGTCCTGGAGCGCCAAGGATAGAATCCACTTCTCCGTACCGGTACAAATCCCCTGGCCGACCCCTCCCCCCTACGCCTGACTTTCGCCCTGTTGAAAAGTTGTTGTTTTCGCCCAGGTGTTTCGGGTGTAGAGTTGACCCGGGCGGGGGGGGGCCATCCGAGAGATCGAGGAAGTACAGTGTTGGGGAGGTACTACGTGCTGTGGACCCGCGGGGGGCGAAAGCAGGAAAAGGAGCGCATCACGGCCTTAGAACAGGCTGTTGAAGGGCTTCAGAGCAGCCAACGGCTCCTGAAACTGGAGTGGGAAGCTGTTTTCGACAAGCTCAACCGGACCATGGGACGATTGAATGCACGCATCCGGAGAGACGGGGCCCTCACAGCCCCTGAGAACGACGAACAGCCCTCTCCGCAACCTCAACCTCGTGTGGGCACCCACGCCCAACTACAAGAGCACAGGAGCCGCCGTGGCCTACTATCAGGGTGATTACTACCAGGGCGATTACTACGCCGGAGATCCATTTCTGGGGTCCCTCATCGGCATGGGCGCGAAGTGGCTCGGGAAGAAGATCTTCAAGCGCGGCGCCAAGATGGCGGGCCCTGGAACAGCGCTCGTCCCCGGCCGGGTGACCAACGTGATGACCCAGGTCGGCCGCGGGGCTGGGCGCATCATCGGTCGCGGCGCGGGGCTCGTGGCAACCGGTGCGGCGTTCGGGGCCGGCGAGCGGATGATGATGCCGCCGCCGCCGGGGATGTTCTCCCCT
>NZ_JBIDFL010000023.1:0-2116 GCF_046635785.1 Gilliamella sp. CG16
CAACTTGAAATAAAGCTAATTCTCTTAAAGAGACACCCGTAGAAAGCAAATAAATAGATTGATATACACCTATAAGCATTCTAATGGAATTGTAACAAGCATTATTTAATGTTAGCTTTTTTATTATCATTCTTATTTGCTACCACAAACTTTACACTCATCAGATTTAATAAAATCTATTGTTTTAATGTTAAGTTTATCAGTCCAAATACCAATTCTTTTATTTAAAGATAATGGTTCATCATATTCACCTAAATATTTTAAAATATCACCAGCACAAAAAGATGCAGATATTGCATTTACAGTAGGAAAAGTAGCTATTTTAAAATTGCTATTTATTTTCTTGCTATCTAAAGAAACACTGCTATTTTCTTCGTTTTTTTTGTAGATTAAAGGTTTGCCACACTCAAGACAACCTGTTTTGTGAGGAATGTAAAGAGGACCAAATGCAGAAATATCATTAAAATATCCAGCGCAAATATAGGGTTGTTCATTTTTAACACAGATTTTATTAACCCATAAATAAATATCACTTGGTTCATCCGCTGACAAAACCCAAATATCAGCTTTAGGTAATTGCTTTAATGAATCTATATTAGTAATTTTGATGTTTATTTCATCTATTTCTATATTTTTATTTCTTAATAATAATTCTCGCTTAATAATGGATGTTTTTTGTTTTTTTACATCATCTTCTTTAAATAAAATTTGTCTTGTTAAATTACTTAATTCAATATAGTCGTTATCAACTAAAGTTATTTTTTTTATTCCTGACGTAGCCAGTATTGAACTAACATGATTACCAATACCGCCGCATCCTATAATAACAACATGTTTTGAATTTAGTTTATTCTGTATCTTATAAGCTATAGAACCATAACTTTCATAGTGTAAAAAACTTCTAGAATATCTATCGTCTGAATATTTATTATTTTGTGAATATTGGATCAAAAAATTATTTTTTTTGAGAATATTTATATAATCTTTATATTCAGAAAAAGATATTTTACTTTTCATAACTTTTTCATATAAAAAGTCTACATCTTGGGGAGTTATAAATTTTTCTGCTATAAAAATTAAATTATTCCAATCATAAATATTATCAATCTCCAATTGCCTACTACCTAATCCAAAGTAACCAACCCCATAAAACCCATCTACTTTTACATGCTTTCCAAGCACAAATCTATTATCTATCATAAATTTTCCTTCAGGCAAAAAAATAAATACTGGTTTAATTACTAATTAAACCAGTACTAGAAATTAACTAATTAATTTCCGCCGCAATTACTATTTGAGCTATTCATTTTTGACTCCTTTAATTTAATTTAATTTAATTTACTTTATGATGATTTATTCATCACAAATAGCATACCTGATATTTACAATATTTACATGTGATCTCCGTCACAAAAAATTAAATTTGTTACAAATAATCAATTACGCAATATAAGCGCTTTTAAGTGCACTTACTCCATAAGACTATACGAACTATTGACTCAATATAGAACTCTTAAATCTCGCAATATTAGACAGGTTAAATTTGTAAACCTTACACCTTGTAAAAATTATGTTATTATTGTTGACGGTTGGTCGGGGTTGGTAATCTACTACCTGACTGGCGGGTCAGGTAGTAGACAGCCCCTAAATTTACAATCTAAGGGGGTGATTATGATTGATAATTAGATTAATAGTAATTATTATCGTTATTTTGTTGCTATCTGGCGATTCTCCAGTCATCCGATAGAGACCGAAGAAAGAGGGCGTAAGCTCTCTTTCTTCTCAATACATATTGTAGGAGCTTAGATAATAAATTCAAGTGGTTTTATTGCTATTTATAATTCCTATCTTTTTCTTAAGTTTCTTTAATTGCTCTTGCCCTTCAAACATTTTTATCTGTGTATCTATTTCAATATAGAACTCTATAGCATCAATGGAACGCTCTTTGCGTAAGGGTTTGTAAGCGATCTTTAAGTCACTTTTTTTGTTAATTTCTTCAATGGAAGGCTCAATAACTTTTCTTTTTAGTTCAAACCATTCAGAAAATTTATCTTCAAGCAATAAAGCAATACGCAAATCTCGCAAGCTAATATTGCGAGATTTAAGAGTTCTATAT
>NZ_JBIDFL010000024.1:0-1990 GCF_046635785.1 Gilliamella sp. CG16
GTTCTATATTGAGTCAATAGTTCGTATAGTCTTATGGAGTAGGTGCGCTTAAAAGCGCTTATATTGCGTAATAGGTAATTAGTGAATTGTTTTTCTAGTTGGCAAAGATACGGCATAACCGAGTTACTGAATTCTATAACCGCCGTTCCTGTATTATTAAAATATTTTTTTGACTGTATCCACCTAAATTCTTCGATATATTTAGGGTCTTTTACCTTAATCCAGCGCTCCCCCAATGCGTCAATAGATTTTTTAATCTGTGCATATGCATTATTAGACTGTATGTCTGGGAATTGCTTTATAAAATCTTCAACAACTATTTTTTGTTTTTGCTGAGGCTTTTGTGGGTTTAATTTACTAATGCAATACAACATTAAACGCTGTTCCATTAGTGTTAGCTTGTAACTAGCTTCTACAAGATAGTTATCTTTATAAACAATTAAATCATTCATTTTAGTATTTTCCCTAGCATTAAAACCGTAATCTTTCTGGCATTGTACGCAAAAAGAAAACAGTATCAAACTAAAAAAAATACGGTTTAAAAAAGTAGCCTGTGGATATTACCATAAAAAGGTACGGTTTTAACCATAAAAAGGTACGGTTTTAACCATAAAAAGGTACGGTTTTAACCATAAAAAGGTACGGTTTTAACTTGATAACCATATGAATAATAAAACGAATAAAGGGGGGAAAACAGTAAAACAATAAAACAATAAAACAGAGAGAAAAAACCGGTTATAAACGTACAAAAAATAAGGTGAGTACGGTTTATCAAAATTTAACCTTTTGAAAAATAACAACTTGTTTTTTTTGTTTTCTCATGTACATTAAATGTTAATTTTTGCTACGAAACCATTTAAAGGAAATTAAACCACATAATATAAAAGATATTGCTGGAATAATAAGATAATAATAAACAGGTATAGAAGATGGAAATAGAGATACTAAAAACAAAGATATAACAGCAGCCAATCTAGCATAGATAGCTACACCACTGGATATTGATGATATGTCTTTTTCGTATTCTTTTTTAAGTAAGAAAGTATAATATCCACCAGTACTAATAGATAGAAAAGATGTTGTTCCATGAATTAATGAATATATAAATATACCAATATAACCAGCTGTTGAACTTTGAATTTTAAACAATAACAAAATACAAAACATTCCTCCCAAAACACCACAAATAATTGTGCTAACCATATATTTTTTAGTAAAAACACCAAAGGAAGGAAGAATGTGATTAAATAAAAATTGAAATAAAAAAGCGCCTATGTGACAACAAATAAGTACAAAAATTTTATCTTTAGATATGGCTTCTGTACTCATACCGTATGTCATAATGGGTTGCCAAAAATGATATATAATTTGTATACCAAAGGTAAATAAACAAGTAATTATAATAAAATATAATCCTCCTGTTGATTGATTTATCAATGGAAAAACAGATTTAACTTTAAATAAAAAACTTTGTTTTTTTTCCGTTGGTAATATTGCTTTAATAGGTGTCGGTATATACATGTATATATATAAAATTATACTCATAAAAAATATAGAAACAAAGTAACCAACATAATAAGATTTTGTATAATATAAAATAATAGCACCTATTAAACCAGTTATTATGCTTCCTATTGAAGTTATTTTTTGTCCAATATGGGAATATCTTGCTAATTCTTCTTTATTTTCAATAGAACTATACATCCATCCAAAGATACCATTCCCGACACAACATATTCCCACAGCATAAAAAATATGAGCCAAAACTAAAAAATAAAAATTTGGAGAAAAAAAACACAGCAGGTAAAAAATAATAGTTGATAGGACCCCTATTATGACTAACAATTTTCGGCCATAACGATCACACATTACTCCAATTGGAATGTTTGCAAATAAAGAAACAAGAGAGAAAACAACTTGAAATAAAGCTAATTCTCTTAAAGAGACACCCGTAGAAAGCAAATAAATAGATTGATATACACCTATAAGC
>NZ_JBIDFL010000025.1:0-1729 GCF_046635785.1 Gilliamella sp. CG16
CGCATTCCAAGAACCACCGGTTATATTAGTGTTTCCTTCATAAGTATGTTTACCACTAATAAAGTTATCACCAGAGACGACATTGACATCCCCATTTCCATCAATATCCCAGCCTACTTGATAATCAGTGTTAGTATGATTAATATTTAATTTACCACCATTTCTTAATCCAACTTTTGGCGTATCAATAGAACCTGCTTTTTCAGCGGCTTTTCCAACTTCGCCACCGATATTAAGGGCGCCATTTTGATCAACTCGAATACCGAGATCCTCACCAGATTTATCGCCTTTTTGAGTTTTGATGGCTGCATCATTTGCAACGGTTAAACTAGCAGAATGATTACCACCCTCATTGACGATAATTTCAGACATCACGTTCAATTGAGAATTTTTACCATCAATTAATACTTTACCATTTCTGATAGCTAGCTTGTTGTATGTACCTGCATCACCATCAGCAATATTTAAACTACCACCATTGGTTACATTAATTTCACCATAGCCATCTTTATCAGCTGATTGCGTTCCTACTCGCATACCACCTGAATTAAAAGCAGAACCTTCACCGTCAATATTAATAATCGCATTTCCATTACCACTTGCGACAAATGTAGCTCGAGATGAATTAATAACACCACCATCTAAAATATTAACTACAGCCTTACCGTCGCCGGCAATCCCCATATCTTGTGAGTTAACTTGATTTATTGTACTGCCTTTACCTGATACAGTTAAAGTTGTATTAGAAGTGCTAGAATGACCTATACGTAATGATGACCATCCAGTATTGGTAAAAGTGCCGCCATTAGTAATAAGAATATTAGCGTTACCTTGAGATCCTAAATAAGCATCACCAGTAGAGTTAATGAAATGACCATTGTCGAGTGTAAATTGAGCAGAAGTATCTACATCATGTGCCACTATAATTCTATTAATTTTTAATGTACCATTATCACTAATTGTTAAATGTCCATTTTGACCAATGATATATTCATCATTGCTGACTACGCCATTAGGCAAAGTTCCAGTGTCATCACCTTTAATAATTTGATTGGTATCTATATTAACACGTGCAGCAAAAGCATTGCCGGAAGATAAAACAGATAAAGCCCCAAGAATTGTGGCATTAATTAATACTGATTTAGTTTTTTTACCTCTTCCTCTGGCTAATTCCGAAACTGCCAGACTAATTCCTTGTCTATTTTTCAAAACTTTATAAATTTTATTCATTTGTTAAATTTCCTTCATTTTACAATATTAAACATAGTCACTAAGATTCAAGAGACTTATGTAAAAAACATTATTGATCGGATTAAGCGATCAATCAACATTTAATCTATCGAAAATTTCTAATAAAAAGCGTAATATAATTATAATTAATTGTTTTTTTTGTTAATTGTAAGTTAATGTAAAGTTAATAAACCGATTATTTTTGCACAAAATTTTCATATTCTGCGTTTAAAATACATAATCAATTAGCAATCTTTTTTTTTCAATATATTGTTCATGTTATGATTTTTTTTAGACTAAATTCTTTATTTAGTCAGTGCTAAATATCCCCTTTTTCAATTTAGTTTGAATCACATATCTTTTTTCTATAAAAAAGCAGTACTAAATCGTACTGCTTTGTATTTACTAAGATATTACTATTGTTAGAATGAATAATTTAAACCTAGTTGTCCACCAATTCGTGAATATTTATCTGAGCCAAATCGAGTATCAAGTTGAG
>NZ_JBIDFL010000026.1:0-1592 GCF_046635785.1 Gilliamella sp. CG16
GTACTTAATGCGCCAAAGGCAATATCGTTTGCGCTGTATTTTCCGTCGTTATCGGCATCGATCACCACATAACCTTTAATAACCGCACTGCCGTGATAACCTATTTCAACACCATTCACCGCTGGATTTTGCTTTGAAAGATTAACCGTTAATGATAAGTCTTTTGCCGTCGCTGCCACCGCTTTATTACCCGTTTGGGTATAACTCAATTGGTAACTACTCCAGTCAGCCACACTTTGCGAATTGTCTGCCGTGATAATCCAATCGCCAAACGATAAGTTATCCACTTCAAAATGACCATTACTGTCAGTAATAGCTTGTCGGGTAAGATTGCCATCCGATCTTTTCAGCGTTAATTTCAGTCCTGTTAAATCTCTATCTACAGCAGTGTTCGTTTGACTGTTATCGACATCAATACTCACATGACCTTTTATCACACTATTATATTTATATGCTGAACTATTAGTTAACTCGTCTTTTGTTAACGAAGTAAACGCATAACTATCACTATTTCCAGGGATGACACGGTTCGCAATTAATTGCGTTCCTTCTGGTGTGCTAACCTTAATTTGATAGTTACCTCCTTTCGGTAATTTTTCAAACTGATAGTAACCTGAATTATCGGTGTTAACCTTTTTAAGTTCAACGTAATCCGTTACACCCGGCGCCTGATAATTAAGGGTCACATTGATGCCCTTAGTCCCTTCGTTATCCTGTCTATCTCCACTTTCATTTTCATCAATCCAGACATCACCACCGATTTTTTGTTTTCCTACCAATAGATAATTATTATTTTGTGAACCATCTTTTGGTAAATTTGCGATCGGAATAATAATATGTTTCGCGTCTTTACCGGCTGAGCTTTGTTTAAACGCATAGTCGGCATTAGTGTCTAATTTAAGTATCACGGAATAGTTAGCATTATCACCATACATCAAGTTAGAAAATTTGTACTCACCATCCACGGTTTGTTGAGTCATCAATAGCTTACCGGTACCATCTAAACCATCACGTAACTCAACAGTCAATGCTGTTTCGCTATCAAGTAAATGTGCAAACGCATTTAACTGAGTTAAATCGGTATTATTATCGGCATAATCAACATAGATTTTACCTTCGATACCTTTATCACTCGCTTGTTTGTAATAGAAATTATTGTCTTTTATGCCCACATTAGTTAAATCTAAACTAGATAAAGTATCAATTGGTTGAGTGGTACCTTTACTGTTTTTAACTAATGAATAATTATCTGGCGAGGTTACAACATTAATACTATATTTACCGGAAGGTAAGTTATAGAAATGATATTCACCGTTAGCATTTGTATATTGACGAGCGATCTCTGTTCCGCTTGAATCAATTAGACCGATCAATACATTATCAATTGGCAATTCAGGAGATGTGCCGTCAATAATAGTTTTACCCGCAATACCACTATTAATCGCTTGATTACTACCTATACCTGCCGATGGTGAAGTATTTGAACTTCCTGCCAATAAGAAGTATTGGTTTTGAACTGTCTTTCCAACATCTTCAAAGTGAATCGGTTTTAAATTGATATTTGTGTTACCCTCTGCATTAGCAATAACACC
>NZ_JBIDFL010000027.1:0-1513 GCF_046635785.1 Gilliamella sp. CG16
TCGCTGAGTGGGTTCGGCTGTTGTCTATATCAATGCTGACATGACCTTTGATCATGGCAATATATTTATACGCTGAACTTTTGTCTAACTCATTTTGTTTTAACGTTTTAAACTCAAAGCTATCACTATTTCCGGCTATGACAGTGTCCGCAATTAATTCCGTTCCTTCCGGTGTGCTAACCTTAATTTGATAGTTACCGCCTTTCGGTAATTTTTCAAACTGATAGTGACCTGAAGTGTCGGTATTAACCTTTTTAAGCTCGACATAATCCGTTGCACCCGGTGCCTGATAATTAAGGGTCACATTAATGCCATTAAGCCCTTCATCACCCTGTCTGTCTTTGCTGTCATTTTCATCAACCCAGACATAACCATCGATTTTTAATTTTCCTACCAACAGATAATTGTTATCCAGTGAACCTTTTTTTGGTAAATTCGCAACCGGAATAACAATATGTTTCGGATCGTTACCTGCTGAGCTTTGTTTAAACTCATGGTCGGCATTAGCGTCTAATTTCAGTACCACAGAATAGTTAGCATTATCACCAAACACCAGATTAGAGAAATGATACTCACCATCTACGGTTTGTTGGGTCATTAATAGCTTACCAGTTCCATCTAAACCGTCACGTAGCTCAACGGTATACGTGATCGCACTATCAAGTAAATAGGCAAACTCATTTAACTGATTAAAATCGGTATTATTATCGGCATAATCAACATAGATTTTACCACCAATACCTTCATCACTCGCTTGTTTAAAATAGAAATTATTGTCTTTTATACCCACATTAGTTAAATCTAGACCAGATAAAGTATCAATTGGTTGAGTGGTACCTTTACTGTTTTTAACTAATGAATAACCATCTGGTGAAGCGACAATATTAATGCTGTACTTCCCTTGGGATAGATTATAGAAGTGGTATTCACCTTTATCATTGGTATACTGACGTGCAATCTCGTTATTGTTTGCATCACGTAAACCAATTAAAACTTGAGTAATTGGCTCAACTGGATCGCTACCATTTAACAAGGTTTTTCCAGAAATTCCGCTGTTGATTGCATAACTACTGTTTATACCAGCTGACGGTGAACTATTTGAACTTCCTGCCAATAAGAAGTATTGGTTTTGTACTGTCTTTCCAACATCTTCAAAGTGAATCGGTTTTAAATTGATATTTGTGTTACCCTCTGCATTAGCAATAACACCAAAACCTTTTGTGGGTTCAATTTCAACAATATAATCAGTATTTAAATCAATACCACTAAAACTATAGTAACCTTTTGCATTCGTTTTTACTTCACGATAAAACGTACGATTGGAACCATCAAATTTATATAATTTGACGTTTATATCCGGTATCGCCATGTCCCCTGTTTTATTAACATAATTTTCTAGTGTGCCATTATTGTTAATATCAACCATTACATGACCGGTGATCGCCGCATCGCCGTTTTTCTTGTAAATAAAATCTAAATTATCACCCGTTACTTTTGGTGTTTTTCCATCAAT
>NZ_JBIDFL010000028.1:0-1364 GCF_046635785.1 Gilliamella sp. CG16
GATACCCGCACGTACGGGACGGTGTTTTTATCGAACGGTGAAACACGGGGCAGTCATGTTGAGTTAGCCTCGACCGGTGGTAGTTTGTATTTTTTAAAACATCAGCGTATTACCGAAGGGAGTTTAAAGCTGTCGATGGAGGTACGTGACCGTAATACGGGTCGGGTACTGAGTACCGGAACGTTGACGGAAGGTGTGGACTATGAAGTCAATCAGTTTCAGGGTCGGGTACTTTTAACCAAGCCACTGCCGATGACGGCACAGGGTGAGACGGGGAGCTCGATAATTGAAGGCGGTAATCTGTTAGGGGGTAACCCGGTCTGGATTATTGCGGAATATGAATATTACTCAGACGGTTTTGACTTTAACAGCGAAAAAGTGTTTGGTGGTCGTGCTTATCACTGGTTAAACGACCATGTTCGAATTGGCGGGACGTATATCAATGAAGACCAGTCAAGCGGCGATACGTATGAATTAAAAGGGGTTGACCTGATAATACGACCAACGCAGGGGACACATACCCATGTGGAGTATGCGAAAAGCAAGGCGGGGATGAATGATATCTATGTGTCGAGCAATGGTGGTGTCTCGTTTAATCAAACGACGTTATCAGGTGATACCCGTGGTGCGGCATGGAAGATAGAGCAAACCATCAACTTTGATGACTTTACCGATGAGGATGTTCCGCTGAGTTTTAAAGGGTATTACTCGATGCAGCAGGAAGGCTTTTCATCGTTTGCCAAAGCCCGAAGCAGTGATTTGGAAGAGTGGGGTGGCGAGTTACGTTATGACTTTGAGCCGGATAAGCGAGGGGTATTAGTTTCTTACAGCAATGAAAAAGACAAGGGTAACTATGTAGAACGAATAGCCCGTGCGCAATATTACACTACGCTGGGCGATTTATATAAAACCACATTAGAGCTGGAGCACCGCAATAACCACAATTATGGTGAGGACAGCACGCATGAGATGCTGGTGGCGGCGAAACTGGAACGCTCGTTTTTTGACGGACGGGACAAAGGTTACATCATTCAGCAGCTGACGTTAGGTAAATCGGGTGATGTGTCAAATGACAACCGAACGACGGTGGGATACAGCTCTCAGATAACGGACAGCATTAATATTGGCGCGGAATTATTTGTGTCGAACCGGGGAGGCGGTGGTGGCATTCAGGGCAGCTGGGATGTGAATGACCGCACCAACTTATACACGAAGGTACTCAATGATGTGGACTCAAGTTCGGGTCGCGGTATTACAACGGTATTCGGTGGTCGAACCAAGGCGACGAGTCAAATGGAATTATATTCCGAGCGACAATTTAAAACCAACCGCATAGACCACACGACATCGGATGTTTATGGGGT
>NZ_JBIDFL010000029.1:0-1003 GCF_046635785.1 Gilliamella sp. CG16
AGAAGGGGTAGCTCGAGATGGCAAGGCGGCGTAGTCGTGGTCGTTTTCACAGCGCAGCTAAGCGCAATGCACCAGGCAAGTCGTTTTGGCTTCGTCCTCCTGCCTTCACTCTCACTGAGCAGCAGAACAATTCAGCTACTTTCAGCGATGTTATCCTCGCGGAGGACGACTTCCAAGATCCCTCCATCGAGCTGAATGACACGATGAAGGGCGCCCCTGTGCTCGAGCGCCTCATCATCAAGTGTGGCTTCGCGCAGACGTTCGACTCGAACTACTTCCTCCCCGCGGGCTTCGGTCAGGTCACGATGCTCGTAGAGGCGATGGTCTTCACTCAGGAGGACCAGTTCACGACGCTCGTCGCTAACACGACTGAGTTCGACCTCACGCTGCGCAACAACCGCATTCTAGGGTACGGGGTCATGGACTACACGCATCAGACTGGAGCTCGCACCGCTTCCGTGCAGCAGATGGACCTCAACATCACCTTCGAGCCAAAGACTCGCGTCAAGCTACGTGAGAAGTCGCTTGGTGTCGCCGTTCGGGGGAACTTCAATTTGGGCAATGCTGCCTCGCTTGCGAACTTCGTGTGGTGCCAACCCACCATGCTCGTGCGGGTACCGTAGCTGTGTAGACCCCCCCCCCCGGGGGTCGTACCATCGGGTTGGATGGCGAAAGGCAGACGGGACGCGGGACGTTCTATGTCCCACCGCAACTGCCGCTAAATGCCGCTAGGAGACCATGATGGAAGAACCTAAAGATGGACAATTCAGACGCCCGGCGCGCGACCGTGGAGTACGCCGCCCAATGTTGGCTACGCACCGGGAAGTGCTTCTGGCCAGAATGTGCTTGCGACTCGCTGACTCGCTCGGCGCCGGAGACTCCGATCAGGAGTGGCTCGAGCTCTACAACGACATTAAGTCGCTCGCAGAAGGGGTAGCTCGAGATGGCAAGGCGGCGTAGTCGTGGTCGTTTTCACAGCGCAGCTAAGCGCAATGCACCAGGC
>NZ_JBIDFL010000030.1:0-966 GCF_046635785.1 Gilliamella sp. CG16
AGATGTGTATAAGAGACAGGTATCCAGTGGTAGCCCCTCGGGCATTCCCGACCAGGAGCCCACTCGCCTTCTTCGAAAACCTCGGTCGGAGGCGGCTTCGCCGCGCTGCGCTGCATCCCTCCGCCCACCCTATCACGGGGCTTCGCCCCTGTCAAGGCTGAATTTCGATCACGGTCACGTTTCATGGGAGCTCCACAGTCGCACCCATCGTGCGGACCATTCGACCAGCGAACTGGTTGATGCTGATGTTGATGTCGTCCCCAATCGCGGGGGTCGTCGATACGCGGGCCTGTATGGCAAGCTGAAGCCACTCCGTCTCCGAACCCTGCTGGCGGCGTTTCGCCTTCGAGTCCCACGTGCAATACCAGTGCCAGCGCTGCTCGCCCTCTGCATTCCCTACTATCCAGACGTACCCGCCGTCCGGCGAATTCTTCGACGGGAGTGTGGGGAGAACAGCGCCGAGCCCGGCGCTCATCTGAGCAGCAGCACCAATCGGAATCACCACGCAGCAACGAGCGTGCCAACGCGAGTTGTCAGCGTCGTCTAGAGGTCCAGTTCCAGTTGCGATAGTCGTGTTGAGTCCGGCTCCGCCGATGTCCTGCATAGCATCAAAGAATGATAGGCCAACGCAGATTTCCAGAGCAGACTGCGGGTCAACGGGGAAACCCGCGATTTCGATTTCCACAAGGGATGTGAAAATAGTTCGTAGCAGTGTAACATCAGCGCCGCGCCAACGAATGAGACCGGAAAATGCTCCATCGAGTCCTGTCCCGAGGCTGTCGAGGGTGAGGGTAGGCAGGTTTGCCTGATCAAGGGTCATATCATCCCAGACCACTCGCTGCCGTCGGCGTCCACCACGGCGCCGCATTCGACCTCTAGCCATCGTCATCCCCATTATACCATGCCAATAGGCAAGGGCAAGAGGAAATCATCGTCTGGTCCACGAAGTGTATCCAGTGGTAGCCC